>NZ_FLRH01000004.1:1093194-1439258 GCF_900089585.1 Micromonospora sediminicola | reverse complement strand
CCGTCCAGCACCAGCGCCGGCACGACCAGACCGAGCAGCCCGTACGCCACGAACCAGGCCGGTCCGGCCAGCCCGGCGGTGCCGACGGCGAGCCCGACCGCGGCCGCCGCCAGCAGGGTCGCGCCCGGACGGGCCGCGCGGAGCACCTCGGCCGGGCCGGGGCGACGGCCCAGCAGCGCGGCCGCCCCGCCGCGCGCGGCCGGATTGCCCAGCAGCGCGACGATCGCCGCCTCGGTGCCGGCGCCGACCGCGAGCAGCAGCCAGTACCAGCCGAAGCGTTGCTGGTCGGTGGGCCACCAGCCGGGCGGGTGGACGTCGGCCAGCGTCCGCAGCGGGTACAGCAGGGCCTGCTCGGCCAGGGCCAGCGCCACGGCGAGCGGGAGCAGCACCCGGGCCTGGTCGCGCAGCAGCAGCACGGCGGCGTCGAGCAGCTCGCCGACGGTCAGCGGGCGGCGCGGGAGCACCGCGATCGGGCCGGCGTCGGGCACGCGTACTCCTGGGCGGGCAGGGTAGAGGTGGCGGGCGACGCGGCGCCCGGGGGATCATGGTTGCACGACGGGTCGGCATCCGGTTGACCCGTCCGCCGCGGCACGCCACGCGGGGCGGCCACGCCGTCGGCTGTGGTGCGCGGGCCCGCTCGGCGCTACCGTGCCGGTGAAGACGCCGAACCCTCCGAACGAACGGGGATGGAACGATAAACCCCATGAGAGCCCGGGTACTCGTGGTCGACGACGACCCCGCCCTCGCCGAGATGCTCGGCATCGTGCTGCGCAGCGAGGGCTTCGTGCCGTCCTTCGTCGCGGACGGAGAACGCGCGCTGGCCGCGTTCCGCGACAGCCGGCCCGACATCGTCCTGCTCGACCTGATGCTGCCCGGCATGAGCGGCATCGACGTGGCCCGCGCGATCCGGTCCGAGTCCGGCGTGCCCATCGTGATGCTGACCGCCAAGAGCGACACCGTCGACGTGGTGCTGGGGCTGGAGTCCGGCGCCGACGACTACGTGGTCAAGCCGTTCAAGCCCAAGGAGCTGGTGGCCCGGATGCGGGCCCGGCTGCGCCGCGGCGAGGACGTCGCGCCGGAGCTGCTCACCATCGGGCCGCCGGGCAACCAGATCACCATCGACGTGCCGGCGCACACGGTCAGCCGGGACGGCGAGGAGGTGAAGCTGACGCCGCTGGAGTTCGACCTGCTGGTCGCGCTCGCCCGCAAGCCGCGCCAGGTCTTCACCCGCGAGGTGCTGCTGGAGCAGGTGTGGGGCTACCGGCACGCGGCCGACACCCGCCTGGTCAACGTGCACGTGCAGCGGCTCCGGGCCAAGATCGAGCCGGATCCGGAGCGACCCGAAATCATCCTGACCGTCCGGGGCGTGGGCTACAAGGCGGGCACCGGATAGCCTGGTCAGCACTGTGGTGACCACCCCGCTGCCCGACCCGCCGACCGCGCCCCGCCGGCCATCCGCCGCGTGGGCGCTGTGGCGCGTCCTGGCCGGCCGGTCGGCGCGGTTCGCCGCCGGTGTGCACCAGGCCTGGCGGCGCTCGCTCCAGGTCCGCGTGGTCACCATCACACTCGTGGCGTCGAGTCTGCTGGTGGGCGGTTTCGCCTACCTGATCGCCGACAAGATCACCAACATCCTGCTGGAGAACGCCGAGACCGACGTGCGGGCCCGGCTGAGCAACGGCAGCGAATACGCGGCGAAGCAGTTCAACCTCTACAGCCAGCCGCAGGAGGCGCAGCTCCAGGACACCATCGACGGCACGGTCAACTATCTGGCCGGCGGTGACCCGGCGCAGACCAGCGGGGTGGTGGTGGCGATCACCGCCGACAACTTCGCCGAGTTCATCGAGCCGCGCACCTCACCGGACGTGCCGGTGCGCCCGGTGATCGGCGACGAGCTGCGGGCCGCCGTCTCGTCGGGCAAGGTCGCCCACCAGATCCGCACCGGCACGCTCGGCGGCGAGCGGACCAAATACCTGGTCTACGGCTCCCCGGTGCCGACCCGGTTCGGGCAGGTCGAGCTCTACTACCTCGTACCGCTGGCCCGGCAGGACAGCACGGCGGCCGACGCCCGGGCGACGGTGGTCGCCACCGGCGTCGCGCTGGTGCTCCTGCTCGGCCTGCTGGCGGCCCTGGTCACCCGCCTGGTGGTGACCCCGGTCCGGGTGGCCGCGCGCACCGCCCAGCGCCTCTCCGCCGGCCTGCTCGACCAGCGCATGGTGGTCTCCGGCGAGGACGACCTGGCCCTGCTCGCCGCCTCGTTCAACCAGATGGCGACCAACCTGCAACGGCAGATCCTCCGGCTGGAGGAGATGTCGCGGCTGCAACGCCGGTTCACCTCGGACGTCTCGCACGAGCTGCGCACCCCGTTGACCACGGTCCGGATGGCGGCCGACCTGATCTTCGCGGAGCGGGACGAGTTCGACCCGGCGGTGGCGCGCAGCGCCGAGCTGCTCCAGGCCGAGCTGGACCGGTTCGAGGAGCTGCTCACCGACCTGCTGGAGATCAGCCGGTTCGACGCCGGCTTCGCGGTGCTGGACAGCGAACCGACCGACCTGGTGCCGGTGGTGCACCGGGTGACCGAGCGGCTGGCCGGGCTGGCCGAGCGGGTGGGGGTGACCATCGAGCTGGAGCTGCCGGACACGCCGGTGATCGCCGAGGTCGACCCGCGCCGGGTCGAGCGGGTGCTGCGCAACCTGGTCGGCAACGCGGTCGAGCACGGCGAGGCCAAGCCGGTGCGGATCACCCTGGGCATGGACCAGAGCGCGGTGGCGATCACGGTGCGGGACCACGGCGTCGGCCTCAAGCCGGGCGAGGAGAAGCTGGTCTTCAACCGGTTCTGGCGCGCCGACCCGTCCCGGGCCCGGCAGACCGGGGGCACCGGCCTGGGCCTGTCGATCAGCCTGGAGGACGCCCGGCTGCACGGCGGCTGGCTGGAGGCGTGGGGCGCGCCGGGGCAGGGCGCGCAGTTCCGCCTCACCCTGCCGGCCCGGGCCGGGGACCGGCTCACCACCTCACCGCTGCGGCTGGTGCCGGCCGACGCCACCCTGCCGTTCGGCGGCCCGCGCGACGGCGGCCTGCTCGCCATCGGCCCGGGCAGTGGCGCCGGGGCGTTGGCCATCGGCCCCGCCGACACCGACAGAGCAGAGGTGGCCCGATGACGGCGCGTCGCCTGCTTGCGGTGCTGCTGGCCGGCGTGCTGCTTCCCGCCGGTCTGGTCGGGTGCGGCATCCCGGCCGAGACGGACGTCCAGGTCGACGGCTCGGTGCCCGCCGCCGAGGCCGGCTCGCTCAACGGCAGCCCGGCCTCGCCGCCCGCGCCGGGCGACAGCGACGAGCCGGTGCCGTTCATCGAGAACTACCTGCGCGCCGCGGCCGCCGGGGAGCGCGACCAGGCATACACCCGGGCCCGGTCGTTCCTCGCCGAGGAGGCCCGCGACCTGCTGCCCGGCAAGCCGCAGACCAGCGAGGTCGAGCTGACGGTGGTCCGGCTCCGGGCCAAGCCGGAGAGCACCCCGGCCAACCCCCAGGGCATCTTCACCGTGACGATCAAGGTGCAGCAGGTCGGCGTGCTCCGCGCCGACGGCACGCTGGGGCCGCCGGGGGCCACCGAGACCGACTACACGTTCCAGCTGCGCCGGGCCGGACCGGCCGGGACCGGGCTGCTGATCACCGAGCTGCCGAACGTGCTGCTGACCACGGACACGGCGCTGCGCGAGTACTACCGGTCGCGCACCGTCTACTTCTGGAACTCGGACCTGACCCGCCTGGTGCCCGACCTGCGCTACCTGCCCTCGTCGGTGCCGGCCGAGCGACGGGTCACCGAGGTGGTGAAGTGGCTGGCCGGCGGTCCGTCCGACTGGTTGTCCCCGGGGGTGACCGGGCTGCCCGACGGCACCCGGCCGATCAACAACGCCACCGGGCAGGACTCCCAGTGGGAGGTCAACCTGACCATGCCGGGGGCCAACGAGCAGCGGCTGGCCCGGCTGGGCACCCAGTTGGCGTGGTCGTTGCCCGAGCTGACCGGGCAGCTCGACCTGAAGATCCAGAACCAGAAACGGTTCAGCGTCGACCTGCAACGGGAACGCGCCACCCATCCCGCCTACCCGCGTGGCGCGGCCCCGACGCGGTTCAGCGTCTACGACGCCGCCATCCACCCCCTCGCCATCGGCGACGAGCGGCGGGAGGCCGTCCCGTTGCCGGCCGCGCAGAACCGTAACGTGGTCTCCGCGTCCCTGGCCCGGGCCGACGACCAGGTGCTCGCCGCGCTGGTGGTGACCGCGTCGGGACGGCAACGGCTCAAGGTGGGCACCGGTCCGGCGCCCGTCGCGGTGTTCACCGCCGGTCCCACCACCTTCCGCTCGATGAGCCGACCCACCTGGCTGCGCTCCCTGGACAAGGACCGCGCGACGGGCCTGGTGGCGGCCGACGGCAAGCTGTACCGGTTCGACGGGACGGCCCGGACGAGCCTGGTCCCGCTGAACGTCTCCGGGAACGTGGTGGCGGTGGCGGGGTCCCTCGACGGCCACCGGATCGCGCTGGTCAGCGGCGGCGTCGTCTACGTCGCGCCGGTCAACGTCGAGGGTGGCGTGGTGACCCTGGGGCAGCCCCGGGCGCTGCCCACGCAGCTCACCGGCGTGACCGCGGTCGACTGGATCACCGAGAACGAGCTGGTCGTCGCCGGCAACGACCCGGACCGGCGATCGGCGATCCACCAGCTCACCGTGGACGGCGCCTGGGAACCGCCGCTGGCCTCCGAGATCGGCGCGCCGGTGACCCAGTTGGCGGCGTATCCCGGTGGTGGGGACAGCGGCCTGCCGGCGCTCTCCTTCATGTTCGAGACGAACGGCGGCGCCTGGCGCAACAACCCGATCGACTTCGTCACGCCGGAACAGGTGCTGGACGTGCCGGCGGGCGGTCGGTCGGCCAACCCGACCGCGCCCTTCTTCCTCTTCTGAGGTCACGGTGCCGGACCTGGGCGGGCTCTGGGCGGACCTGACCGACCTGGTGCTGCCCGCCGGGTGCGCCGGCTGCGCGGCGCGCTCCCCGGGGCTGCGACGGGGCTTCTGCCCGCGCTGCGTGGACGAGCTGGAGTCGTTGCGTCCCGCGCCGACCCGCCCCGATCCGGCCCCACCGGACCTGCCGCCCTGTGTCGCCCTCGGGCCGTACGGCGGCGCGTTGCGCGAGGGGCTGCTGGCGTACAAGGAACGGGGTCGGCACGGGCTGGCCCGGCCGCTGGGGGCGTTGCTGGCCGAGGTGGTCGCCGAGGCCGTGGGGCCGCCCGGCCCGGTGACGCTGGTGGCGGTGCCGGACACCGCCCGCGCGGCCCGGGCCCGCTACGGCGACCACCTGGAGCGGCTGGCCCGCCCGGCGGCGGCCCGGCTGCGCGCGGCCGGCTGGCCGGTCCGCGTGCTGCGGCCGTTGCGGGCGCTGCCGCGCCCGGACTCGGTGGAGCTGGACAGCGCCGGTCGGGCGGCCGCGGCGTACGCCGCGTTCCGGCTGCGGCGTACGGTCCCCGCGGTCGGCGCCGTGGTGCTGCTCGACGACATCGTCACCACCGGGGCCACGCTCGCGGCGGTGAGCCGGATATTGCACCGCGCGGGAATGACGCCAAAGGCCGCGGCGGTGCTCGCCGCAACGCAAAAGCGGCGGCTTCGGTGACGCTTCGTGTATCCGTTTCACCCCATGGTGTATGAGCTGTTAAATTTCGCGACCGCCTTCGGCAACCGGGGGTGACGGGTGGCCGAACAGGAGTTAGCGTTTCGGTGTCGGGGGTAGTGAGGATGCCAACCTTCCCCCGGCACTGGAAGGAGGCGTAGCCGTACACCACCGGTGGACGCCGAGCGGGGCCCTCCCCGGGTGCGTCGACCGGAAGATCCGGACCGAACGACCGTCCGAACAAGGGAGGTCACGTGGACATCGTGGTCAAGGGCCGTAACGTCGAAGTGCCGGACCATTACCGGGTGCACGTAGCCGAGAAGCTCGCGAAAATCGAACGCTACGACCACAAACTCATTCGCGTGGACGTCGAGTTGTTCCACGAGCGCAATCCGCGCCAGGCCGACCACTGCCAGCGGGTGGAGATCACCTGCGTCACGCGGGGTCCGGTGATCCGGGCCGAGGCCTGCACGAACGACTTCTACAGCGCGCTCGACGCCGCCATCGCCAAGCTGGACACCCGGTTCCGCCGGGCGGCCGACCGCCGCCGGGTGCACCGCGGGCGGCACGCGCCGCTCTCCGTGGCCGCCGCGACCGCCGGTCTTCCGGTGGCCGACCTGGACGGGCCCGGCCTGGCGGTGCTGAACGGCCACGGTGCGGCCACCGCCGTCGCCGACCGTCCGGACGAGAGCGACTTCGAGGAACCCGACGACCAGCCGTGGCACATCGCCCGGGAGAAGGTCCACCCCGCCGAGCCGATGACCGTCGACGACGCGCTGTTCCAGATGGAACTCGTCGGGCACGACTTCTACCTGTTCCAGGACAAGGAGTCCGGCCGCCCGAGTGTGGTCTACCGCCGGCGCGCGTACGACTACGGCATCATCTCGCTCGGCACCTGACCCCTTGACCGGACGAGTGGGGCCCCGCGCTCGCGGGGCTCCACTCACTCTCCGTCCGTGGCCAGTCGGCCGAAGATCACCGAATCGGTACGGGTGCCGTTCACGCCGGGCAGCCGCCCGCGCAGCAGCCCCTCCCGCCGGAAGCCGGCCCGTTCCAGCACCCGCTGGGAGGCGACGTTCTCCGGCCGCGTGCCGGCCCAGAGGCGGGCCACCCCGACGTCGAACGCCCACCCGGAGACCAGCCGGACCGTCCGGGCGGCCAGCCCGCGCCCCCGCGCCTCGGGCAGCAGGCTGTAGCCCAGCATGGCCTGGCCGGTCGCCGGCTCGTCGTGGACGAGGGCGCAGCCACCGACGAACGCGCCGGTCACCGCGTCGAGGATCGCCAGGTCGGCGGCGTCGCCGGCCAGCCAGTTGCTCGCCGCGAGCCGGCAGCGTCGGGCGACCGCCTCCCGCTCCGGGGGCACCGGCGGCACCCGGTTCGCCACCACCTCCGGCAGCGTGTGCAGGCGGTGCAGCGCGTCCGTGTCCGCCGGTTCCACCCGGCGCACCGTCACGACGCCGTCGGTGAGCCGGCCGTCGGGCAGGTCCGGCAGCGGGCGGGCGGTCGGCCCGGGCGGGTCGTCGGCCAGCCGCACCCAGGCGACCAGGTCGTGACGTGCGCCGGCGAGGCCCGCACCCGCCGCCCGGCGCACCCCCTCGTGCCGGTAGCCGCAGGCCAGCGCGATGCGCTGGCTCGGCACGTTCTCCGCGCGGGTGAGCAGCTCCAACCGGCCCGCCCCGGCCGCGAACGCCTGCTCACTCAGCAGCCGGGTGGCGGCGGTCGCCACGCCCCGGCCGCGTGCCGACGGGCCCACCCAGTAGCCGATCTCGTACGTCGCCCGCTCCGCGCTGAGCCGGGTCAGGCCGATGCTGCCGAGCAGCCGGTCGGTGGCCGGGTCGGCGATCGTGTAGGCGGCTCCGCCGGCTGCCCGGGCCGCCGGTGCGCCCTCGGTGATCCACCACCGGGCGGCGTCGGCGTCGTACGGGTCGGGCAGGAAGGGCATGAACCGGCGGGACTCCGGGTCGGTCAGGCCGGCCACCGTGCCGGGTACGTCGGCCGGAGCGCACGGCCGCAGCCGTACCCCGTACCCCTCGATCGTCTCCGGGGTCATGTCAGGTCTCCCGCCAGCAGCCCGCCGACCCACACGTCGTGCCGCTCGCCGCGGTGCTGGACGCCGCCGCGCAGCGTGCCCTCGACGGTGAAGCCGGCCTTCTCGGCCGCCCGGCGGGACGCGGTGTTCCCCACGTTGGCCCGCCACTCGACCCGGGCCAGGCCGAGCGTGGTGAAACCCCAGGCGCAGACCGCGGTGAGCGCGGCCGGCAGGTAGCCCCGACCCCGCGCGTGCGGGGCGGTCATGAAGCCGACGTCGGCCACCAGCGGGTCGCCAGGGAGGATCCGCAGGTCGAGCGAGGCGACGTAGCGGTCCTCCGGGTCGGCCACCGCGAACGTCGCGGCGGTGCCGCGCGCCCACGCCGGGCGCACCAGGTCGCGCAGGAAGCCCTCGGCGTGTTCGGGCCGGTAGGGGTGCGGCACCGTGGTCCAGCGCACGGTCTGCTCGTCCTGGCAGGTGCGGGTGACCTCGGCCAGGTCCCGCTCCTCCAGCGCGCGCAGCCGCAGCTCGGTGTCGCCGGCGGTGGTGAACAGGACGGGCTGCGGGCGGCCGAAGACCGCCGCCCGGCGGGCCTGGAGCGTGTCCGGACCGTACGGGACGGGATCGCCCGGCGCGGCCAGATCGGCCGGCAGGAGGGAGCCGATCCACCCCTCCGGGCGGCCGCCCTCCGCCGGCTGGGCCAGCCGCAGTTCGCCCTCGACCCGGAAGCCGGCCCGCAGCGCGACCAGCCGGGACGCGTGGTTGCCGATCTCGGCCTGCCAGGTGATCCGGCGCAGCTTGAGCGCGTCGAAGGCCCAGCGGGCCACCGCCCGGACGGCGCGGACCGCGACGCCCCGTCCCCGGGCCCACGGCGCGGTCCAGTAGCCCACCTCGCCCGAGTCGAGCGCGTGGTCGACGGAGACCAGACCGCACGAGGCGAGCAGCTCGCCGGTGGCCGCGTCGCGGACCGCGAACGGCGCTCCGGTGCCCTGCGCCCAGGCGGTGGCGCTGATCGTGGTCACGAACGCGACGGCGTGTTCGGGCAGGTACGGGCGAGGTACGGTGGTCCAGCGCCGGATGTCCGGATCCTGGCAGGCCCGGTGCACCGCGTCGGCGTCCGTGGCCCGCCAGGGGCGTAGCAACAGCCCGTCCTCGATGATCTCCACAGGCTCCATCCGAGCCATCGTGCCGGATCGTTCGCCGACGGCGTAACCCGATTGGCGGCCCTCGGCGTGCGGTCGCGGCGTTATGTCGGGTTCGCAGACCCGGACCACCGCCACCAGTGACCATCGCCGCGCCGGAACGCCTACGATGGTTCGAGACCGTCTAGGGGAGCGTTGATCCGTGTCGATTCTGGAAAAGGTCCTTCGCGCCGGCGAGGGCCGCATGGTGCGTCGGCTGAAGGCCATCGCGGCCGCCGTCAACTCGATCGAGGACGACTACGTCAACCTCAGCGACGACGAGCTGCGCGGCATGACCGACCAGTTCAAGGAGCGGCTCGCCGACGGCGAGACCCTCGACGACCTCCTGCCGGAGGCGTTCGCGGTGTGCCGGGAGGCCGCCTCGCGGGTGCTCGGCCAGCGGCCCTACGACGTCCAGGTGATGGGCGGCGCGGCACTGCACTTCGGCAACATCGCCGAGATGAAGACCGGTGAGGGCAAGACGCTCACCTCGGTCATGCCGGTCTACCTGAACGCGCTCGCCGGCAAGGGCGTGCACGTGATCACGGTGAACGACTACCTGGCCGAGCGCGACGCCGCCTGGATGGGCCGGGTGCACGAGTTCCTCGGGCTCACCGTCGGCGTGGTGCTGCCGAACCGGCCCGCCACCGAGCACCGCGCGGCCTACGAGTGCGACATCACGTACGGCACCAACAACGAGTTCGGCTTCGACTACCTGCGCGACAACATGGCCTGGTCGAAGGAGGAGCTGGTCCAGCGCGGCCACTTCTTCGCCGTGGTGGACGAGGTCGACTCGATCCTCATCGACGAGGCCCGCACCCCGCTGATCATCTCCGGCCCGGCCGAGCACTCCGCCCGGTGGTACCAGGAGTTCGCGTCAGTGGTGGCCCGCCTCCAGCCCGGCACCGACGGTGAGGGCGACTACGAGGTCGACTACGCCAAGCGCACCATCGCGATCACCGAGCGCGGCGTGGCCAGGGTCGAGGACCGGCTCGGCATCGACAACCTCTACGAGTCGGTCAACACGCCGCTGGTCGGCTACCTGAACAACGCGATCAAGGCCAAGGAGCTCTACAAGCGCGACAAGGACTACATCGTCAGCGACGGCGAGGTCCTGATCGTCGACGAGTTCACCGGCCGGATCCTGCACGGCCGCCGCTACAACGAGGGCATGCACCAGGCGATCGAGGCCAAGGAGGGGGTGGAGATCAAGCAGGAGAACCAGACCCTGGCCACGATCACCCTCCAGAACTACTTCCGCCTCTACGAGAAGCTCTCCGGCATGACCGGCACCGCCCAGACCGAGGCGGGTGAGTTCAACAAGGTCTACAAGGTCGGCGTCGTGACCATCCCGACGCACCGGCCGATGGTCCGGCTCGACCGGCCCGACGTCATCTACAAGACCGAGAAGGCCAAGTTCAACGCCGTCGTCGAGGACATCGCGGAGCGGCACGAGCAGGGCCAGCCGGTGCTGGTCGGCACCGTCTCGGTGGAGAACTCCGAGATCCTGTCGCACATGCTGCGCCGCCGCGGCATCCCGCACTCGGTGTTGAACGCGAAGTTCCACGCCAAGGAGGCGGAGATCGTCGCCCAGGCCGGGCGCAAGGGCGCGGTCACGGTCGCGACCAACATGGCCGGCCGGGGCACCGACATCCTGCTCGGCGGCAACGCCGAGTTCCTCGCCGCCAACGAACTCCGCCAGCGCGGTCTCGACCCGGTCGAGCAGCCGGAGGAGTACGCCAAGGCGATGGAGGAGATCCTGCCGACCTGGAAGCAGGCCTGCGACGTCGAGGCGGAGGAGGTGGCCGCCGCCGGCGGGCTCTACGTGCTCGGCACCGAGCGGCACGAGTCCCGCCGGATCGACAACCAGCTGCGCGGTCGTGCCGGCCGGCAGGGCGACCCGGGCGAGTCCCGGTTCTACCTGTCCCTCCAGGACGAGCTGATGAAGCGGTTCCGGGCCGGCGCCGTCGAGGCGGTCATGGACCGCTTCAACATCCCGGAGGACGTGCCCATCGAGTCGAAGATGGTCACCCGCCAGATCAAGAGCGCGCAGGCCCAGATCGAGGGCCAGAACGCCGAGATCCGGAAGAACGTCCTCAAGTACGACGAGGTGCTCAACAAGCAGCGCCAGGTGATCTACGCCGAGCGCCTGCGGGTGCTCAACGGCGAGGACCTGTCCGACCAGGTCCGCAACATGATCGACGACGTGATCGGCGCGTACGTGGTCGGCGCGACCAGCGACGGCTACGCCGAGGACTGGGACCTCGACCAGCTCTGGTCCAGCCTGAAGCAGCTCTACCCGGTGGGCGTCACGGTCGAGGAGCTGGAGGAGGAGGTCGGCTCCCGGGCCGGTCTCGACCAGGACTTCCTGCTCGCCCGCCTCAAGGAGGACGCGCACTCCGCGTACGACCGGCGGGAGGAGAGCCTCGGCGAGGAGGCGGTGCGCCAGCTCGAGCGGATGGTCCTGCTCCAGGTGATCGACCGCAAGTGGCGCGAGCACCTCTACGAGATGGACTACCTCCAGGAGGGCATCAGCCTGCGGGCGTACGCCCAGCGCGACCCGGTCATCGAGTACCAGCGCGAGGGCTTCGACATGTTCGCCACCATGATGGACGGCATCAAGGAGGAGACGGTCGGCTTCCTCTACAACCTGGACGTGCAGGTCGAGGAGGCGGAGCCGGAGGCCGAGGAGGTCCAGCTGCTGGAGAAGCCGGTGGAGATCCGGGCCAAGGGCCTCAACCGCGCGCCGCAGCAGCAGGGCCTGCAATACTCGGCGCCCGCCGTGGACGGCGAGGCCGGTCGGGGTGCGCCGGTGATCGAGCGCGCCGAGCAGCAGGCCCCGGCGCTGGGCATCGGCGAGCGGACGTCCGAGCGCCCGGCCGCCTCGGCGCCGCGCCGGACCCCGGCCGCGGCCGGCGGGGCGAGCGGTCAGGCGATGGCCTCCAGCACCGCCCGGCGGGCGACCCCGGGCCAGGTGGACGGTGGTGAGGGCCCGTCCCGTAACGCGCCCTGCCCGTGCGGTTCCGGCCGCAAGTACAAGCGCTGCCACGGTTCGCCCAACGGCGGCAACTGACCCAGGTAGCCCGACGGGCCCCGGCCACCGGCCGGGGCCCGTCGGCGTCTCACCCCGTCCGGATCGACGACGTGGTGAGACTCAGAGGACGTCCAGCACGAGGCAGAGCCAGTTGCCGCGCCGGTGTTCCAGGCGCACGGCGACCGCCCAGCTGGTGCCGCCGGTGCCGGTGAACACGGCGGTGGCCTCCACCGCGCCGGCGCGTGGTTCACAGATCCGCAGGCGGAGCAGGTGCAGGGCGGGCCGGGCGCTGCGGCGGCGGACCGGGGTCACCCGGCGGGCCGCCCGGGTCAGCTCGGCCGACACCTGGGCGGCGGCCTCGGGCAGGCAGAGTGGTCGGAGTTGCCCGGGCGGCCGGAAGCCGTTGACGATCTCCAGGAACGTGCGGACGAACCGGTGGGCCGCCCGGGCGGCCTCGGGCGTGGCGGTGGCGGGAGCGGACGGTGGCCCGACGGGCGGGCGTCCGACGCCGTGCCCGCTCGGGGTGGTGTCGCGGTGCGTGCCGCCCTCTCCGGAGGTCGGGGAACGGTGCGTGCCGCCCTCGCCCGGGGCGGTGCGCAGCGCGCCGGTGGTCAACCAGCGGGGCCAGCCGGGAGCGTGGTCGGGGGCGCGCCCGGCGGGACGCCCGAGGTCGCCGGGGCGTCGGTCGATCAGGTCGAGGGCGAGCTGACCGGTGTGCCCCCAGGCCGGATCCTCGTCGGTGCAGGGCGGGTCGAGTGGCGGGGCGGGCCGGAGGCGGACCGGTGGACGTGGTGACCGGGGACGGCGGGTGTCGACCATGTCAGCCCTCGAATCGTTGCGTTTGCCTTCGTTTGCCTGCGACAGAGCCTCATCTTCCGGCACCGGAGTCGGGCGCGTCAATGGCCGACGGTCAGCTCGGGGTCACTCCGCGTCGCGCTCACCCAGCGGGTTCCCGCGCACCCACTCGGCGGTCTCGGCGTACTTGCGCTCGATGTACTCCTCCAGCCGAGCCCGCTCCACCCGCCACTGACCCCGTCCGCCGATCTTGATGGCGGGCAGCTCTCCGCTGCGGACCATGTGGTAGACCTGCGAGTCCGAGACGTTCAGCTCGGTGGCGACGTCGGACAGCAGCAGGAACCTCGACTCCACGGTCACTCCCGGGGTTGTTTTCGTTTGCCTCAGTTTGCCACCACCGGCGGACGTTCCCGAGTCCCGCTTCGGCGGACACACCGGCGGAACGCTTCTCCCCGGCGGGTGCCGGGTGTATGACGGTCACGGCGTACGGCATGATCGGCGCCCGGAGCCGGCGTGTGCCGGCCGGCGGCCTGAGTGCGGGGGAGAGACCGGTGACCGACGAGCTTGTCCGGGTGTACCTGCCGGCGACCGTGCCGATGCTCGGCCGGCTGCGGGACGAGGGCCTGTCCGCCGAGGCGGCGCACGCGGTCACCCCGGAGCTGCGCGAGTGGTACGCCGAGGGCGACGAGGAGGAGCTGGAGTACGTCGCCTTCACCCGGGCCGCCCAGGACGCGCTGCTCCTGCTGCGCGCCGACGCCGGCGCACCCCGCCGGCGCGTGGTGGTCTCGGTGGACCTGCCCGCCCGGGCCGTCGGCCGGGCCGGCGGCGAGCTGGGCTCCAGCGTGGTGGGGCTGGCCGGCCCGGTGCCGGTCAGGTCGGTGGCCGCGATCCACGTGGACGGCGCGGAGGCGGTCGAGGACGTGACCGCGGCCGTGGCGGTGGTGACCGAGGCGCAGGCCGGCGACCCCGACGCCCAGTTCACGGTCGACGGCGTCGAGGACCACGAGCTGGAGTGGTACGACGTGACCGAGCTGGACCTGCTGCTGCGCGAGGTCGGCTGAGGCCGGCCGGCTCAGGAGGCCGGCTCGTCCTCCTCCTCGACCGGGCGCGGGCCGAGCGTGCGTCCGAAGACGATGAGCGTGGTCAGCGCGCCCACGAAGAGCACCCAGATGCCGTTGTCGACCCGCGACGTGCCGAGCGCCGTCTGCGCCACCTGGTCGGCCTCGCTGAGCGCGGCGGCCAGGTCGAGCAGCCCCCGCCCGCCGATCCGGATGATCACCTCGGTGAGCAGCAGGAGCAGCCCGGCGCCGGCGCCGGCCACCAGGTACGCCGGCCAGCGCAGCGGTGCCGCCGCGCCGTGCCGACGCTCCGCGCGGCGGCGGGACCAGGCCAGGTAGAGGTAGGCGGCCAGCCCGGCGATCAGCCCGGCGAGCAGCGACTCGGTGCGGGACACCCACTTGGCGGCGTCCAGCACCGACTGCTGGGTCTCGCCGGCGCCGAACAGGTCGGAGAGCGGATCCCGGGCCCGGCTGAACAGCACCACGAAGACCTGCGCGGCGAGCGTGGCGGCGGCGATCGCGGCCACCACCCGGGCGAGCCGCGCCCCGGCCGCCGCGCCGCCGATGATCGCGGCGGCGGCCGTGGTGCCGGCGATCGTGTTGGTGGTGGCGTTGTCCGCGTACGTGAGGTTGATCGCCACCGCGGCGACGAGCCCGACCAGCAGGCCGGTGCCGACGGTGGCCAGGAAGCGCAGGGTGGCGCGGCCCAGCCGGTTGGTGGCGGCCAGCGCGACCGTGGCGCCGGTGACCAGCGCCGCGGTGATCACGCCGGGGAGCGCGTACGCGGAGAGGCTGATCGCGGTGACCCCGGCGGCGGTCGAGGTGATCGCCTCCCGGGTGGACCAGAGCATGGCCGCCAGCCAGGCGATCGAGAGCAGGGCCAGCGGCAGCGCGCCCGGCGCGTACTCGGGTCGCCCGACCGCGGGGGCCACGTCGACGACCTCGGGCTGGTCCGGCTCCGCGGCCGTGGAGCTGCCGGGCTGGTTGCTCATCGTCTCCCTTTCGACGGACGCCGGATCGGCCGCGCCGGGCCGGGCGGGTCACCGGTCATCCAGCGTACGCGGCGCGACGCGCCCTCCCGGACGGGCGGGCCGCGCGCCCGGGCGCATGTCACCCCGGCCGACGTGGCGAGCGCCGACGGTGCCGACCGGGGCGCGGGGGCGGGCCGAGGCTGCCGATGAATCGTCGACCGCGCGCGACCTGTGCCGACGTTTCGTCGGTTCCGGGCGGGAATGGACCGACGGTCCGAAGAGGGGGAGTCCGTCCGGTGTTCGGTGCCGCACCCGGGGAGCCCGGGTCGGCGACGGCGCCGCATGAAACAATCGGCCCAGGTCCCGCCGCCGCGACCGGTCCACCACGCGGTGTCCGGCGCCGGCCGCCCGGCCGCGCTCGCGGGGCCGGTTTCGCCACCGCCGTCGAGATCGCACAGGAGCCTGTGATGGACGCCGTGTTCTCCGTACCCGAGCCGCGCAACGAGCCGGTCCACACCTACGAGCCCGGCAGCGCCGACCGGGAGCGGCTCCAGCGGCGGCTGGCCGAGCTGGCCGCCGACCGGATCGAGCTGCCGATGACCATCGCCGGTGAGCAGCGGATGGCCGGCGGTGAGTCGATCGACGTGGTGCAGCCGCACAAGCACGCGCACGTGCTCGGCGTCACCGGTCACGCCACCCACGACGACGCGCGGGCCGCGGTCCGGGCCGCCAAGGACGCCGCGCCGATGTGGCGGGCGCTGCCGTTCGAGGAGCGGGCCGCGATCTTCCTGCGCGCCGCCGACCTGCTCGCCGGCCCCTGGCGGGACACGCTCAACGCGGCCACCATGCTCGGTCAGTCCAAGACCGCGGTCCAGGCCGAGATCGACGCCGCCTGCGAGCTGATCGACTTCCTCCGGTTCAACGTCCACTTCGCCCGCCGGCTCCTGGCCGAGCAGCCGATGTCCTCGTCCGGCGTGTGGAACCGCTTCGACCACCGGCCCCTGGAGGGCTTCGTCTACGCGGTCACCCCGTTCAACTTCACCGCGATCGCCGGCAACCTGCCGTCCGCGCCGGCCATGCTCGGCAACACCGTGGTCTGGAAGCCGGGCCCGACCCAGCAGTTCGCCGCGCACTTCACGATGCGCCTGTTCGAGGCCGCCGGCCTGCCGCCCGGCGTGATCAACATGGTCACCGGCCGGGGCGAGGAGGTCTCCGACGTGGTGCTCGCCGACCCGGACCTGGCCGGCATCCACTTCACCGGCTCCACCAAGGTCTTCCAGCACCTGTGGAAGACCGTCGGCGACAACATCGCCCGCTACCGGGGGTACCCGCGCCTGGTCGGCGAGACCGGCGGCAAGGACTTCGTGGTCGCGCACACCAGCGCCGACGTGGAGGCGCTGCACACCGCGCTGATCCGGGGCGCCTACGAGTACCAGGGCCAGAAGTGCTCGGCCGCCTCGCGGGCGTACGTTCCCCGGTCGCTGTGGGAGGGCGGGCTGCGGGACCGGCTCGCCGCCACCGCGGAGTCGCTGACCTACGGCGACGTGACCGACTTCAGCAACTTCGGCGGCGCGGTCATCGACGACAAGGCGTTCGGCCGGCACACCGCCGCGCTGGAGCTGATCAAGGGCGACGACAGCTGCAAGATCCTGGCCGGGGGCACCGCCGACGACTCGGTCGGCTGGTTCGTCCGGCCGACGCTGTTCGAGTGCTCCGACGCCGCGCACGAGACCTTCACCACGGAATACTTCGGCCCGATCCTCGGCGTGCACGTCTTCGACGACGCCCGCTTCGACGACGTGGTCGCCCAGGCCGAGTCGATCGCGCCGTACGCGCTGACCGGGTCGATCTTCGCGAACGACCGCCGGGTGGTCGACCAGGTGGCGGAGAAGATGCGGTACGCGGCGGGCAACTTCTACATCAACGACAAGCCGACCGGCGCGGTGGTCGGGCAGCAGCCGTTCGGCGGCGCCCGGGCCAGCGGCACCAACGACAAGGCGGGTTCCTGGCACAACCTGGTCCGCTGGACGTCGCCGCGGACGATCAAGGAGACCTTCGTCCCGCCGACCGACCACACCTACCCGCACATGGGCTGAGGCGTCCGGAGAGGCCCGTCGGTGACGTGGGCGGGCCTCTTCCTTACCCGACAGTGCACATCGGACCCGCCATCGGGTGGCGAAAACGGCAAATCCTGGACGCCAGAGCCGACAAAGTGGCAGCTTAGAGGGCATGGCGGAATCCGGAGTCAACCCGACGGCGGCGGCCCTGCTGGGCCTGCTGCACGACGGCCCGATGACTGGCGGCCAGTTGATGGCCGCCGCCGAGCGCCGGCTGGCGCCGTACTGGTCGATGACCCGCAGTCAGGTCTACCGGGAGCTTCCCGTGCTGGCCGAGAAGGGTCTGGTGCGGCTCGGCAAGCCCGGGCCGCGGATGAGCCAGCCGTACGCGCTGACGGCGGCCGGGAAACGGACATTCTCCCGCTGGCTGGCGGAGAATCCCGGCAAGGACACCATCCGTAACCCGATAGCGCTACGGATGGCGTTCGGCAACCTGCACTCGTCGAGCCAGCTCAAGAACCTGTACGCCTCGGCGAACGAGTACCACACCGAGGCGCTGGCGGCGGTGCGGGAGCAGGTCAAGAATGCCAAGAAGGAGGGCGACAACTACGACGCCAGCGCGCTGGAGTTCGCGGTCGCCTACCACAGGGCGGCGCTCTCCTGGCTGAAGACCGCGCCGGTCGGCTGACCACCTGCGACAGGTTGACGGGCCCACGCAGTAGTGTTGTCTGTCGTGACCGCTGCCGATTACGCCGAACAGCTCAAGGAACTCGACGCCACGCTGCGCAACATCGAGGCCGTGCTCGACCTCGACAAGCTGCGCGAGCAGAAGGCCCGCCTGGAGCAGGAGGCCTCCGCGCCCGACCTGTGGGACGACCAGGCCAAGGCGCAGCAGGTGACGTCGCAGCTGTCGTACGTCAACGGTGAGATCACCAAGCTGGGCGACCTGCGCTCCCGGCTCGACGACGCCGGGGTGCTGCTGGAGCTGGCCCAGGCCGAGTCCGACCCGGGCGCGCTGACCGAGGTCGAGTCGGAGATCACCGGGCTGACCAAGGCCATCGAGGAGATGGAGGTCCGCACCCTGCTCTCCGGCGAGTACGACTCCCGGGAGGCGCTGGTCGCCATCCGGGCCGGCGCCGGTGGCGTGGACGCGGCGGACTTCGCCGAGATGCTGCTGCGGATGTACCTGCGCTGGGCGGAGCGCCACGGCTACCCGACGGAGGTCTACGAGACCTCCTACGCCGAGGAGGCGGGCCTGAAGTCCGCCACGTTCACCGTGAAGGTGCCCTACGCCTACGGCACGCTCAGCGTGGAGTCCGGCACCCACCGACTGGTGCGGATCAGCCCGTTCGACAACCAGGGCCGCCGGCAGACCAGCTTTGCCGGCGTCGAGGTGCTGCCGGTGGTGGAGCAGACCGATCACATCGACATCCCCGAGAACGAGATGCGGATCGACGTCTACCGGTCCTCCGGGCCGGGTGGTCAGTCGGTCAACACCACCGACTCGGCGGTCCGGATCACCCACATCCCGACCGGCATCGTGGTCACCTGCCAGAACGAGAAGTCGCAGCTCCAGAACAAGGCGTCCGCGCTGCGGGTGCTCCAGGCCCGGCTGCTGGAGCGCAAGCGGCAGGAGGAGCAGGCCAAGATGGCGGGCCTGAAGACCGACGCCGCCGGCTCGTGGGGCGACCAGATGCGGTCGTACGTCCTGCACCCGTATCAGATGGTGAAGGATCTGCGTACCGAACAGGAGACGGGCAATCCGTCCTCGGTCTTCGACGGCGAGCTGGACAGCTTCATCGAGGCGGGAATCCGCTGGCGGAAGCAGCAGCAGCTCACCGCTGACGGTGCGTGATCACGGTCGGACGCAGCGCGTCATCGATCTCGGTCTGACCGGGTAAATCGATGACGCGCACCGCATCCACGGGGCGGGGGGCTTGGCTCTGCGGTTACACCGCGTAGACTCTCGACCCGTGATTCAGCTTGAGCAAGTGACGAAGACGTACCCGAAGGCGTCCCGGCCTTCGCTCGACAACGTGTCCGTCTCGATCGAGAAGGGCGAGTTCGTCTTCTTCATCGGTCCATCCGGCTCCGGCAAGTCCACCATCATCAAGTTGCTGCTGCACGAGGTCACGCCCAACAAGGGTCGCGTCGTCGTCAACGGCAAGGACGTCACGTCGATGCGTTCCTGGAAGCGACCCCACTTCCGGCGTTCCATCGGCTGTGTCTTCCAGGACTTCCGGCTGCTGCCGAACCGCACCGCGTACGAGAACGTGGCGTTCGCGCTGGAGGTGATCGGCAAGACGAAGGCGGTGGCCCGTCGGGTCGTGCCGGAGGTGCTGGAGCTGGTCGGTCTCGGCGGCAAGGAGCACCGCTACCCGCACGAGCTGTCCGGCGGCGAGCAGCAGCGTGTCGCGGTGGCCCGGGCGTTCGTGAACCGGCCGCTGATCCTGCTGGCCGACGAGCCCACCGGAAACCTGGACCCGGACACCTCGATCGAGATCATGCGCCTCCTGGACCGGATCAACCGCACCGGCACGACCGTCGTGATGGTCACGCACGACTCCAACATCGTGAACCAGATGCGGCGCCGGGTGATCGAGATCGAGAGCGGCCGCATCGTGCGCGACCAGGCCCGCGGCGTCTACGGCTGAGCCGCTGACGATCCGTAGACCCTGACGACGAACACCTCAGCCGGAGAGCCGGAGGAATATCCCGATGCGGATGAAGTACGTCCTGTCCGAGGTACTGGTCGGACTGTGGCGCAACGTCACCATGACGATCGCCATGATCATCACCATGGCGGTGTCGCTGTTCATGCTGGGCGGCAGCGGCCTTCTGTACCAGAAGGTCGGCGACATGAAGGATCTCTACTACGAGAACGTCCAGGTCTCGATCTTCCTGAAGACCGACGTCCAGGAGCAGCAGCGGACCGATCTGGAGACCAAGCTCAAGGCGGACCCGCTGGTCAAGGACGTCACGTACGTCAACAAGGACGAGGCGTACAAGCGCTTCCAGCAGATGTACGCCGACGCGCCCGACCTGGTTAACGCGGTCAAGGCCGACCAGCTGCCGGAGTCGTTCCGGATCACGCTGAACGACCCGCAGCAGTACAAGCAGATCTACGACCAGTACAAGACGGCCGAGGGCATCGACACGATCGTCGACCAGAGCAAGCTGCTGGACAAGGTCTTCGGCGTGCTCACCGGCATCCAGAACGGCGCGCTCGCCCTCGCCATCGTGATGGCCGCCGCCGCCCTGCTGCTGGTCGCGAACACCATCCAGGTGGCCGCCTACAGCAAGCGGCGTGAGGTCGCGGTCATGAAGCTGGTCGGCGCGTCCAACTGGTTCATCCAGGCGCCGTTCGTGCTGGAGGCGGTGGTGGCCGGCCTGATCGGCTCCATCCTCGGCCTGCTCGCGCTGATCGGCGTGAAGACGGTGGCGGCCGGCAGCTCGATGGCCGCGCTGGAGGGGCTGATCACCCCGATCTCCTGGTCCGAGATCTTCCTGACCTTCCCGCTGATGGCCGCCGTCGGTGGCCTGGTCAGCGCGATCACCGCCTGGGTCACGCTCCGCTTCTACCTGCGGGTCTAGGTACCGGTACGGCTCTCCAGGGGCCCTCCCGCGTCGGAATAAACGGCGCGGGAGGGCCCTTGTGGTTCCGGTAGCATGATCTCCGCTCGCCGGCCGGTGGCCGGGAGTCGATCAGGAAGGGGGTGGCGCCGATGCCACGGGAAAAGGGTCGCAAGGTGGTCGCCTCCAACAAGAAGGCGCGGCACGACTACGCCATCCTCGACACCTACGAGGCGGGCATGGCGTTGACCGGCACCGAGGTCAAGTCGCTGCGCGCCGGGCGGGCGTCGCTGGTCGACGCGTTCGCCCAGGAGAGCGGCGGCGAGCTCTACCTGCACGGCATGCACATCCCGGAGTACACCCAGGGCACCTGGACCAACCACGAGCCCCGGCGCACCCGCAAGCTGCTGCTCAACCGGCTGGAAATCGACCGGCTGATCGGCAAGACGCGGGAGGGCGGGCTGACCGTCGTGCCGTTGCAGGTCTACTTCTCGGACGGCTGGGCCAAGGTCGAGATCGCCCTGGCCAAGGGCAAGAAGTCGTACGACAAGCGGCAGGACCTCGCCAAGCGGGACGCCGACCGGGAGATCCGGCGCGTCGCGGGTCGGCGCGGCAAGGGCATGAACGACTGATTTGTCGGCTTTGTCCCGGCCGGCGCGCCCGGGCCGGGGCTCGGGATGAAACCCGTTGCGGCAGGCGTTAGGCTTGTCAGTGCCACCAGCACGGTGGCCTGTCGAGGGGGTGACTGGTTTCGACTTCGTACGCAGCGACAGGGGAAGCGAGCCGAGGAAGCCGACGTCGTCTCGAGAATCGGTCGTCGGAAACCAATAAGCGCCAAGAACAATCGCGCTGACTTCGCTCTCGCCGCCTGAGGCGAGTAGCAAGTCTGTCGGCCTGGGAGCGCCTTCGACCCAGTTAGCCGGCATCAGCTAGAAGGCTGGCCAATCGGACCCGGTCGCGGGGTCCGTGCGGCGAGATCAATCAGCGACTGGGCCCGTCACACCAACTTGCTCGCGTGAGCGGTGGGGCCGAGTAGAGGCACAGCGAGCTGCGCTCGGAGAAGCCCTGACAAACCGGCGAAGGACCCGGGTTCGATTCCCGGCACCTCCACCACCTTGACCTGTGCGCCCCGGTCCTCCCGGACCGGGGCGCACAGTCGTCTCCGCCCCCCCGGGGCTGGTGCCGGTGGGGTCCCTGGGTCGGATGAGGCGAATGAGGCGTCGCCGGCGGCTGGACAGGACGGCCGGCCGGGTTCACCATCGCGGTATGCGATAGCACCGCAGGCCGGGAGGTGCCCCATGGTCACCAGTCCGATCCAGCAGCCGACCACCGTGCTCGGCCGGGCGTTGGCGGCGAGCGGGGAGCCCCGCTGGCGAGAGCGGTTGATCGTCCATCTCGGTCCGGTCCGGCAGGGCTTCACCGAGCACGTCCGGATCACCGAGGGCCCGGCCGGTCGCTACGCCGACCTGCTGCGCACCGCGCCCCGGCTGCACCGGGGCGTACGTCTGCTGGTGGACGAGCACGCCGCGATCGTCGCGGCGCTGGCCGCGCTCCAGCACGCCGTCGGGTCGTCCGCCGTCTCCGCCGAGGAGGTGCGGGAGCAGGCCGGCAACCTGCTCCGCGCGCTCGACCGGCACCGGCGGCGCGGCGCGGACCTGCTCTGGGAGGCCTACCAGGCGGACCTGGGCGGTGGGGACTGACCGGGAACCGGCCGGGAGGCGGCGTCGTCCAATCCGCATGCGCCGATCGTTCGCCCTGCTCGGGCTGCCGATGCTGGTCCTCGCCGGGTGCGCCACGCCCGGCTCCGGTCCGGGCGGCACCACGACCGCCGACCCGGGCGTGACGACGTCCGCCGTGCGGAACCAGCACCCCGCGTTCGACCAGCGGGCGCGGGACGTGGCCGCACGCTGGCGCCCCGACCCGAGGTGGCGCACCGGGTACGTCCCGCTCCAGGACGCCACCGTCCTCGTCGGCGACCCGGGCTTCACCCCGGAGACGGACCTGGCGTTCGCCTCCGGCTGGTACCGGGACCAGATCCCCATGCCGACCGCCGTCCCGCCGGACGCCTCGATCCGCTTCCCCGACGGCGAGCTGCGCGTGCCGCTGGTCAGCGCGGCCGACGCGTACGCCCAGCTGGACCAGGGCGATCCGCCGCCGTGCGACGGCCGACCGCGCGAGCCGCGGCTGGGCAGGCCCGGCTGGCCGGAGCCCGGTGGTCCGACCGCCGAGCCGGGTCCGGACGACCCGGTGTCGACCACCGCGCCGACCCCGTGCGTGCCGCTCACCGTGACCGCGGTCCGCCTGGGCAGCGCGCCGGCGTGGACCAGCCGGGGTGCGGCCGACGTGCCCGCCTGGCTGTTCACGGTGGAGGACCTGGCCGTACCCGTCGCCCGGCTCGCGGTCGCGCCCCACGCGGTCGGCACCGTCGGCGGCGGCGCGGCGGACACCCTGCCGTTGCCGGCCGGCCTCGTCGCGGCCCAGGAGCTGCGGGCGGTGGACGGGAACCGCCTCGACTACGTGGTCGGCGTCGGCGCCTGCGACGGCGCGCCCACCCCGCTGGTGCGGGAGGGCCCGGACGCGGTGGTGGTCGGCGGCTCCGTGGTCCCCGCCACCGGGGTCTGCACCATGCAGCTCGTGCAGAAGCCGGTGAGCGTCACGCTCGCCGCGCCGCTGGGCGGCCGGGCCGTGCTGGACGTCGGCACCGGCGCCCCACTGGTCGCGCGGCCCGGCTGAGGTCACAGGATCCGGGGCACCTCGGTGCTGATCGGCACCGGCAGCACCGTGGGGCGGTCGGCGGCGAGCGCGGCGGACAGCGCCGGGCCGAGCGCGTCCAGCGACGTCACCACCTCGGCGGCGCAGCCGTAGCCGCGCGCCACCGCCGTCACGTCCAGCCCGGGCAGGTCCAGCGCCGGCACGCCCGGGGTGTGCTTCAGCTCGGCGAACGCCTTGAGGATCGCGTACTGCTGGTTCACCGGGACCACCACGGCCAGCGGCAGGCGCAGCCGCGCGGCGGTCCAGAGCGCCTGCACCGAGTAGTGCACCGAGCCGTCGCCGACCACCGCCACCACCGGGCGGCCGCGCCCGGTGTCCCGCTCCGCGAGCGCGAGGCCCACCGCGGCCGGCAGCCCGAACCCGAGGCCGCCGCTGGCCATGGTGAAGTACGAGCGGGGCCGGTCGACCCGCAGCCGCCGGCGCAACGCGGCCAGGTTGGACGGTGACTCCTGCACCAGCACCCCGTCCGCCGGCCAGGCCGCGGCCAGGGCCGCGAACAGCGCGTCGGCGGTGGGCGGCTCGCCCGGCTCCGGCGGGGCGGGCTGTTCCCGGGGCGGCGGCGCGGGCCGGCCGACCGGCGGCAGCACCTCGATCAGCGCCGTCATGGTCAGGCCGGGATCGCCGAGCAGGCTGTCCCCGACCGGGGCCCGGGCCGCCTCGTCGGGGTCGTCGGTGACGTGCAGCAGCCGGGCGTCGCCGGGCAGGTAGTCGCCGGGCACGTGCGGGTAGTAGCGGAACACCGGAGCGCCGACCACCAGCACCGTGTCGTGGCCACGCAGCGCCTCCGACAGCGGCCCGATCGCGTACGGGAGCACGCCCCGGAAGTGCGGGTGGCGCTCGGGGAAGACAGCCCGCTCCGGTGCCGGGGCGGCCCACACCGGGGCGGCCAGCCGCTCGGCCAGCGCGACGGCGGCCGGCCAGGCGTCGGCCCGGTCCACGGCCGCGCCGAGCACCAGCACCGGGGCGCGGGCGTCGGCCAGCGCGTCGGCGAAGCCGCGCAGCCGGTCCGGGTCCGGCGCGATGCGGGTGGCGACGGTCCGCACCTGCGGCGGCGGGTCGGCGGTCCGGTCCCAGTCGTCCATCGGCAGGGAGAGGAAGACCGGCCCGGCGGGCGGCTGCACCGCCGAGGCGTACGCCCGCATGAAGGCCGCGGGGACGTCCTGGGCGCGGGCCGGCTCGTGGGCCCACTTGACGTACGGCTGGGCCAGCTCGACCGCCCGAGGGCTGGCCAGCCGGGGTTCGATCAGCAGCATCTCCCGGGTCTGCTGGCCCGCGCTGACGATCAGCGGCGTCCGGTTGTGCCAGGCGGTCACCAGGTTGCCCATGCCGTTGCCGGTGCCCGGCGCGGTGTGCAGGTTGACGTGGGCGGGCCGGCCGGTGCCCTGGGCATAGCCGTCGGCCATGGCGACCGCCGACGCCTCCTGGAGCGCGTGCACGTAGTGAAAGTCGGCGGGGAAGTCCTGGAGGAACGGCTCCTCGGTCGAGCCGGGGTTGCCGAAGACGGTGGTCAGGCCGAGCGCGCGCAGCAGGTCGTAGGTCGCCTCGCGCACCGTCGCCATCGCCGGCTGCCTCCGTCCCGGGCCGGGCCGCCTCCCGACCCACCGAATCTAGCGGGCGGAAGCCGACTTTTCGGGCGCTTCGCCGGGGCTCAGGGCAGCGGGAACGGCAGCGTGATCCCGTCCAGCGCGTCGCCGCACGGGCATTCCCGCTCGGTCGGCAGCGCGGCGACGGCGTCCAGCAGCAGCCCGCGCAGCCGGTCGGTGTTCTCCGCGAAGACCCGGAACACCTCCTCCTGGGTGACCGACTCGCCCGCCTCGACGCCCGCGTCCAGGTCGGTGACCAGCGCGATCGACGTGTAGCAGAGGGCCAGCTCGCGGGCGAGCACCGCCTCCGGGTGGCCGGTCATGTTCACCACCGTGCCGCCGATCGAGGCGAACCAGCGCGACTCCGCCCGGGTCGAGAAGCGCGGGCCCTCGACCACCACCACCGTCCCGCCGTCCACCGCCGGCACGCCCCGACCGGCCGCCGCGTCCAGCAGCGTCCGCCGCCCGGCCGGGCAGTACGGGTCGGCGAACGACACGTGCACCGCGCCCCGGTCGTAGTAGGTCTGCGCCCGTCCGCTGGTGCGGTCGACGAGCTGGTCCGGCACCACGAACGTGCCCGGCCCCAACTCCGGCCGGAGGCCGCCGACCGCGCACGGCGCCAACACCTGGCGTACGCCAAGGGAACGCAACGCCCAGAGGTTGGCCCGGTAGGGGATCCGGTGCGGCGGGTGGCGGTGGTCGCGCCCGTGCCGGGGGAGGAACGCCACCCGGCGACCGCCCACCTCGGCGACCGTGATCGGGTCCGACGGCGCGCCGTACGGGGTGTCCACCACATGCTCCACCCCGTCCAGCAGGGCGTAGAGACCCGACCCGCCGATCACCGCCAGTTCGGCCTCCGCCGTCATCCGGCCCTCCCTCGATCCGTCGCGATCACCCGCCGGTCAGACCTTAGCCAGCGGGCGGGGCGCAGGCTATGGTGCGTGACATGGCGTTGACAGCGTGGACGGTCGACGGCGTCGGTCCCGCGCGGGCGCACGGCTGACGGGTGTCGGACATGCAGGGTGAGGGGCAGGCGATCGGTGGCCGAGCCATGGAGTCGATGACCGGACGGCTGCTGGTCGCGACACCCGTGCTCAAGGATCCGAACTTCGACCGCACCGTCGTGCTGCTGGTCGCCCACGAGCCCGGCGGCGCCCTCGGCGTGGTGCTCAACCGGGCCACCGAAGTTCCGGTGGCCGACGTGCTGGGCGACTGGAGCGACCTGGCGCGGGAGCCGGCGGTGCTCTTCGAGGGCGGCCCGGTCCAGCCCGACTCGGCCATCTGCCTGGCCCGGATGCGCCACCCGGTCAAGCCGGTCAAGGGCTTCCACCGGGTCTCCGGCGCGGTCGGCACCATCGACCTCTCGGTCGACCCGGCGAAGCTGCGGGACGCCGTCGGCGGGATCCGGGTGTTCGCCGGCTATTCCGGCTGGGGCGCCGGCCAGTTGGAGCGCGAGATCGAGGAGGGGTCGTGGTTCGTGCTCGACGCGCTCCCCGGCGACGCCTTCGTCGACCGCCCGGACGATCTCTGGCCGATGGTGCTGCGACGGCAGGGCGGCATGATGGCCGCGGTGGCCCACTTCCCGCCCGACGTGGCGCTGAACTGACCGGGCCGGGGTGACCCCCCGCGAGATGACCATGCCGAACGGCGTGTGTATAGTTCTTCCCGTGCCCGGGCGACCGGGGACGACCGCAAGGGGCCGTGGCGCAGCTGGTAGCGCACCACACTGGCAGTGTGGGGGTCAGGGGTTCGAGTCCCCTCGGCTCCACCCGAGCGGAAAACGCCCTGGTGAGTATTTCTCACCAGGGCGTTTCGCGTCAGTCGGCGGCACGGCCGGTGAGCACCAGGGCCCAGCTGAACGCCGCGAACCCGCCCGTGCTCGCCAACGCGCGGATCACGTTCCCGGTGACCCAGGTGGCCTCGAAGCGCGCCCGTACGGCACCGGGGTCGCCGAGCCGGTCCGCCGGTCCGGCCGCCGCCAGCGCGTCGTTCAACGGGACGTTGACGGCGACCGTGATGCCGACCGCCACCAGGTAGAGGACGAGCCCGGCGATGATCCACGGCAGTGTCGGGCGGGCCGTGCCCCGCCAGGCCAGCACCACCGCCAGCGCGGCGAGCAGCGGCGTGCCGAGGAACGCCAGCAGGAACCAGCCGTTGACGATGGTCACGTTGATCCGCTGCATCGCGTCCACGAACGTGCGGTCGTCCGCGCCCCGCAGCGCCGGCATCACGGCGTAGGCGAACGCGGCGAAGAGCCCGGCCATCAGCCCGGCCCCGACGGTGGCCCCGACCAGCGTCAGGTGCGCTACGAGTCTCATGTGCCCAGTCAATCGCCGTCCGGTGAGACGGCACATGGCCAGGACGCGCGAATCTGTGTGTAATCGTCTTCGTGGACGCCGTTGCCGGACTGCTCGACGGCCCCCGGGCCCGGGGCGCCTTCCTGCTCCGTTCGATCCTCACGCCGCCCTGGTCGATGCTGGTCCGGGACGAGGCGCCGCTCACCGTGGTCGCGGTGGTCCGTGGTGACGCCTGGATCGCGCCGGAGCAGGCCGAGACCGCGCGGCTCGGCGCCGGGGACGTGGCGATCGTGCGCGGCCCCGGTCCCTATCTCGTCGCCGACGACCCGGCCACGCCGCCCCAGGTGGTGATCCACCCGGGTCAGCGCTGCACCACGCCGGACGGGCGGGAGCTGTTCACGATGACCGGGCTCGGCGTACGCACCTGGGGCAACGGTCCGGACGGCCCGACGATGCTGCTGACCGGCACGTACGCGGCGCAGGGAGCGGTCGGCCGACGGCTGTCGGACGCGCTGCCCCCGCTGGCGGTCGTCCCGCGCGACTCCTGGGACACACCGCTGGTCCCGCTGCTGGCCACCGAGATCGGGAAGGACGAGCCGGGGCAGGCGGCGGTGCTGGACCGCCTGCTCGACCTGCTGCTCATCGCCGCGCTGCGGGAGTGGTTCGCCCGGCCGGGCGCGGCGGCGCCCGCCTGGTACCGGGCGCACGCCGACCCGGTGGTCGGCCGGGCCCTGCGGGCGCTGCACCACGACCCCGCCCGACCGTGGACCGTGGCGGCGCTGGCCGCCGAGGCCGGGATCTCCCGGGCGGTCCTGGCCCGGCGGTTCACCGCGCTGGTCGGCGAGCCGCCCATGTCGTACCTGACCGGGTGGCGGCTGGCGCTCGCGGCCGACCTGCTCCGCGAGCCGGGCGCCACCGTCGGGGCGGTGGCCCGTCTGGTTGGCTACGGCAGTTCCTTCGCGTTGAGCGCCGCGTTCAAGCGCCGGTACGGCGTGAGCCCTCGCCGGCACGTGGACGCGCCTACCATGGCCGGATGACGGTCGACCTGTTCGCCGGCGTCCCGGTCCGCGACCGCGCGGTGGCCACCGCCTGGTACGACCGGCTGCTCGGCGGTCCGCCGGCGTTCCTGCCCAACGACACCGAGGCGGTCTGGGAACTCGCCGAGCACCGCTACCTCTACGTCGACGTGCGGCCGGAGCACGCCGGGCACGCCATGCACACCGTCTTCGTCGACGACCTCGACGCCCGCCTGGCCGGGATCGCGGCCCGCGGACTGGCGCCGGCCGACGAGGAGACCTACGACAACGGCGTCCGCAAGGTCGTCTTCCGGGACCCGGACGGCAACGAGATCGGTTTCGGCGGAGGGCCGGCCTGACCGACCTGCCGGGCGGGTGTGAGCTGCCCGACAGGGCCCCGGTTCATCCGGCGGTCGGTGGGTCGCCCCGCCGTGCCCGCGGCGGTACCGTCTCCCCGGGCCCGTCGGTCGGCCCTCGTACGGATGAGGGAGGGCGGGGTGCGGGATCGGGTCGGGCGCACGGTCGACGACGGCAGCGGCCTGCTCCCGTCCGACGTCCTGCGCCGTACCGGCGCCGAGGTGGCGGTCCTCGTCCTGCTCGACCCCGCCGGCACGCAGCTGGACCTGATCTACTCCGTCGGCATGGTGCCCGAGCTGGCCGAGACCTGGGCCCGTTTCCCGCTCGCCGCGCCGGTCGGCATCTCCCGCGCCGCCCGCACCGGTGAGGTGGTGGAGGCGGGGTCGTTCCGGGAGCGGCTGATCCGCTTCCCGGCGACCGCGAGCCTGCCCACCGCCGACGTCGAGGGCCTGGTGGCCGCACCGCTGTGGCACCCGGACGGCGACGGGACGGTCGTCGGCGCGCTCAGTCTCGGCTTCCGGGGCCACGTGCCGCCAGGCACGGTGGAGGCGGCGACCGGCCTCGCCGCGTACGCCGCCGGGCGGGTGCGCGCGGCCGGGCTGCGGCACGGTGCCCACGTGCCGGTCGCCGAGGAGCCCGGACCACCCGGCCCGTCGCCGGTGGCCACCCTGGGGCACGGCCCGGCGGTGTCCGCCATCGACCAGGCGTTGCTGGAGACGATCCTGCTCCACCTGCCGGTCGGGGTCAGCGTGCTGGACCGGGACCTGCGCTTCGTCATGGCCAACCAGCGGGCCGCCGAGATCAACGGACGGCCGGCCGCCGAGCACCCCGGCCGGCACCTGCGCGAGGTGCTGCCGGAGCTGCCCGAGTCGTTCGCCGAGCAGCTCCGGCAGGTGATCGACACCGGGCGTCCGCTGGTCAACCTGGACGTCGTCGGTCCGACCCCGGGACGGCCCGGCCAGCGGCGGTGGCGGGGCAGCTACTACCCGGTGCACGGGTCCACACCGGTGGGCCCGGTCGGCATCGCGGCCGTCTTCGACGAGGTGCCCGATGAGGCGACGGTCGGCGTCGAGCAGCTCACCGCGGACCGGGCCACCATGCTCACCGCCCTCGACACGCTGGTGGAGAACGCGCCGGTAGGGGTGGCCCTGCTCGACACCGACCTGCGCTACCTCAAGATCAACCCTGTCCTCGCGGCGTGGAACGGTCGCCCGGTCGGCGACCACCTCGGCCGCCGGGTGCCCGACCTGTTCCCCGAGCTGGGTCCGGTCGTCGAGCCGCTGATGCGGGAGGTCGCCGAGACCGGCGCGGTCCGCGACGTCGAGGTGGTACGCGCCGGCCGGACGTACCTGAGCAGTTTCTTCGCGGTGCCGGGCGGCGGCGGGCGGGCCGGCGCGGTGGCCGTCCTCATCACCGACGTCACCTCGCGGCGGCGCGAGGAACGGCGGGCCCGCCGGGTGCAGGAGTTCACCGCCGCGCTCTCCCAGGCGGTCTCCGTGGCCGAGGTGGTCGCGGCGGTCCGGGACGGCGCCGGTCCGGCGGCCGAGGCGACCGTCGCGGCCGTCGCGCTCCTCGACGAGGCGGGCCGGCAGATCCGTTTCCCGCCCACCGGCCAGGAGCCCCCGTCGCGGTGGAAGGCGGTCGGGCGGGACGCCGTTCACCCGATCGCGGCCACCTTCCGGGCCGACGAACCCAGCTTCCACCCGGAGCTCGAACCCCTCCTCGACCGGTTCCCCGACGCCGCCGACGCGATCCGGAACAGTCCCCACCGGTCGTGGGCGATGGTGCCGCTGCGCGGACGGGGGACCGCCGCCGGGGTGCTCGTCTTCGGGTACGCCGAACCGCAGGAGTTCGAGCCGGCGCGACGGGACTTCCTGGTCACCCTGGCCGGTCTGGCCGGGCAGGCGCTCGCCCGGGCGCAGCTCTACGAGCGGGAGCACGCCACCGCCGTACGCCTGCAACGCAGCCTCCTGCCGTCGCGGCTGCCGGCGGTGCCCGGAGCCGAGCTGGCGGCGGTCTACCTGGCCGGCGACGCGGTGGGGGTCGGCGGCGACTTCTACGACGTGTTCCCGGTCGACGGTGCCGCCGGCCGGGAGTGGGTCCTCGTGGTCGGCGACGTCGCCGGCCGGGGCGTGGACGCCGCCAGCGTGACCGGCCTGGCCCGGCACACGCTGCGGATCACCGCGGCGCTGGCGGAGCCCGCCACCGCCCTGCGCCAGCTGCACGTCCGGCTCCGGGACGACCCCGACGTGGACCGGTTCCTCAGCGTGGTGTGCGGGCGGCTACGGCTGCGCGACGGCGGTGCCGACCTGGACGTGGCCTCGGGCGGCCACCCGCCCGCGCTGGTCCGCCGGGCCGACGGGCGGGTCGAGGTGATCACCGTGCCGGGCGTGCTGCTGGGCGCCTTCCCCGAGGTGCGGCTCGGGCGGCGGTCGGTCGCCCTCGAGGCCGGCGACACCGTGCTGTTCTACACCGACGGGGTGATCGAGGCGCGCGGGCCGGGCGGGCTCTTCGGCGAGGAACGCCTGGTGGAGCTGCTGCGCGACGCGCCGGACAGCACGCCGCGGCAGCTGGTGGAGCTGGTGCGCGACGGGGTGGCCGCCTACCAGAGCGGCCCGGTCGCCGACGACATCGCGATCCTGGCGCTGCGCGTCGGCGGCTGAGGAGGGGCCACGTGGGCCCCGCCCCGCCCCCACCGCTCAGCGCGCCCGGTACGCCTTCGGCAGCCGCATGCCCCGCTCGGCCATGAGCTGCCGGACCCGGTTCGGGTAGTCGGTGATGACGCCGTCCACGCCGAGGTCCATCAGCGCCGCCACGGTCGGCATGTCGTCGCAGGTCCACGGCACGACCCGCAACCCGCGTGCGTGCGCGTCCGAGATCATCTTCCGGTCCGGGTAGAACCGGAAGGCCGGGTCGGCGATCGTGCCGTTCTGCGGGAACCCGTAGTTCGGCGAGAGCGTGGTGACGCCCGGGATCGCGTCGGCGGCCCGGACGAAGTCGCCGCCGAAGTCGTCCACGTCCAGCCCGCCCAGCCAGGGCGACGCGCCCGGCCTGCCGACCTGCAGGAAGTCGTAGTTGGTCAGCGCCACCAGCGGCCAGCGCGGCGCGAGCCGGTGCATCACCCGCAGCGCTCCCCAGTCGAACGACTGGATGGTGACCTGCCGCTCGATGCCCGAGCGCCGGATCTCCTCGAAGACCCGCCGGACGAACAGCTCACGCGGCGCGGTCTGCTCGGGCGCCCCCGCCTCCACCTTGGTCTCGATGTTGAGCGTGATCCCACGGGCCCGGTAGCGCTTCACCAGGTCGAGCACGTCGCGCAGCTCGGCCATCCGGGCGCCGGCGACCTGCTCCTGCTCCGGGAAGCCGGGCAGCTGCTGGTAGCCGCAGTCCATGGTCCTGATCTGCGCCAGGGTCAGGTCCTTGACGTACTTCCCGACATACGGGTACGCCGGGTCGCCCGGACGCACCGGCGCGGTGTCCCGGCACTTCTGCGCGCTGACCTGGCGGTCGTGCGTGACGACGACCTTCTCGTCCCGGGTGACCTGGGTGTCCAGCTCCAGCGTGGTGACGCCGAGGCGCATCGCCTTGGCGAAGCCGGCCAGCGTCTCCTCGGTGGTCATGCCGATGCCACCGCGATGGGCCTGCAGGTCGAAGTGGGTCCGCTGCGGCGGGACGCCGGGACGGTCGGCCGGCGCCGCGTGGGCGGCCGCCGGAACGGCCAGCGCCGCGCCGGTGACCAGTGCCGTCAGCACCTGACGGACGGACATGGAGGAACCTCCGCTACCTCGGTTGACGTTCGCGCAGCCGAAGGTAGGCGCGGAGACGGTGGCGGCCGTGGCGGCGAGGTGAGGGGCGGATGAACGGTCGCGGGCGAGCCGGTCCGTGCCGGTGGCCGGGCCGCGGCGTTCGCGGCCCGGCCACCGGGGACGTCAGCGGGGTCGGCGGGTCTTCGGCAGGTCGAACTGGTCCGCCCGGCGGCAGTCCTTCGGCCCGCCGACCGCTGTCGGCCCGACCCGGTCCAACGCCTGACGGGCCCGCTGGCGGCCGAGGTTCCAGGCGTACCAGGGGTCGCGCTGGTCGAGCTCGTCGGCGATCCAGCTCAGCGTGCAGCGGCGCACCGGGTCGGGCAGCCGGGTGAGCGCGGGGGTGGCGTCGGCGGACAGCGCCCGCAGGTACCAGGCGTCGATCTTGCCGGTCTGCTCGTACCGGAGCGTGTTGCGCCGGGCGGCGTAGTCCTCCGGGTTGAGCACCGCCAGGCCGAGCAGCATCGCCACGGCCAGTGCCACGGTGGCGCCGGGGATCCACCGGCCCCGCCAGCGCACGCCCGCCGCCAGGATCATCAGGAAGACCGCGCCGAGCAGCAGCTCGAACGCCATCACGAAGATCCGCTCACCAGTGAAGCTGTAGACCTTCTGGTAGGTCCACATCCGGGACAGCGCGGACACCACGATCACCACGCTGAGCGCGCTGAGCAGCCCGAGCAGCACGCGCAGCAGGACGCGTTCGACCGGCCGCTCCCGCCCGGCCCAGCGACCCACCCCGGCGAGCACCGCCACCGTCAGCAGCGTGACGAAGAGCAGCTGCCAGAAGCCGCTGCGGGCGTACTCGGCGTAGCTGAGCCCGGCGACGTTCTGCACGTGTCGCTGGCCGCCGAAGAGCACGGTGAACTGCACCACCACGAAGCCGGCGAAGAGCAGCGTCAGCGCCCCGATCGCCGGGGCCCACTCCAGCAGGCCGAGCCGGCGCTCACCCTCCCGGTCCACGGTGGACAGGTCGGGCGGTGCGGCCAGCGTGTAGACGGCGGCGACCGCGATCAGCCCACCCACCGCGGCGAGGAAGAGCCAGCCGACGACCGTACCGAGGTCGACCTCGGGCACGAGCGTGCCCAGCGCCTCGGAGAACGCCGCGTCGGCCGATGCGAGCAGGCTGCCGAAGACCACCAGCACGACCAGGGTGGCGACCACCGACACGGTGACCTTGCGGACCGTCGTCGCCTCCGGCGAGGCGCTGACGTGCCGGCGCACCCAGGGCAGGCCACGCAGCGCCGCGAACGGCGTGGCGACGAGGCCGAACAGGATCGAGCGGACCAACCGGCCGCCGGCGATCGCGAGCGTGGCGCAGCCCAGCGCGCCGAGCACGCAGAACGTCACCAGCCACCAGGCGTTGCGGACGGCCGGCACGGCGATCAGGGCCAGGGCCGCCACCGCCCACCCGAGGCGGATCAGCCGGTCGGCGCGGGGCAGTTCGGCGGTCTTCGCGCGGACCGCGAGCAGCACCGCGACGGTGAGCGTCAGCCAGCCCAGGAACCAACCGATGCCGACCCGGCCGAGCGGCACGAAGACCGCGCTGCCCAGCGCGCCGGCGAGCACCGCGAGCGGCACGGCCCGGCCGGTGGCCGGCTTCGGGCCGGGCCACCGGGCGCCGAGGAACGACGTGCGGGCAACCCGGGGCCGGGGAGCCCAGCTCTGCGGCGGCGGGTAGGTGCCCCAGGGCCGCATGTCCTGGTACGGCGGCGCGGCGGGCGGGTGCGGGCCGGCCGGCGCCACCGTGGTGCCGGCGCCGACGGGCGCGGGCTGCGGCCCGGCCTGTCCCGCCGGCCCGGCGGCGGTCACCGCGGACGGGGAGGGTCGCACGGCCGTGACCGCCGGGGGCGATGCCGTGGTGTTCGAGCCCGTGGCGGCCCCGGACGTCGCCGTCGCCGGTCGACGCGCCGGGTCGGCGTCCGCCGCGACCAGGACCGGGCCATCGTCACCCGGGCCATCGTCGCCCGGGCCGCCGTCGGCCGGACCGGCCGCAGCCGGGCTGTCGGCCGCGCTCGGCGCACCGGACGTCGGGCCGGCCCCGGCCGGGCTGCTCCCGCTCGGCTCGCCGGCGGTGCGCCCGCTCTCGGCCGTGCCGGTTGCGACCGGGACGGCTGACTGCCCGCCCGCCCGGGACGGCGGCGCGGCGAGCGTCGGCGCGGTCGCGCCCTCGACGGTCGGTGGACCGGCCTGGGCGGGCACGCCGGTGGCCGGCTGACCGGCCGCCGGGACCAGCGGCACGAACAACGCGTAGCCCTGGGTGCCGGCCGGCACGGTGACCGGGATCGCCCAGGCGGGCTGCCCCTCCGCGCCGGGCCACGGCACCGGCGGTGGCGCGCCCTCCATCGTGGGCAGGACCAGCAGGTACGGCTGGGGGGCGGGCGGGACCACGCCCGCCGGTGACCCGTCCGCCGGGGCGGCGCGGGGCGGCTCGGGGGCTGTGCCGGCTCGGGCAAGGCTCGCTCCTTGATCACAGGGTGTCGTCACTGTAGGGCCCAACCCGGCCGCGCTGCCGCCCCGATTGTCCGTTCGGCCAGCCGAGCCTGACCGGTCGGGGCGTCGACGCGGATCGAACCTTTGCCGCCTCCCGCCCGTACCAGTGCGCGGGAGGTCGATCACATGGACACACGTCGCGCGCTCGCCGCGCTCGCCGCCGTCGCCGCGACGCTGCTGTCCACCGCCGTGCCGGCGAGCGCCCACGGGGCGCCGACCAGCCCGATGAGCCGGGCGGCGGCCTGCGGTCCGGAGGGCGGCCGGGCACAGACACCGGCCTGCCGCGCCGCGATCGCCGCCGGCGCGGCGGTACGCGAGTGGGACAACATCCGGGTGGCCCGGATCGACGGGCGGGACCGGGAACGCATCCCGGACGGGGAGCTGTGCAGTGGCGGGCTCTCCGCGTACCGGGGACTGGACCTGCCGCGCAGCGACTGGCCCGCCACCACGCTCACGGCCGGGGCCCGGCACACGTTCCGCTATCGCACCACCATCCCGCACGAGGGCACGTTCCGGTTCTACGTGACCACCCGGTCGTACGCCCCGGACCGGCGTCTGACCTGGGCCGACGTCGAGGAGAAGCCGTTCCTGGAGGTCACCGACCCGCCGATCCGGGCCGGCGCGTACGAGATGCCGGGACGGTTGCCGACCGGGCGCACGGGCCGGCACCTGATCTACGTGATCTGGCAGAACTCCAGCACCCAGGACACCTACTACTCCTGCTCCGACGTGATCTTCCGGGCCGCCGCGAGTGGCTCCGGGAGCAGGAGCAAGCCGTCGGCGAGCGCGGCGGCCCCGCGTACCCTCGCCGTGCCGGCGACCGGCGACGAGCCGGCGGCGGGGGTGCCGGTGGCGGCGGTGACCGACACCGGCCCGCTCTCCCGGCCGCTGGTCATCGGCGCGGCGGCGGTGGTCACCGCGCTGCTGGCGACAGTGGTCGGCCTGCGGCTGCGACGGGCCGGCGGCCCGCCGCCCGGGCGGCCGTGCGGGGTGCGCAACCACCGCGCCGGGCGGCGCCGGATCTGGTGAGCCTCAGTCGAGCAGCTGCTCGATCTCGGCCAGGTCCTCGCCGGCCAGGTCGAGGTTGTCCAGCGCGGCGACGTTGCCCTCCAACTGGGCGACGCTGCTGGCGCCGACGATGAGGCTGGTCATCCGCGGGTCCCGCAGCGCCCACGTCAGGGCGAGCTGGGCCAGGGTCTGGCCCCGCCGCTCGGCCACCGCGGCGAGCCCGCGGACGGTCGCCATCCGCGCCTCGTCCAGGTCGCTCTCGTTGAGGAACACGCTGGTCCGCACGCGCGAGTCGGCCGGGATGCCGTCCAGGTAGCGGTCGGTGAGCACGCCCTGCGCCAGCGGGCTGTAGGCGATGCAGCCGGCGCCCACCTGCTCCAGCGTGTCGAGCAGGCCGTCGGACTCGGTCCAACGGTTGAGCATCGAGTACGACGGCTGGTTGATCAGCAGCGGGGTGCCCAGGTCGCGGAGGATCTCGGCGGCCCGGGCGGTCTGCTCCGAGTCGTAGTTGGAGATGCCGACGTAGAGCGCCTTGCCGGACCGGACGACGGCGTCCAGCGCGCCCATCGTCTCCTCCAGCGGGGTGTCCGGGTCGAACCGGTGCGAGTAGAAGATGTCGACGTGGTCCAGGCCCATCCGGCGCAGCGACTGGTCCAGCGACGAGATCAGGTACTTGCGGGAGCCCCACTCGCCGTACGGGCCGGGCCACATCAGGTAGCCGGCCTTGGTGGAGACGACCAGCTCGTCGCGGTACGGCTTCAGGTCGGTGGCGAGCAGCCGACCGAAGTTCTCCTCCGCCGACCCCGGCGGCGGGCCGTAGTTGTTGGCCAGGTCGAAGTGGGTGATGCCGAGGTCGAACGCGCGGCGGACGATGTCGCGCTGCCGCTCGAAGGGCCGGTCCGGCCCGAAGTTGTGCCACAGGCCGAGGGAGATGACGGGCAGCCGGAGCCCACTGCGGCCGCTGCGCCGGTAGCGCATCGATTCGTAACGGTCGTCGCTGGCGAGGTAGGTCACCTGATCATTCTGCCGCCACCGGCGAACAGGCGTGCGGTCACGGCGGCGCGGGTAGCGTCGGATCCATGCGTTTCGTGCGGCTCGACACCCCCAAGCCCATCTCGAAGATCGGCCTCGGCACGTGGCAGTTCGGTTCCCGTGAGTGGGGCTACGGCCCCGACTACGAGCGCCGCGCCGCCGAGATCGTGCGGCGGGCGCTCGACCTCGGGGTCACCCTCTTCGACACCGCCGAGCTCTACGGCTTCGGCCGCAGCGAGCGGATCCTCGGTGCCGCGCTCGGCGACGACCGGGCGAAGGTCGTGGTGGCCAGCAAGATCTTCCCGCTGCTCCCGGTCGCCCCGGTGGTGCAGCAGCGCGCGGTCGCCTCCGCCGCCCGGCTCGGCGTCGACGGCATCGACCTCTACCAGGTGCACCAGCCCAACCCGGTGGTCGCCGACACCACCACCATGAGCGGCATGCGCACGCTCCAGGACGTCGGCCTGGTCGGCGAGGTGGGCGTCAGCAACTACGACCTGCGCCGGTGGCGGTTCGCCGAGGCCGCGCTGGGCCGCCGGGTGCTGAGCAACCAGGTCCGCTACAGCATGCTCGACCGCGGCCCCGAGGAGGACCTGATCCCGTACGCGGAGCAGGCCGGCCGGATCGTCATCGCGTACAGCCCGCTGGCCCAGGGCTTCCTCTCCGGCCGCTACGACGCCGCCAACCCGCCGGCCGGGGCGGTGCGCCGGGCCAACCCGTACTTCCTGCCGGAGAACCTGGCACGCGGCACCGAGCTGATCGCCACGCTGCGCGAGGTGGCCGACGCGCACGACGCCACGCCGAGCCAGATCGCACTGGCGTACGTGCTGCGGCACCCGAACGTGGTCGCCATCCCCGGTGCGTCCGGAGTGGAGCAGATGGAACGCAACGCGGCCGCCGCCGAGATCGACCTGACCGACGACGAGTACGCCGCGCTGGCCACCGCCGCGCGCGCGTTCCGCCCGGTCACCGGCCTGGCCGCCGTACCGAAGATGATCCGCGCCCGACTGGGGAAGTGACCGCATGGACGACATCACCGCACTGATCCTGGACGACCACGCCGCCTTCCGGCGCGGCTTCGCCCGGCTCGACGACGCCCGCGACCCGGCCGAGATGCTGGCGATCTGGGAGGCGCTCGCGCTGCACCTGGACATCCACGCGGAGGCCGAGGAGGCGATCCTCTACCCGCACCTGGTCAAGCACGGCGACGACGGCGAGGACGAGACCGCCGACGCCATCGGCGACCACAACAAGATCCGTGACGCGGTCGCCGAGTCGAAGCGGCACGAGGTCGGCTCGGACGCCTGGTGGGCGGCGGTGGGCACGGCCCGCAAGGAGAACAGCGAGCACCTGGCCGAGGAGGAGGACGAGGCGCTGCCCGACTTCCGCCGGCACGCGAGCGTGGAACTGCGGGCCGAGCTGGGGGCACGGTGGCTCACCTTCTACGGCGAGCACAAGAACGGTCGGAACCTGCGCTTCCACGACAAGGACCCGGAGGCCTACGTCCGCGACCACCGCTGAGGACATCTCCCCGGCGCGGGGGAGTCGCGGGCCGGCCGGCGGCGGGACAATGACCCGGTGACGGTCCGGGGTGTCCTCGCGCCGCTGGTGCGCGGCAGCACCTGGCGGCGTGCCGTGTTCCTGCTGCTCGGCGGCGTGCTCGCGCTGCCGTACGCGCTGCTGGCGGTGGCGTTCGCGCAGCTGCTGACCAGCAGCGGGGTGCCGCGTCCGCCCGGCGTCGGGCTGCTGCTGGTCGGCGTCGGGCTCGCGGTGGTGCCGGTGTTCCTGGCCGGCAGCCGGGCGCTGGAGATCGCCGCCGCCCGCGCGCTGCTCGCGGTCGACCTGCCGGAACCCGCCCCCGGCCACCGGATCGACCGGGAGACCCGGCTGCGCGCCGCGCTCTGGATCGCGCTGCACCTGACCACCGGCGCGACGGTGCTGTTCGCCGCGATCAGCGCGTTCCCGATGGCGCTGGTCTTCGTCGCCGGCCTGGCCGGGCTCGACGTCGGCGCGGTGTCGGACGAGCGGCTCGGCCCGTTCGACCCGGCCCGCCCGGTGACCGCCGGCCTGGCCGGCGCCGCCGTGCTGGTCGCGCTCGGCTACGCGGTGGCCGGGTTGGGCGCGCTCGCCGCCTCGATGGCCCCGGTTCTGCTCGGCCCGGCCCAGGCCGAGCGGATCGCCGCGCTGGAGGCCCGCGCGGTCCGCCTGGCCGAACGCAACCGGCTGGCCCGGGAGCTGCACGACTCGGTCGGGCACGCGCTGACCGTGGCGACGCTCCAGGCCGGCGCCGCCCGGGAACTGCTCGACACCGACCCCGAGTTCAGCCGGCGGGCGCTGCGGGCCATCGAGGAGACCAGCCGCCGGGCCATGGACGACCTCGACCACGTGCTCGGGCTGCTCCGCGAGACCGACGCCGGGCCGACGCCCGCGCCGAACGCCCCGCAACCCACGCTGGTCGGGCTGGACCGGCTGGTCACCGCCGCCCGGGCCGCCGGGCTGGTCGTCGAGTCCCGGGTCGACGGGGCGCTGGACGCGCTGCCCGCCGTGGTGTCCCGCGAGGGCTACCGGATCGTCCAGGAGGGGCTGACCAACGCCGCCCGGCACGGCCGGGGACCGGTGACGCTGCGGGTCGCCGTACCCCCGCAGGGGTTGGAGATCGAGCTGGTCAACGCCGTGCGTGGCACCACCGGGCCGACCGGCGGCGGGCGCGGGCTGGACGGCATGCGGGAGCGGGTGCTGCTGCTCGGCGGGCACCTCGACGCCGGCCCGCGCGGCGACCGCTGGCGGGTCCGGGCCACCCTGCCCGCGCCCAGGGAGGAGCCCGGGTGACCATCGACGTGCTGATCGTCGACGACGACGAGCTGATCCGGGTCGGCCTGCGGGCCATCGTGGACGCGCAGGCGGACCTGCGCGTCGTCGGCGAGGCGGCGGACGGGGCCGAGGTGCCGCCGCTGGTGGCGAAGCTGCGCCCGGCCGTGGTGCTGATGGACGTGCGGATGCCGGCCATCGACGGCATCCAGGCCACCCGCCGGCTGCTCGCCGCCTCCGCCGACCCGCCCCGGGTGCTGGTGGTCACCACGTTCGCCAACGACGAGTACGTCTACGAGGCGCTGCGCGCCGGGGCGAGCGGCTTCCTGCTCAAACGGGCCCGGCCGGCCGAGGTGGTGGAGGCGATCCGGGTGGTGGCGGCCGGCGAGTCGCTGCTCTTCCCGGCCGCGATCCGGCAGCTCGTCGGCGCGTACGGGCGGCGCGGCGGGGACCGGCTGCACGCCGCGCGGCTGACCGACCGGGAAGCCGAGGTGCTGCGGCTGATGGCGGCCGGGCTGTCCAATCCGGAGATCGCCGCCCGCCTGGTGGTCGGCGTCGAGACGGTGAAGACACACGTCGGGAACGTGCTGGCCAAGCTCGGGGTGCGGGACCGGACGCAGGCGGTCGTCGCCGCCTACGAGTCCGGGTTCGTCGTCCCGGCCGGCTGACCCGGTCCCTCCCACGGGGGAGCGGGTCCACCCCGGCGCGGGAGGGTTCCGGTGGCCGTCCGGCCGAGGCTGAGACGCATGAACCTGCCACTTCGTGATCGACTCGACCCGGTCGCTCCGCTCGCCGCCGCCTGGCTCGGCGGCTGGGGCGTGCTCGCCCTGGTGTCCACGCTGACCGGCGCCGGCTACCCGTTCGGCGCGAACGACCCGCACGGCGGCGACGCCGCCGGCCTGCTCCGACTGGTGCCGGTCTCCGTCGGCCCGCCGCTGTTCGCGGCGGTGCTGCTGACCGCCGCGGTCGCCGCCCTGGCCATGACCGGCACGAGCATCCGCCCGTCCCGTCCGCTGCGCGCCCTGATCACCGGGTACGCGGCGACCGTCGCGCTCGCGTTGGCGGTGGTGGTGCCCGGGATGCGGGTGCTGGCCCTGCTCGGCTACGCGCCGATGCTGATCATCGGCGCGCCGTTCGGCTGGCCGCCGGTGGACTACGCCGAGCTCTTCACCTGGCCGCTGTTCGCCCGCTTCGCCGCCCTGGCCGGCGGGATGCTGCTGGCCGGCGCGCTGGTGCGCTGGCGGCGGCGGGTCGCCGACGGGCCGGCGCCGGCGTGGACCACGCCCGCCTCGGCCGCCCGCTGGGGACGGTGGGCGGCGTGGACCGCCGCCGTGGTCCCGGTGCTCTACGCGCTCACCCGCTTCGCCTGGCTGTTCGACATCCCGCTCGGCATGACCCGGGAGACCCTCGCCGAGATGCGCGCCGACGGCGCGGTCTGGGCGGGTGCCGGGCTGGGCGCGTTCGCCGTGGTCGGCGCGGTGCTCACGCTGGGACTGGTGGCCCGCTGGGGCGAGCGGTTCCCGCGCTGGCTGCCCGGTCTGGCCGGCCGCCCGGTGCCGGTGCTCCTCGCCGTCGTCCCGGCCGGGCTGGTCGCCCTCGCCGTGCTGGCGGCCAGCCTCGATCTGCTCGCCGCGCCGGAGTTCGCCGACTTGATCCGCGAGGGCAACTCCGCCGCCCTGCCGATGGCGCTCTGGCCGGTCTGGGCGGTCGCCCTGGCCGCCGCCGCGTACGCGTACCAGCTGCGGCGGCGGGCCTGAACGCCCCCGGTGGTCGGTCCCGGTCACGGGGCGGGACCGACCACCGGGCGGTGCGGGAATTCTGAGCTAGCGTGGGTCGGGTGACCGCTCCCAACCAGGTTTCCCCGGTCCCGCCCGCCGAGCTGCCCGGCACGCTCGGCGCGTTGCGCGCGATTGGCCACCAGTACCGCACGGTCAAGCAGGAGATCCGCGACAACCTCCTCACCCGGATGCGCGCCGGCGAGGACCGCTTCCCCGGCATCGTGGGCTACCAGGACACGGTGCTGCCCGAGGTCGAGCGCGCGCTGCTCGCCGGCCACGACATGGTGCTGCTCGGCGAACGCGGGCAGGGCAAGACCCGACTGATCCGCGCGCTCGGCGCGCTGCTCGACGAGTGGACCCCGGTGATCCCCGGCTCGGTGCTCAACGAGCACCCGATGCACCCGCTCACCCCGGCGTCCCGCGCGCTCGTCGACTCCGCCGGCGACGACCTGCCGATCGGCTGGCTGCACCGCTCGATGCGCTACGGCGAGAAGCTCGCCACCCCGGACACCAGCGTCGGCGACCTGATCGGCGACGTCGACCCGGTCCGGCTCGCCCAGGGGCGCACGCTCGGCGACCCGGAGACCATCCACTTCGGGCTGGTGCCGCGCACCAACCGGGGTGTCTTCGCCGTCAACGAGCTGCCCGACCTGGCCGAGCGGATCCAGGTGGCGCTGCTCAACGTGCTGGAGGAACGAGACATCCAGGTCCGCGGCTACCAGCTGCGGCTGCCGTTGGACCTGCTGCTGGTGGCCAGCGCCAACCCGGAGGACTACACCAACCGGGGCCGGATCATCACCCCGCTCAAGGACCGCTTCGGCGCCGAGATCCGCACCCACTACCCGCTCGACCTGGAGCTGGAGCTGGCGCTGATCCGGCAGGAGGCCGACCTGGTCGCCGCCGTGCCGGAGCACGTGCTGGAGGTGCTGGCCCGGTTCGCCCGCGCGGTGCGGGAGTCGCCGTCGGTGGACCCGCGCTCCGGCGTCTCCGCCCGGTTCGCCATCGCCGCCGCGGAGACCGTCGCCGCCTCCGCGCTGCGCCGCTCCGGCCTGCTCGCCGGCGCCCCCGCCGACCGGGCCGAGGCGCCCGTGGCGCGGGTCGGCGACGCGGTGTCGGTGACGTCCACGCTGCGCGGGAAGGTCGAGTTCGAGAGCGGCGAGGAGGGACGCGAGATCGAGGTCCTCGGGCACCTGCTGCGCACCGCCACCGCCGAGACGTTCCGGGCCCGGCTGGCCGGGCTGGACCTGTCCGGCTTCACCGCGCTGGTGGCCGAGGGCGAGGTGGTCGAGACCGGGGAGCTGGTCTCCTCGGCCGAGCTGCTGCGCCAGGTCGGCACCGTGCCCGGGCTGGCCAAGGTGCTGGACCGGCTCGGCCTCGGCGACGCGCCCAGCCCGGAGGAGGCGGCCGCCGGCATCGAGTTCGTCCTCGAAGGGCTGCACCTGACCCGCCGGCTCGGCAAGGACGTCACCGAGTCCGGGCGCACCGTCTACGGCGGCCGGGGCTGACCGTGGCCGGCAACCGGTTCCGGTACGGCCAGTGGCGTGGCGGGCCCGACCCGCTCGCCCCGCCGTACGACGTGCGCGCCGCGGTGGACGCCGTCGGCGCGGAGGTCCTGGCCGGCGGCAGCCTGCGGGAGTCGCTGCGCGAGCTGCTGCGGCGCGGCCCGCAGGGGCGCGGCGGCCTGGACGACCTGGCCGCCCGGGCCCGCCGGCTGCGCCGGGAGGCGTTGCGCCGGGGCGACCTGGACGGCGCGGTGACCCGGGCCCGGGCCCTGCTCGACCAGGCGATCGCCGCGGAACGCGACGAGCTGCGCGGTCGTGACGGCGACGACGCGCGGTTCGCCGAGGCGGTCCTGGACAACCTGCCCGGCTCCACCGCCCGCGCGGTGGCCGAGCTGGAGGGGTACGAGTGGGCCAGCGCCGAGGCGCGGCAGACCTACCAGCGGATCCTCGACGGGCTGCGCGGCGAGGTGCTGGAACAGCGCTTCGCCGGCCTGCGCGACGCGGCGCGGGCCGCCGCCGACCCGGCCGCCCAGCGGCAGCTCGCCGAGATGATGCGCGACCTCAACGACCTGCTCGCCCGGCACGCCCGCTCGGAGGACACCACCGACGCGTTCGCCGAGTTCATGCGCCGGCACGGGGAGTTCTTCCCGGAGCGCCCGCGCGACGTCGACGAGCTGGTCGACGTGCTGGCCCGCCGGGCGGCGGCGGGGGAGCGGCTGATGCGGTCGCTGTCGGACCGGCAGCGCGAGGAGTTGGCCGGGCTGATGCGCCAGTCCCTCGGCGACCGGCTCGCCGGTGAGCTGTCCCAGCTCGACGAGCACCTGCGGTCGTTGCGCCCCGACCTGAACTGGCGGCGCGGCGAGCGGGTCCGGGGCGACCAGCCCCTCGGGTACGGCGAGGCCGCCGGCGCGCTCGACGAGATCGCCGAACTCGACGAGCTGCTGGACTCCCTCGACCAGGACCAGCCGGGCGCCACCCTGGACGACGTCGACGTCGAGGCGGTCGCCCGGACGCTCGGCCGGGAGGCCGCCGACGACGTACGCCGGCTGCGCGAGCTGGAGCGGGAACTGCGCCGCCAGGGCTGGGTCACCCGGGACGCGGAGGGGCTGACGCTCAGCCCGAAGGCGTTGCGCCGGCTGGCCGGCACCGCGCTGCGCCGCGTCTTCGCCGACCTGACGGCCGGCCCCCGCGGCCAGCACGACCTGCGCTCGGCCGGTGCCGCCGGCGAGGTGAGCGGCGGCTCCCGCCCCTGGGAGTACGGCGACGAGCAGCCGCTGGACGTGGTGCGCACGCTCACCCGCGCGGTACGCCGATCCGGCACCGGGGTGCCGGTGCGGCTCGCGGTCGAGGACTTCGAGGTGATGGAGACCGAGCGCCGGGCGTCCGCCGCGGTGGTGCTCTGCGTCGACCTGTCGTACTCGATGATCTCCCAGGGGCGCTGGGGGCCGATGAAGCAGACGGCGCTGGCCCTGTCCCACCTGATGGCGACCCGGTTCCCGCAGGACGCGTTGCAGATCGTCGGCTTCGGGCGGGAGGCGATGCCGCTGACCCAGCAGGAGTTGGCCGCGGTGGAGCCGGACATGCAGCAGGGCACCAACCTGCAGCACGCGCTGCGGCTGGCCGGCCGGCACCTGCGCCGCCACCCGGGCGCCGAGCCGGTGGTGCTCGTGGTCACCGACGGCGAACCCACCGCCCACCTGGACCCGGAGGACGGCGAGGCGTACTTCCACTGGCCGCCGCTGCCGGAGACCATCACGGCGACGATCCGCGAGGTGGACAAGCTGACCCGGTACGGCGTCGCGCTCAACCTGTTCATGCTCGGCGACGACCCCGGGCTGCGCCGGTTCGTGGACGCGGTGGCGCGGCGGTCGAGGGGCCGGATGTTCACGCCCGACCTTGACGATCTCGGCGAGTACGTGGTCTCCGACTACCTGCGCGCCCGCCACGGCCGCCGCTGACCCGCTCCCGCTGCGACCCCGCGCCCTCGGCGTCGACGCGGCCGCTCCCCGTCCCCGGATGAGGGTGGCCGCTGCCCCGCACGGCGCCTGTCGCGGCAGTCCATGCGCCCCTCCCGCCTTGGTCTTTGCGTCCTGCTCGACGGGTTGATCAAGGAGTTTGCGGCTTGCCTCCGGGGCGCATGTCGACTCCTTCATCGATGGCCCGGCGACCCAGCGGCACATCACTTCTGCGCGATATACCGCTGGGTCATAAATATGACTCAGCGGTATATCGGTCTTGCGACTGATCGGCCTGCCGACTGGCTACCGACAGTGGTCGGGCTTCCTGCCGCGTCGTTTGCCGCGTGTTGCGCAGTTCGGGTGGGGCAACGTGTTGGCGTGCCGTGGGCGGAACGGGGCGGCTGACTGTGGGCTCGGGATGCGCCCGTGGTGTTCCACCCGCGCGGCCCGTGTGGGGTGGGTGTCCGGTTCGGTGGTGGTGGGCGGCACCCTGGCGGCGGAATCGGCGGTGGGTCGGCGGCGTTGTAACCCGGTGCACGACCGAGCAGGTGGAGCGCACCCCGCCCCGCCACCCCGGAATGACGGTGGGTGGCCGGTCGTTACACATCATCCCGGCGCCGCGACGAGGCCCCCAGCCCCGCGAGCCAGCCGGATCCCTCAAGACTTTTCGAGCGCCTGACGGTGCCCACACCCCCCCCGGGTGTGTTGACCCCCGAATGGAGCCCCCCTGATGAACACGATCCTGCGTAAGAGCATCCTTGGTATTGCTGGTCTGGCCTTCACCGGTGGCGTGTTCGCCGGTCCGGTCGCCGCCCACACCGACACCCCCGCCCACGCCGCCGCCAAGCCCGTCGCGGTCGCCACCGTGCAGGGTGAGCAGTCGACCATCACCCTGAACGACGAGCAGCTGGCGAACGCGAAGGCGATCATCGCCGCGACGAAGAAGGCCGGCCTGCCCGAGCGGGCCGCGGTCATCTCGATCGCCACCGCCCTGCAGGAGTCGAAGCTGGAGAACCTCGGCCACCTCGGCGACCGCAACGATCACGACTCGCTGGGCCTGTTCCAGCAGCGCCCCTCCTCGGGTTGGGGCACGCCGGAGCAGATCACCGACCCCGAGTACTCCACCCTGGCGTTCCTCAAGGGCCTGAAGCAGGTCGACGGCTGGGAGAAGATGCCCCTGACCGACGCCGCCCAGACCGTGCAGGTGTCGGCTTACCCGGATGCGTACGCGCAGTGGGAGAAGCAGGCCACCGACATCGTGAACCAGCACTGGACCAAGTAAGACCCACGCGAAGGCCGGCACCCCCAACCCGGGTGCCGGCCTTCGCGCGTACCCCCGTCCGGGTGAACCGGGCCGGGTAGCCGGGGCGTGGCAGGTGGGGGCGGGGGTTGGATGCGGGGCATGGACGAGGTGGACGCCGCGGAGTTGCGGCGGGCGTACGACCAGGTGCTCGCGGAGGTGGACGCGGGCGGGTTCGGGCCGCCGCCGGAGGGCCAGTTGAGCGCCGAGCAGATCGTCGCGCACCTCGCCGCCAACGACGAGCTGATGAGCGAGGCGACCGAGGCGGTCCTGGCCGGCTCACCGTTCGCGTACTACGACCTGGACACCATCCACCGGCCGCAACTCGACGCGCTGGTGTCCGAGTGCGGCGGGCTGGACGGGCTCGCCACTTTGCTGCGGGCCACCAGTCAGAAGCTCTGCGCGCTGGCCGAGCGGCTCGGTCCGGCCGCCGAGACACCCGTGGAGACCGTGCTGCGCGAGGGCTTCGACCTCGACGTCGACGATTCGCTTCCCTGGGGCCGCGCCCTCGACCTGCACATCCGGGTCCACCTTCCCCTGCACCTGACCCAGCTCCGCGCCCTCCGCCGCCAACCCCATCCCGCCTGACCACCGACGCCGATCAAGGAGTCGTGGAGGTTGACAAAGCCGACATGCCTGGCCTCTCAGGCGCCACAACTCCAAGATCGGCGAAAGGCGCGGGCTCGGGCTGGTCGGGGGCGCGGAAGGTGCGGCGGTAGGCGGTGGGTGGTACGCCCAGCCGAGCGTGGAAGTGCTGGCGCAGGGCGGCGGTGGTGCCGAAACCCGCGTCGCGGGCGATCCGGTCGACGCTCAGGTCGGTGCTCTCCAGCAACACCCGCGCGTGTTCGGTGCGCTGCTGGAGCAGCCACTGCGCCGGGCTCAGCCCGGTCTCCGAGCGGAAGTGCCGGGTGAACGTGCGGACGCTCATCCGGGCGTGCGCGGCCATCTCGCGCAGCGCGACCGGCTCGTGCAGCCGCTGCCGGGCCCACTCCCGGGTGGCGGCCGTGCCGGTCGCGGTGGCCTTCGGCACCGGCCGCTCGATGTACTGCGCCTGGCCGCCCTCCCGCCACGGCGGCACCACGCAGCGCCGGGCCGCCCGGTTGGCCACCGCGCTGCCGTGGTCGGTGCGGATCACGTGCAGGCAGAGGTCGACGCCGGCGGCCACCCCGGCGGAGGTGAGCACCGGCCCGTCGTCGACGAAGAGCACGTCGGGGTCGAGCCGTACGGCCGGGTGCAGGGCGCGGAAGCGGGAGGCGTACGCCCAGTGGGTGGTGGCCGGGCGGCCGTCGAGCAGCCCGGCGGCGGCGAGCACGAACGCGCCGGTGCAGATGGACATCACCCGGGCGCCCCGGGCGTGGGCGGCGCGCAGCGCGTCGGCCACCTCGGCGGCCACCGTGCCGTCGTGCAGCGGCGGACCGGCGTGGATGCCGGGAACGATCACGGTGTCGGCGGTCTCGAGGAGTTCCAGGCCGTGGTCGGGGAGCACCTGGAAGCCGGCGGTGCTGCGGACCGGCCGGCCGCCGGGCGTGCAGGTGGCGACCGCGTAGAGCGGGTTCCGGTGCTCGTCGCGGGCGGCGCCGAAGACCTGGGCCGGGGTGCCGAGGTCGAGGGCGACCACGCCGTCGAGGGCGAGGACGGCGATGCGGTGCGGTACGGACATGGCCCGATTATTGCGCACGATGGCTTTCCGGCCACTCGTCGCCGAGCGTCGAGGCGGCCGAGACTCGGTGCGTGATCCGATCCCGCCTGCACCCGGCCTGGCTCGTCGCCGCGGTCGCCTTCGTCGCCCTGGTGGGCGCGGCCGGCTTCCGCGCCACCCCCGGGGTGCTGCTGCACCCGCTGCACGCCGAGTTCGGTTGGCCGCTGGCCACCATCTCGGCCGCCGTCTCGGTCAACCTGCTGCTCTACGGCGTCACCGCCCCGTTCGCCGCCGCGTTGATGGACCGCTTCGGCGTCCGCCGGGTGGTGGCCGGCGCGTTGGTGCTGGTGGCGGCCGGCAGCGGCCTGACCGTGGTGATGACCGAGAGCTGGCAGCTCATCCTCTGCTGGGGCGTACTCGTCGGGCTGGGCACCGGCTCGATGGCGCTGGCCTTCGTGGCGACGGTCACCGGCCGCTGGTTCGTCCGCCGCCGGGGCCTGGTCACCGGTGTGCTCACCGCCGGCGGGGCCGCCGGGCAGCTGGTGTTCCTCCCGCTGGTCGCGGTGCTGGTGCGCGACCACGGCTGGCGGACGGCGGCACTCGTCGTCGCCGTGGCCGCGCTCGCCGTCGTACCCCTGGTGGTCTGGCTGCTGCGCGAGCACCCGGCGGACCTGGGCCGGCCCGCCTACGGCGCCACCGAGGTCGTGCCGCCGGCCCGGCCGGAGGGAGGCGCGGCGGCCCGCGCGGTCGGCGCGCTCGCCGCCGCCGCCCGGACCCGGCCGTTCTGGCTGCTCGCCGGCGGCTTCGCGATCTGCGGTGCGACCACGAACGGGCTGGTCGGTACGCACTTCGTGCCCGCCGCGCACGACCACGGCATGGCGGAGACCACCGCCGCCGGCCTGCTCGCCCTGGTCGGGCTCTTCGACATCGTCGGTACGGTCGCCTCGGGCTGGCTCACCGACCGGGTCGACAGCCGGCTGCTGCTGGGCGCCTACTACGCGCTGCGCGGCGCGTCGCTGCTGGTGCTGCCGAGCCTCTTCGCCGGCCGGGCCGAGCCGAGCATGCTGGTGTTCATCGTCTTCTACGGGCTGGACTGGGTGGCCACCGTGCCGCCGACGGTCGCGCTGTGCCGGGAGTGGTTCGGCGCGTCCGGGGCGGTGGTCTTCGGCTGGGTGTTCGCCGCCCACCAGGTCGGCGCCGCGCTCGCCGCGACCGGCGCCGGCCTGGTCCGGGACCGGCTCGGCGACTACGCGCTCGCCTGGTACGTGGCCGGCGCGTTGTCGATCGGCGCGGCCGGGCTGTCCCTGCTGCTGCGCCGGCGCGCCGCCGAGGAGCCCACGTTCGTCCTGCCCGTGGTGGCCGGCCGGCGGGCCTGGAGCTACCGGGGCTGACCGGTCAGCCGACCGCCCACTGCTGCTCGGGGGCGCCGCCGCACGGCGCCTGCTCCAGCTCCCGGCCGGGCTCCGTGCCCGCGTCGTCGACCTGGGCGCACTTGCCGCTGTGCACGGCGACCAGCAGCACCGGCCCGGCGCCGGTCGGGTTGGCCTTCCACTGCTGGTTGGCCTGCCCGTTGCAGGACCACTGCTGGATGTCGGCGCCGTCGTCGGTGCTCGCCTCGTTGACGTCGAGGCACTTGCCGCTGGCCGCGTTGACCAGCAGGTAGGTGTCGGCGGCGACCGGGGTCACCACCCACTGCTGCTCCGGGCCGCCGGTGCAGTCGGCCAGCGCGGCCTGCGCGCCCTCCGGGTCGTCGCCGGTCACGCCCAGGCAGCGCCCGGACGGCACGCCCCGGATCACCTTCGGGGTGGCCACCGGCGCGGCCGGGGTGGTCGGCGCGGCGCTCGGCGACGCGGACGTCGGGGTGGGCGCGGCCGCCGTCGTGGGCGCGGCCGACGTCGGCTCGGCCGCCGCCGGGGTCGGCACGGCCGCCGCGGGCACCACCGGTCGGCCGTCGCCGCCGCCGAGCACGCCGGTGGCGAAGAAGACCCCCAGGAGTACGCCGACCGTGGCGACGCCCAGCGCGATCCGCATCAACGGGTCCTGCGGCAGCCGGACGCCGCGGGCGCGGCGGGCGCCGTAGACGGTGCCGGACGGGTCGGTGTGCGGGTCGGCCATGGGGGCATCCTGACCCACCGGGGGCCGCCGGGGCCAGTCGCCCCGGCGGCACGGTGACTCAGTCGACGACCCGGACGTCCTTCCAGAACGCCACCCGGTCGCGCACCATCTCGGCGTCCGGCTTCGGGTCCGGGTAGTACCAGACCGCGTCGGCGCTGGTGGCGCCGCCGTGTTCCAGCGTGTAGTAGGAGGCGGTGCCCTTCCACGGGCAGACCGTGTGGGTGTCCGACTCGCGGATCAGGTCGTCGCGCAGGGCCGCGCGGGGGAAGTAGTGGTTGCCCTCGACCAGCACGGTGTCGTCGCTCTCCGCGACGACGAGGTCGTTCCAGACGGCTTTCGGCATGTCCTCCACGCTATGCCGGTAGCCGCCCGCCGGCCACCGCTCAGCGGGTCGGTTCCGGATCGGTGACGTCGGCGACGGTCGCGTCGAGCGCGGTCAGCGCGGCGTCGGCGTCCAGCGCCACGGCCGTCCCGTGCTCGCCCGCGCCGAGCGTGATCTCCCGGCCGCGCAGCCGCTCGTCGGCGACGACCGGCCAGGCGGTGCGCGACCCGAACGGCGTGATGGTGCCGCGCGCGTAGCCGGTCGCTTCCTTCGCCGCGTCGGCGTCGGGCAGCGACAGCCGGCTCACCCCGAGCAGGGCGCGCAGCTTCGGCCAGGAGACGACCCGGCCGCCGGGGGTCAGCACGAACAGGTGGTCGCCCTCGCCCCGGCGCACCACGATCGTCTTGACCACGTCGGGCACCTCGACGCCGCGCGCCGCGGCCGCCTCGGCGAGGCTCGCCACCGGCCCGTGCCGGATCACCCGGTACGGCAGGCCGGCGGCGTCGAGGGCGGTGAGCGCGGGATTCGCCATGGCGGTCACGGTAACCCGCGAGTCGTCGGCGAGTCGGCGGAAGGCCACCGTGGACATCCCACGAATTGTCGTACCCGAGCGTAAGGTGATCTCATGCACGCTGTCCGTGATCATGAACGGGCGGTGGACACGCTGCGGCGTTCCTACGCCGCGGTGCCCGCCGGAGAACCCGTACGGCTGGCCAAGCAGACCTCGAACCTGTTCCGCCCCCGATCCGCGCCGCGTACGCCGGGCCTGGACGTGAGTGGACTGACCGGCGTGCTCGGCGTCGACCCGGCGGCCCGCACCGCCGACGTGCAGGGCATGTGCACCTACGAGGATCTGGTCGACGCGACGCTGCCGCACGGTCTGATGCCGCTGGTCGTGCCGCAGTTGCGCACGATCACGCTGGGCGGCGCGGTGACCGGCCTGGGCATCGAGTCCACCTCCTTCCGCAACGGCCTGCCGCACGAGTCGGTGACCGAGATGGACCTGCTCACCGGCGCCGGGGAGATCGTCACCGCCCGGCCCCAGGGCGAGCACGCCGACCTGTTCCGCGCCTTCCCCAACTCGCTGGGCAGCCTCGGCTACGCCACCCGGCTGCGCATCGAGCTGCAACCGGTCCGCCGGCACGTGGCCCTGCGCAACATCCGGTTCACCCGGCTGGAGGAACTGGTCGACGCGGTGGCCGAGGTGGTCGCCAAGGGCGCCTGGGCCGGCGACCCGGTCGACGCCATGGACGGGGTGATGTTCAGCCCCGGCGAGTCCTACCTCGTGCTCGGCACGTTCACCGACGAGGCCGAGGGGCCGCCGTCGGACTACACCGGCCAGGAGATCTACTACCGCTCGCTGCGCCGCCGCACCCGCGACGTGCTCGGCGCGTACGACTATCTCTGGCGGTGGGACACCGACTGGTTCTGGTGCTCGGCGGCGTTCGGGGTGCAGCACCCGGTGGTGCGGCGGCTCTGGCCGCAGCGCTACCGGCGCAGCGACGTCTACCACCGCATCGTCCGGCTGGAGCACCGGCACCAGGTGGCGGCCCGGATCGACAGGTGGCGGGGTCGGCCGGCGCGCGAGCGGGTGGTGCAGGACGTGGAGATCCCGCTGGACCGTACGGCCGAATTCCTGCGCTGGTTCGCGGCCGACGTCGGCATGACACCGGTCTGGCTCTGCCCGTTGCGGCTGCGTGAGCCGGCCGGCCGGGGATCGGCCCGGGCGTGGCCGCTGTATCCGCTCCAACCGGGCGAAACCTATGTGAACATCGGCTTCTGGGGGAGCGTGCCGATCGCGGCGGGAGCCGCCGACGGCGACGTCAACCGCCAGATCGAGCGCATGGTGTCGGAGGTGGGCGGCCACAAGTCGCTCTACTCCGACGCGTACTACGACCGGGCGGCGTTCGACCGGCTCTACGGCGGGGACACCTGGCGCGCCGTGAAGGACCGCTACGACCCGGACCACCGACTCACCGGACTGTACGAGAAGGCGGTATCCCGAGCATGAGTCTGACCGACCGAACACCGGGGGCGGCGAGCGCCCCGGCCGGTCCGCCGGCGGGCGGCCGGCGCACCGGACCGACCGTGGCGGACGTGATCCGCGCGGTCACCACCCGCGACCTGCCGGTGCGCGTCACCGGATACGACGGCAGCGCGGTGGGCCCGGCCGACGCCGGGATCACCCTGGCGATCCGCACCGAGCGGGGCCTGTCCTACCTGCTCACCGCGCCCGGCGACCTGGGCATGGCGCGGGCCTACGTCAGCGGCGACCTGGGGTTGGAGGGGGTGCACCCCGGCGACCCGTACGAGGCGTTGCGCGTGCTCAAGGACGAGATGCCGCTGCGGATGCCCCCGGTGAGCGAGGCGCTGGCCCTGGTCAAGGGGCTGGGCTGGGAGCGGTTGATGCCGCCGCCGCCCCCGCCGCAGGAGGCGGCGCCGCGCTGGAAGCGGGTGGTGAACGGGCTGCGCCACTCGCGGGCGCGGGACAGCAACGCGATCTCCCACCACTACGACGTGTCGAACGCCTTCTACGAGAAGGTGCTCGGGGAGTCCATGACGTACACCTGCGCGGTCTTCCGCAGCCCGGGCGACACCCTGGAAGAGGCGCAGCGGGCCAAGTACGACCTGGTCGCCGGCAAGCTCGCGCTCAAACCGGGGATGCGGCTGCTGGACGTCGGCTGCGGCTGGGGCGGCATGGTCCGGCACGCGGCCCGGGAGTACGGCGTGAAGGCGCTCGGTGTGACGCTGTCCCGGGCGCAGGCGCAGTGGGCGCAGGCCGCGATCGAGCGTGAGGGGCTGGGTGACCTGGCCGAGGTGCGGCACCTCGACTACCGGGACGCGCCGCGCGAGCAGTTCGACGCGATCTCCTCGATCGGGCTGACCGAGCACATCGGGGTGCGCAACTATCCGGCCTACTTCGGCGCGCTGCGGTCCCGGCTCAAGACCGGCGGCCGGCTGCTCAACCACTGCATCACCCGCGCCGACAACCGCGCCCCGCACCGCTCCGGCGCGTTCATCGACCGGTACGTCTTCCCGGACGGTGAGCTGGCCGGTCCGGGCCGGCTGATCAGCGAGATCCACGACGCCGGGTTCGAGGTGCACCACGAGGAGAACCTGCGCCAGCACTACGCGCTGACGTTGGCCGGCTGGTGCCGCAACCTGGTCGAGCACTGGGACTTCTGCGTCGACGAGGTGGGTCCGGGCACCGCCCGGGTCTGGGGCCTCTACATGGCCGGCTCCCGGATGGCGTTCGAGCGCAACGGCATCCAGCTGCACCAGGTGCTCGCCACGCACAACGGCCCGCAGGGGGTCAACGGCTATCCGCTGCGCCCCGACTGGACACCCTGACACCCGTACCGACGAGAGGCCGCACGGACCGTGCGGCCTCTCGTCGCCCCTATTGACAAGCAAGTTTTTTACGTACAAACTTGCTTTTGCCATGAGAGACGTCCTGTATCTGGAACAGCGCGAGCAGGCCGAAGCCCTGCTCAAGCCGCAGCGCATCGAGGTGCTGCGGCAACTGGCCGAGCCCCGCACCTGCACCGAGGTCGCCGCCCGGCTGGAGCAGACGCCGCAGCGCGTCTACTACCACGTCAAGCAACTGGTCGCGGCCGGGCTGGCCGAGCAGGTGGCCGAGCGGCGGGTGCGCGGCATCAACGAGGGCATCTACCGCGCCGTCGCCCGGTCCTACTGGCTCTCCCCGCGGCTGGTCGGCCGCATCGGCGGCGCCCGCCGGGCGCAGGACGAGCTGAGCCTCGGCTACCTGCTCGACCTCATGGAGGAGGTCCAGGCCGACATCGCCGGGCTGGACCGCGCCGCCCCCGAGCTTCCGTCGATCGGCGTCTCCGGCGAGATCCGGGTGCCCGCCGAGCGGCGGCAGGAGTTCCTGCACGACCTGCAGTCGACGCTGCAGGACCTGTTCACCCGCTACGGCGGCGCCGAGGGAGACGCCTTCAAGCTCGCCGTGGCCTGCTACCCGAAGGGCAACCAGCATGAGTGACCCGATGACCGTCCGCGCCCGTCTCGCCGCGCCGGTGGCGACCGTCCGCCGGGCGCTGACCGATCCCGCCGAGCTGCGCGTCTGGCTGGCCGAACACGCCGAGGTGGACCTGCCCGGGCGGTACGAGTTCTGGGGCCGTTACACGCCCGAGGGCGACGTGCCGCACCAGCGACTGCTGCACGCCGACGAGAAGACGCTGCGCTTCGCGTGGACGCTCGACGGGGTGGAGACCACCACCGAGTTCGAGCTGGAGCCCGACGGCGACGCCACCGTTCTGACGCTGCGGCAGAGTCACTTCTCCTTCGAGGAGGCGATGAACGGCAGCAGCATCCGGGGCGTGCTCCAGACGTTCTGGGCGCTGGCGATCGCCAACCTCAACGCCCACCTGGAGGGGAGGCCGCTGCTGCCGCGGACCGACTTCACCTCGGCCGACCTGCGCGGCGAGATGCTGATCGACGCGCCGATGGACAAGGTGTGGACCTCGCTGACCGACTCCGAGCAGGCGAGCGCCTGGTTCGGCTACCCGATCGGCATCGAGCCGTGGGCGGGTGGTCGCTACGCGATGGGCGGCTTCGACGCCGGCTACGCGGCCAAGGTGCTCGACGTGACGCCGGGGCAGGCGATCTCCGTCGACTGGGGACCGACCGGCGTCAGCTCGTGGGAGCTGGCCGAGTCCGGCGGCCGGACGAAGCTGACCTTCGTGCAGTCCGGCTTCGACCAGGGCAATCCCCCGTACGCGGCGTGGACCGGCACCGTCGCCGGCCTGGCCGAGCTGCGGCGCTTCCACGAGGTGCCCAACTGGCAGCCCATCTGGCTCTGAGGTGTAAGGAGGGGCCCCCTGTTAACGCCTCCGGTAGAGGAGGGGGCCCCGCTTAACACGTGCCCCGGGTGGGTAATGGCGGGCGATGTTCTTCATCTTCGGGCTGCGGACCAAGGTCGACCGGTCCGGCGTCGTCACCCAGGTCTGCCGCCACTGCGGGAACCAGGCCGCCCAGGTGATCACCCGGCGGGCCACCAAGTTCAGCCTCTTCTTCATCCCCCTGATCCCGGTACGCACCCGGTACGCGCAGCAGTGCACGTTCTGCGGCGCCGAGTACGAGATCTCCCGCGCCGACGCCGAGCGCCTCCCGGTCGGCTGACCGTGACCCGCTTCCTCTGCTGGCTGATCGGGCGGCAGCCGGTGCCTCCGCCCGCCGTACCGGTGCACACCGCCGCCCGCCCACCGTGCACGCCCGGTCGCCGGCGCCGTCGTCGCAGTCGACCGACGGCGGGGGCGCTGTCTCCGCGGTCACCGTGGAACCGCTCCGCCGGCCGCTGACGCCTGGGCTGTTAACAGGGGTCCCCGCCTCTACCGGAGGCGTTAAGAGGGGGCCCTTCCTTACACTTCATCGGGTGGAAGATCGGCTGAGCGAGATCCGGGGTGGGGGGCCGCCCCGGCGGCACAACGCCCGCACCGTCGCGGCGTTGACCGGCAACCCCGGCTGCACCCGCCGCGCCGTGCTGGACAGCGCCGGTGCGGACAAGCCGGCGTTGGCCGAGCGGCTCGGCTTCCCGGCCCGCTTCGGGCAGTCCCGCTTCGCGATCACCCGGGGCAACGCGTTCGAGGCGCAGGTCAAGGCCGACGGCGGGGCGGAGCTGCTGCGCCTGGTGGCGGAGCGGCTCGGCGTACCGGTGCCGGCCGGTGCGACCTGGACGGACCTCGGTGCCGACGACGACCGCCCGGAGCGGTCCCGGGCGGCGTTGACCGCCGGGGGCGACGGTCCCGCGCTCTTCGACCACCCGCTGCTCGGCCTGGACGTGGCCGGCCGGCGGGTGCACCTGGAACCGGACCTGGTCGCCGCGCGCCTGGCCGGCCGGTTCCACGTCGTGGAGATCAAGTCGTTCCCGGTGATCGACGGGCAGGCCGACCCGGCCAAGGTCGCCGCCGCGGCGATCCAGTCCGCCGTCTACGTGCTGGCGCTGCGCGACCTGCTCGCCGCCGGGGGCCGCGACCCGGAGCTGGTGTCGCACGAGGTGGTGCTGGTCTGCCCGCGGGACTTCACCAACCAGCCGGTGGCCAGCCTGCTCGACGTACGCCGGCAACTGCTGGTGCTGCGCCGCCAACTGGCCCGGATGGCCCGGGTCGACGACCTGCTCGCCGCCGTGCCGGCCGGTTTCACCGCCGACCCGACGGCCGACCCGGCCACGCTCGCGGCCGCGTTGCACCGGGTGCCGGCCCGCTACGCGCCGGACTGCCTGGCCGCCTGCGAGCTGGCCTCCTTCTGCCGGCATGAGGCGCGCGGCCACACCGGGGCGCTGGGCCGGCCGGTCCGCGAGGCGCTCGGCGGCGTCGTCGAGGTGGCCGACGTGCTGGCGCTCGCCGAGGGCGTCCGCACCCCCGAGCCGGAGCAGGCGGAGGCCGCCGCGCTGCTGCGCGCCGCCGCGCGCCTGCGGGCCGAGGTCCTGACCGGCAACCCCGCGTGAGTACGCTGCGCGCGCTCGCCCGGGCGCAGGCGGTCGCCACCGGAGCGGCCCAGCCGGTGGCGACGGTCCGGCACCTGCACCTGTCCGACCGGCCGCTGGTGCTGGTGCCGCTCGCGCTGGCCGGTGAGGCGAACGCCCCGCTGGCCGCGCTGGTCGGCGCCGCGCCGGACGAGGCCCGGCTGCTGGTGGTGCCGCAGCCGCGCAACCGCGACCAGCGCTTCGCCTTCGCCGCCGAGCTGGCCGGCGTCGTCCTGCCCTACCTGGACTCGTTCCGCACGGTGACCGAGGCGGTGGCGGTGGACCGGGGGCGGGACGTCCGGCACCGCTACGTCGACGCGCCGCAACTGCTGGTGCCCAACCCGGCCGGGGTCACGTTCCTGCGCCTGTTCGGTCGCTCCACCCGGTTCCGCCGGGTCGACGGGGACCACCCGGTGCATCCGTCGGTGCCGCTGCTCGGCCGCTGGGCGACGTTCTTCGCCGAGCGCGCGGAACAGCCCGGGTCGGCCGCGCTGCTGGCGCTGACCGACGCGTTGACGCTGCACTGGGCGACCGGGCAGAGCGCGGTGGAGGATCTGCACCTGCCGGCCGTGCTCGGCTGGCTCGATCCGCCGGCCGGACTGACCGGCGCCGAGGCGGCGGTGGCGGCCGAGGACCCGGCACGGTGCCCGCCGGCGGGGCCGGCCACCGACCCGGACTTCGACAACCACCGGCTGGCCCCGGCGATCGAGGCGTACGCGCGGGCCGAGGACGACCCGGCCGCCCGCGCCACCGCGTACGACGAACTGGCCGGGCTGCTGCGCGACCAGCTCGCGCCCACCTGGGAGCTGATGTGGCGCGGCGTCGGGCTGCTGCGGGCGCTGCCGCCCGGTGCCCGGGTGGCCGGTCGCTGGGCCGGTGACCGGGACGCGTTCACCGCGTACGCCGAGCACGTCGACGCCGGTGGCGGCCCGCAGCCGCGCCGCGACGGCGCGGTGGCCGCGGCGCTGCGGTTGCAGCGGCTGGAGCGGGCGGCGACCGCGTGGGCGGTGCAGCGGGCGTACGACGACCCGCTGGTTATGGCCGAGCACCGGCTGGCCGGGGAGGCGTTCGTCGGCGAGGTGACGCTGGCCGACCCGAAGCGGGTGGACGACTCCGGCCGGCGGCCGGTGCTGCGTCCCCGGATCCAGGTGGTGACCACCGAGCCGGTGCCGATGCCGGTGGGCGCGACGTTGTGGTCGCCGGCCCGCCCGGGACAGAAGGCCAGGATCGTCTTCCTGACCCCGGGTGCGGACGGCAAGACGGAGGTGGTGCTGGAACTCTCCGGTGGGATGGGCCGCGGGTTGTCCGCCCCGACGGGCAGCGTGCCCGAGGTGGGGGAGCGGATCTGCCTGACCAGCCTGTCGGACGGTTTCCTGCCGGGCGGCGCGTTCCCGGCGCCGGAGGAGACGCCGTGGACGCACGGCGGCCCGCCGGAGCATCACGAGGAGTAGCTGTATCAGTCCATTTACATGCTTGAAACTTAATCGGTTCAGTAGTGCACTGGTGGCTGCCACACCACCGCCCGCCACGAACCGAATGAGGTGACCCATGCGAAGCAGCAGGTTCCGCCTCGCGTCGACCGCCGCCGCCACCGTCCTGGCCGCCGTCACCGCGCTCACCGTCGTCACCCCGGCCGACGCGCACACCGTCTCCCCGGTCAACGCCAACGCCTCCACCGCCACCCGCGACGTGCTCAACTGGCTCGCCCACCTGCCCAACCGGAGCAGCAACCGGATCGCCTCCGGCTTCTTCGGCGGCTACAGCAACAGCGGCTTCTCGCTCAACCAGACCGAGGAGCTGCGCGCCGCCACCGGGCAGTACCCGGCGATCCTCAGCTGCGACTACGGCTCCGGCTGGGCGACCAACAGCGACATCACCGCACTCGTCGACCACTCCTGCAACGGCGCGCTGAAGTCCTGGTGGACGAGCGGGGGTCTGGTCACCATCAGCGTGCACCTGCCCAGCCCGGCCAACGCCAACGGCGGCGGCCTGAACACGCCGATGGGCAACTTCGCCGACCTGCTCAACCCGTCCACCGCGGCCGGCGCCCGCTGGCGACAGCTCCAGGACAAGATGGCCGCCGGCCTGCAGGACCTGGAGAACGCCGGGGTTCCGGTGCTGTTCCGGCCGTTCCACGAGGTCAACGGCGACTGGTTCTGGTGGGGCAACCGCGACCCGAACACGTTCAAGCAGGTCTGGCAGCAGATGTACACCTACCTCACCGGCACCAAGGGGCTGGACAACCTGCTCTGGGTCTACTCCGCCGACTTCAGCCGGGGCAACCGCACCGCCTACTACCCGGGCGCCTCCTACACCGACGTCGTCGGCATGGACGCGTACGACGACAACCCGCAGGTCTCCGGCATCCAGTCCGCGTACGCCGAGCTGGTCGGGCTGGGCAAGCCGTTCGCGTTCGCCGAGATCGGTCCGGACAGCCAGGGCTCGTTCGACTACGGGCGCTGGGTCACCGCGTTCCAGCAGAGCTACCCGAAGACGTCCTACTTCCTGGCCTGGAACGACGGCTGGGGCCCGGCCCGCAACTCCGGCGCGAGCACGCTGTTCAACAACTCCTGGATCGCGAACCGCGGCGAGGTCGACCTGGGCGCCGTGACCGAGCCGGGCGGCGGTGGCACCACCACCCCGCCCCCGTCCGGCGGGACCCTGCTCAACGGGTTCGAGTCGGGCACCGAGGGGTGGACCGGCGCCAACGTCACCGGGGGGCCGTGGCAGGTCACCGAGTGGGCGTCGCAGGGCACCCGCGCGCTCAAGTCCGACGTGAACCTGGGAGCCGGGGCCGCGTACCTGAAGAAGACCGCCACCACCAGCCTGAGCGGGCGGACCACGCTGCGCGCCACCGCGCGGGTCGCGCCGTGGGGGAGCTTCGGCACCGGCAGCCAGGCCAAGCTGTACGTCAAGACCGGCGCCGGTTGGCAGTGGTTCGACGGCGGCAGCGTGGCCGTGACCTCGGCCGGGGTGAACCTGTCGCTGTCGCTTGCCGGCGTGGCCAACCTGGGTGACGTCCGGGAGATCGGCGTGCAGTTCGTGCCGGGCAGCGGCGCGGGCGGCACCTCCGCCGTCTACGTGGACAACGTCACCGTCCAGTGACGACCGCGGGTCCGGCCCGGCGTCCCGCCGGGCCGGACCCGCCCGGCTCACCGGTCCGGTGACCGACAACGAACGACTCTGGCGGCGGCCCCCGGCGCTGGTTAGGCTTGCGCCGTTCGTCGTCCGCCGTCCGGTCCTCGTCACCGAGGGTGCACGTCTGGAAGAGAGCCGGAGCGCATCGTTGTCCCCCAGCACGACGTGAGCCTCGCCGTCGCGGCGCCGGCCCGTCACCCGCTCGCCGGCCGTGTCGGACTCGTCGCGGCCGTCGTCGTCGTACTCGGGGAGATGATCTGGCTGGTCGCCGGCCTGCCCGGCGCGGCCCTGGTCAGCGACCTCGGCGCGATGGCGGTGTCGAGCTGGGCGGCGGTGCTCTGCGTCGGCGCGGCCCGCCGGCACCCGCACGCGCTGCGCCGGTTCTGGAGCCTGCTCGCGGCCACCATGGTGCTCGCCGCGCTCGGCCGTACGGTGTGGACGGTCGAGCGGCTCGGCGGGATCGACCTGCCGCACACGCCGCTGGTCGGGGGTCTCTTCACCGCCGGCATCGTCACCGGCACCGCCGCGCTGCTCTGCTCCCGGGCCGGCCCGCGCAGCCTGATCGGGCAGGCCCGCACGCTGCTCGACGGGGTGATCGTCGGGCTCGCGCTGATCCCGATCGGCTGGCTGCTGGTGTTCCGCGACGTGGCCGACGCCGACCTGGCCGACCCGCTTCGCACGTTCGGGCTGCTCTACCCGATGTTCGACCTGATGCAGCTGACCATCCTGGTGGCGGTCGCCGGGCCGGGCCGCCCGATGTGGCGCTCCCTCACCGTCATCGGCGCGGGCCTGGCCATCCGGGCCGGGGCGGACACCGTCTACGTCTCGCTCGTCGCGCACGGCAGCTACGCGCCCGGGCACCCGGTCGACGTCTGCTGGCCGTTGAGCTACCTGCTGGTCGGCCTGGCCACCCGCTACCCGCCCCCGGCCTGCGGGGACGGGGAGGAGGACGTCGAGTCGCCGTTGCCGCCCTGGTGGCGGGTCGCGCTGCCGTACCTGCCGGTGGGTGGGGCCATCGTCGCCGTGATGCTGTCCCGGCGGCCCACCGGGCAGACCCCGCACCTGGTCTTCGTCGGCATGATGGCGCTGCTCGGCGTGCTCGCGCTGCGGCAGGGGCTGGCCGCCAACGAGAACCTGCGGTTGGTCGGCCGACTGCGTCGCCTCGCCTACTCCGACCAGCTCACCGGCCTGCCCAACCGGCTGACGTTCATCCGGCGGCTGCGCCGCGCGCTGCGCGCCGGCGGGCCGGTCGCCGTGGTGCTGCTGGACCTGGACGGCTTCAAGCAGGTCAACGACCGGTTCGGGCACGCCGCCGGGGACCGGTTGCTGACCACCACCGCCGAGCGCATGCGGGACGCGGTCGGGCCGGACGGGATGATCGCCCGGCTCGGCGGGGACGAGTTCGCGGTCCTGGTCGCCGGGGACCGCCCGGTGTCGCCGGAGCGGCTCGCCGTGCGGCTGCTCGCCGCGCTCGAACCGCTGCCCGGCGAGGAGGACCTCGGTGTCCACCCGTCGGCCAGCATCGGCATCGCCGAGTACGGGCCGCAGCACACCTCGCACACCGATCTGCTCCGCGACGCCGACATCGCCATGTACGCGGCGAAGGCCTCCGGCAAGTCCGCGTACCGGACGTGCACGGCGGAGCTGCGCGAGTCGGCGGTCGGCCGGGCCGAGCTGATCGCCGACCTGCGGCGGGCCGTCGACGAAGGTCAGCTGCTGATGGAGTTCCAGCCCATCGTGGACCTGGCCACCGGCACCGTCCGCAGCGCGGAGGCGTTGGTCCGTTGGCGGCACCCCCGGCTGGGGGTGCTCACCCCGGCGAGGTTCCTGCCGCTGGCCGAGGAGACCGGCCTGATCCTGGGCATCGACCGGTGGGTGATCCACGAGGCGTGCCGCGCGGCGGCCACCTGGCGCGAGCACGCGCCCGAGGTGACGGTGGCCGTCAACATCGCTGCCGCCCACCTGTGCCGACCCGACCTGATCGCCACGGTCACCGGCGCGATGGGCGCGGCCGGACTGCCGCCCCGCGCGCTCACGCTCGAACTCACCGAGTCGGCGCTGATCGAGGGCAGCGAGGCCGTGCTCGACCGGCTGGCCCAGTTGCGTGACCTCGGCGTCCGCATCGCCATCGACGACTTCGGCACCGGCTACTCCTCGCTGAGCTACCTGCACCGCATCCCGGCAACCGAGCTGAAGATCGACCGGTCCTTCGTGTCCCGGTTGGACGCCGGCGACGCCCGCGCGTACGCCACCGTCGAGATGGTCAACCGGCTGGCCGGCGCGTTCGACCTGGCCGTGGTGGCCGAGGGGGTGGAGACCGGCGCCCAGCACGCGGCGGTCACCGCGATCGGCTGCCGGCAGGGCCAGGGCTGGCGGTACGGCCGCCCGACCGCGTTGTCCGACCTGCTCCCCACGCTGGTCCCGGTGGACGCCGCCCGCTGACCGGCCCCACCGCCTCCGGGCCGAAGGTCCCGGGCGGGACAGGGGGTTCGGCCCTGCTGCCGGCGTACCGGTCGCCGCCACGATGGTTCTCGTCAACCAGCCGGCACACACCCCCATCCGGGAGCCAGAGATGAAGCGACGGACGCTCGACCTGTTGTTCAGCATCGGTGGGCTGGGCCTCGCGGTCCTGCTGCTCGTCGTCGGCGTCGTCCTGACGACGAACGCCAACTTCGCCAACAACTACGTGCACGACCAGCTCGCCGCGCAGCACATCAGCTTCACCCCGCAGGACAAGCTGTCCGACGAGGAGAAGAAGTCGGACTGCCTGCGCGAGTACGCCGGCCAGCAGCTCACCACCGGCAAGCAGGCCGAGTGCTACGCCAACGAGTACATCGGCCTGCACCTGACGTCGATCGCCGGCGGCAAGACGTACGCCGACCTCGGCGCGCCGCAGAGCGCGCTGCGCGAGCAGGTGGCGCAGGCCGAGCAGGCCAAGGCCGCCAACCTGGCCGACCTGCAGAAGCAGCTCGCCGAGGTGAGCGCCCAGCGGGACACCGTGTTCAAGGGCGAGACGCTGCGTGGCCTGCTGCTCACCTCGTACGGCTTCAGCGAATTCGGCCGCAAGGCCGAGCAGGGCGCCCTGGCCATGTACCTCGGCGCGGCCCTGCTCCTGCTGCTCTCCGCCGCCGGCCTGCTGCACGCCCTGCGCACCCCGGCCAGCGCGACGTTCGCCGCCCCGGAGCACGAGAAGATCACCACCTGAGCCCGCACCCGCACACCGCCCCCGGCCGTTTCTGGTCGGGGGCGGACCATTGGGCTTGACCCTCACGCTGCGGGAGGCGGCAGCCTTGGTCGCGGAAGGGAGGGAACCATGGCGTACACGGTGGGTCAGGTGGCGCGGGCGGCCCGGGTGACGGTCCGGACGCTGCACCACTACGACGAGATCGGGCTGTTGCGGCCGAGCGGGCGCACTTCGGCGGGCTACCGCCGCTACGACGATCGCGACCTGGACCGCCTGCAGCTCATCCGCTACTACCGCGAGCTGGGGTTCCCGCTGGACGAGATCGCCGAGATCCTGGACGACCCGACGGCCGACCCGGCGGCGCACCTGCGCCGGCAGCACGAGCTGCTGTCCGGGCGGATCGGCAAGCTCCAGGAGATGGTCGCGGCGATCGAACACGCGATGGAGGCGAGGAAGGTGGGGATCCAGTTGACCCCGGAGGAGCGGTTCGAGGTGTTCGGGGACTTCGACCCGGACGAGCACGCCGAGGAGGTCGAGCAGCGCTGGGGCGAGACCGACGCGTACCGGCAGTCGCAGGAGCGGGCCAGCCGCTACACGAAGGAGGACTGGCTGCGCAACAAGGCGGTGAACGAGGACTGGGGCCGGCGGTTCGCCGCGCTCATGGACTCGGGCGCGCCGGCCGACGGCCCGGAGGCGATGGCGCTGGCCGAGGAGCACCGCCAGCTCATCACCGATTGGTGGTACGACTGCCCGCTGGAGCTGCACACCGGGCTGGCCGACATGTACGTGGCCGACCCCCGGTTCACGGCGTACTACGAGACGATCCGGCCCGGGATGGCCGCCTACCTGAACGAGGCGATCCACGCCAACGCGATCAGCCGGGCCTGAGCCGCCGGCGGTGGCACGATGACCGCATGCTCATCGTCGCCGGCACCCTCTACGTCGATCCGGCCCGGCGGGACGCCTACCTGGCGTCCTGCGCGGAGGCCGTCCGCGCGGCCCGGGCCGCGCCCGGCTGCGTCGACTTCGCGGTCAGCGCCGACCTGGTCGAGCCGGGCCGGATCAACGTGTACGAGCGGTGGGAGTCCGACGAACAGCTGCTCGCGTTCCGTGGCTCGGGGCCGGACGCGGAGCAGGTGACGGCGATCCTCGGCGCCGAGGTGCACAAGTTCCGCATCTCCGGCGTCGAGGCCCCCTGACCGGCTGTCGCACCACCCTCCCGGTTCCCGCCGTCCGGGTTCTCGCCGTCCGGGTTCTCGCCGTCCGGGTTCTCGCCGTCCGGGTTCTCATCGTCCGGGTTCTCATCGTCCGGGTTCCCGCCGTCCGGGTCCCCGCCGCCCGGAGTCGCGACGGTCCGCCGCCGCGCCCCTACGGCCGGGGTCCGGGGCGGTGTACGCCCCCTGTCTCCCTCTCGAGCTGAGTCGTTGGTGATATCACCGGCTACAGCCGTAGCCGGCGGTCGATGGTCACCGGCGACCGGCGCGTGAGTCGTTCCCGATATCAGCTCTAAAGGGAGTCGCCGGAGGGATCGCCAGCCCCAGCCCCAGCCGCACGCACCCCCGGGTCGGCCCCCCGCGACCCGTAGCCGCGTCCGGCAGAACCGCGACCCGCGACCCACGACGCGCGAGCCGCGACGCACGACGCACGACGCACGACGCACGACGCGCGACCCGCGACGCGCCACGCGCGACCCGCGACGCGCCACGCGCGACCCGCGATGCGCGAGCCGTAGCCGTGCCTCCCGCGACCAGCAGCCGCGTCCGGCTGGCCCCGCACCCCGCAGCGGCGACCGGCGACCGGCGACCGGCGCGTGAGTCGTTTCTGATATCAGCTTCAGAGGGAGTCGCGGGGAGGTGTCCGCCCGTCGCTGGTGGGCCGCTAGACGAAGACGTCGAGCAGGAGGACGCCGAGGAAACCGACCACCGAGATGATCGTCTCCATCACCGACCAGCTCTTGATGGTCTGCCCGACGGTCAACCCGAAGTACTCCTTGACCAGCCAGAAGCCGGCGTCGTTGACGTGCGAGAAGAACAGCGAGCCGCAGCCGATAGCCAACGCCAGCAGCGCCACCTCGGGCCCCTGGAGCGTGGCGGCCAGCGGCGCCACGATGCCGGCGGCGGTGATGGTGGCGACGGTGGCCGAGCCGGTGGCGACCCGGATGCCGACCGCGACCAGCCAGCCGAGCAGCAGCGGCGACAGGTTGGCGCCCTCGGCGGCGTCGGCGACCAGGTTGCCCACGCCGGCGTCGACCAGCACCTGCTTGAAGCCGCCGCCGGCGGCCACGATCAGCAGGATGCCGGCGATCGCCGGCAGCGAGCCGCCCAGGAAGCCGGAGACCTGGGTACGACTGAACCCGGTCCGGTAGCCCAGGAAGATCATGGCGAAGATGACGCCGGCCAGCAGCGCGACGATCGGGGTGCCGATGATGTCCAGCGCCTTGCGGCCGGCGGTGCCCTCGTCGAGGGCCAGTTCGCCGATCGCCCGCAGCAGCATCAGCACCACGGGCAGCAGCACGGTGACCACGGCGGCCCAGAGCGCGGGCGCCCGGCGCGAACGCGGCCCGGCCGGCTCGTCGATCGACGCGCCGGGACGGCCGGTGCCCGGGTTGACCAGGTCGTCCGCGGTGACCAGGTCACCGTCGGCGTCCAGCCGGCCGTCGCCGGGGCGGGTGGGGCTGCGGTCGACGGCGACCGCGCCGTCGCGCCGGGTGGGCAGCAGCGCCTCCGGGGCGGTGGCCGGCACGTACCGGGCGATGATGTTGCCGAAGACCGGGCCGGCGATGATCACCGTGGGGATCGCCACCAGCAGGCCCAGGGCGAGCGTCTGACCGAGGTTGGCGCCGAGCGCGTCGATCGCCACCAGCGGGCCGGGGTGCGGCGGCACCAGACCGTGCAGGACCGACAGGCCGGCCAGCGCCGGGATGCCGAGCTTCATCAGCGGCACGTCCACCCGGCGGGAGACCAGCAGCACGATCGGCACCAGCAGCACCACGCCGACCTCGAAGAAAAGCGGCAGGCCGATGAGCGCCGCCACGCCGGCCATCGCCCAGGGCAGCGCGCCGCCGGAGACCCGGCCGACCACCCGTTCGACGATGCTGTCCGCCCCGCCCGACTCGGCCAGCATGCCGCCGATCATCGCGCCGAGCGCGATCAGCAGGCCGACACCGCCGACGGTGGAGCCGACCCCGCCGCTGAACGAGGTGACGATCTTGTCGGCGGGCACGGCGGCGACCACGCCGAGCACCGCGGCGCCGAGGATCAGCGCCAGGAACGGGTGCACCTTGCCCCAGGCGATGAGCAGCACCACGGCGGCGATGCCCAGCAGGGCGGCGACGACGAGTTGGGTGTCACCGGCGTTCGTGAGTGGTTCCGCCGGCGCGGCGAGCAGTGAGACCACGGCGATCACGACCTTCGGTTGGTCATTGGGGAGGAGCGGTGGGTGATGGTTCCGGCGGCAGGCTCGGCGCCAGCCGCCGCAGCGACGCGAAGGTGGGCACGAGTGCGTCGTACAGCTCGGAGAAGAGCGGGAGCAGCGCCGCGTAGGTGGCGGCGGAGGCGGGATCCGGCCGGACCGTCTCCTCGATCCGGACCAGGTCGGCGGCCACCTCGATCGACTCGATCAGGCCGAGGGCCTGCATGCCGAGCAGGGCGGCGCCGAAGCCGGAGCCCTCGTGCCCGGCGGGGAAGCGCACCGGCATGCCGAGCGCGTCGGCGAGGATCTGCCGCCACAGCGGGCTGCGGGCGAACCCGCCGCTGGCGCGGATCTCGCGTACCTCGTTGCCGGCCGCGCGGACCGACGACAGGACCAGGGCGAGCTGCTGGCAGACCCCCTCCAGCGCGGCCCGGACCAGATGCGGCCGGCCGTGGCCGTGGGTCAGGCCCACGTACGCCCCGCGGGGCAGCGCGCTCCAGTGCGGCGCCCGCTCGCTGAGCAGGTACGGCAACATGATCAGGCCGCCGGAGCCGACCGGCGCCCGGGCGGCCAGGTCGAGCAGTTCCTCCTCGGCGTGCTCGCCCAGTTCGGGGGCGAGCGCGTCGTTGGCCCACTGGAGCACGATGCCGCCGTTGTTGATCGCCCCGCCGACCACCCAGCGGTTCTCGGTGAGCGCGTAACAGAAGACGCCGCCGAGCGGGTCCACGCCGGGACGTTCCACCATCACCCGCATCGCCCCGCTGGTGCCGATGGAGCAGGCCACCACACCCGGCTGCACCGCGCCGAGCCCGAGGTTCGCCAGCGGCCCGTCGCCGGCGCCGACCACCAGCGGGGTGTCCGCCGGCAGGCCGGTGGCCCGGGCCGCCTCGGCGGTCAGGCCGGGCAGCACGTGCGTGGTGGGTACGAGCTGGGGGAGCTGCTCCTCGGTGATGCCGGCGACCCGCAACGCCTCGCTGTCCCAGGCCAGCCGGTGGATGTCCATCAGCCCGGTGGCCGAGGCGACCGAGTGGTCGGTGACCAGCGCCTCGGCGAGCCGACGCAGGACGAGGTCCTTGATGCCGACCCAGTGCGCGACCCGCTCGTGCAGCTTCGGTTCCTGCTCGGCGAACCACACCAGCTTGGGCAGCGGCGCCATCGGGTGCACCGGGGTGCCGGTGCGCCGGTGCAGCGCCAGTCCGGACGGCGCGGCCCGCAGTCGCTCGGCCTGCGCGCTGGCGCGGCTGTCGGCCCAGGTGATCGACGGGGTGAGCGGGTTGCCGTCGGCGTCCAGCCCGATCAGGCTGTGCATGGCGGTGCTGAACGACAGGCCGGCGACCGGCCGGCGCAGCTCGTCGACGACCGCGCGGATCGCCCCGAGCACCGCCTCGTGGATGAGGTCCGGGTCCTGCTCGGCCCAGCCCGGATGTGGCTCCTCCAGTGGGTAGCCGATCGAGTGGCTGGCCAGCTGGCGCCCGTCGGTGTCGAACGCGACCGCCTTGGTGCTGGTGGTGCCGATGTCCACGCCCACCACGACGGCCGGGTCGCCCACCGGTGCACCTCCTCGCCGCCGCAGGGCCGCTCGCCGCCCCGCCCTGCGGCTGACGTTACCGACGCGGCCATCACCGCGCATGGCGAAGCGCGGCTGCCGGGAACCGGGTGGCGCGGAACGTGAATCGACGCAGGAGTTTCCGCCGATAGTGGCGGTCAATCAGCCGATCGGTCGAATTAGCGACTTTCGCGTGTCTTCGTACCCCTGCGCCGCCGTTGACATGAATGACACCCCGATTGGTGGGCTCGCGCGGCGGAGGAGTCGGCGTGGCGATGACTGATTCGACGGGTTCCACATGGCGTTACCGGTGGGCGCACCGGCAGAACGAGCGGCGGCAGCGCGTCTTCCGCGCCGCCGACGAGGCATGGCGCCGCCGTGACGACGAGCTGCGGCGGCTGCGTACCCTCGCGGTGTCCTTCCACGGGTCGGTGCGGGCCGGCGCGGGCCTGCCGATGGAGCTGGACCCCGGCGAGGTGGTCTTCTGGACGCTGCCGGCCGCGCAACTGGTCGAGGTGCGGCACACCGCCGTACTGCCCGCCCCCGAGCTGACCGTCGACCCCGATCCGCCGCCGCTGCGCCCGCGCCGGCCCGAGGGGGTACGGGTGTCCGACGCCGGGCTGGCCGTGCTCACCAACCGGCGCCTGGTGCTGCTCGGCGGGCGGGGCCGGCGCGACTGGGCGTACGGGAGGATGACCGGGCTGTCCCACGACCCGGGCGCGCCGGTCACCCTGATCCAGGTGCTGGACCGGCGCCGTACCTCGGGGTTGCTGCTGCCCACCGGCGCGGTGGCCGACTTCCGGTTCAAGCTGACGCTGGCCTTCGCCGACGCGATCGAGCAGCGCGCCGCCGTCGTGGCCGAACTGGACGAACTGCTGGAGGAACACGCCGCGCTGCGCCCGCTGCGTCCGGCCGTGCTCACCCCGGCCCAGGCCCGGATGTCCGCGCTGGTGCCCGGCGGCCGGCGGACCGTCGCGGTCGGCGCGGCGCTGGCGCTGATCGTGCCGGCGATGCTCTTCGAGTCCAACCCGCCCACCCGGGCCGGCTCGGAACGGGCCGCCGCCGCCACCCCGGCGGCCACCGGCACGCCCGCGCCGCCGGCCGTCGCCCCGGCCGTCCAGGTACGGCCCAGCACCAGCCCGACGCCGCGGCGTACCCGCCCGACGCCGTCCCGCACCGCCGTCCCGCAGCCCGCCGCCGAGCGGCGCTGCGGCGCCCCGGCGAACCCCTTCGGGTACGACTTCTGCGGCGGCGCACGGATCCGCAAGCCGGCCGCCGGGGTCTGCGACTGGTTCGCGTGCGTACCCGGGTTCTGGTCCGACCGGGGCTGGCTGGTGCAGTGCCGCGACGGCGCGATCAGCCGGACCGGCGGCCAGCGCGACGTGTGCGCCGGCCACCAGGGGCTGCGGCGCACCGTCTGGAGCTGACCGGTCACCCCACCGGTCGAGGCGTGACCCGCAGCGGTGCCAGGCCGACGAGGACCAGCGCGGCCCCGACCGGCAACAGGTCCAGGTTCACCGCGATCGCCAGGAACCCGACGAGCACCAGCACCGGTGCCCACACCGGCAGCAGCCGCGTCGCCGCCGCCCGGTAGAGCAGCACCAGCAGACCCACCTCGAACAGCAGGGGCCCACCGAGCAGGACCGGGTCGGGGGTGTCCACCGCCGCGGCGAAGCGCGGGAACAGGTCGCCGAGGATCACCCAGACGAAGGCGGCCGCGCCGACCAGGCCGGCCAGTGCGGCCGCGTCGTCAAGCGTCCGCAGCCGGGTCGAGCGGCTCCGCAACAGGCCGTGCAGCCCGACGATCAGCGCCGCGAAGCAGAGGACGCCGAGGAGGAACAACGAGTGCCCGGTGTTCCAGGCCCAGGCGCCCTTGTCGCTGTGCCCGTCCAGGCGGTCGAGCAGGCGCAGCAGGCCGTAGCCGAGCAGTAGCGACGCCGCGGCCACGGCGGTCGGTCGCAACCAGGGGTACGCCGGACGTGTCCGGGAATCGAGGGTGGTCATCGCCTCAGCCTGCCGACCACCCGTCCCCGCCACATCCGGGAGCGGTCCCGCATCACCCCCGGATCAATCCGCTCGCCTCCCGTAGGGGTGCCCGGTTAGCGTCCGGGCGTGTCCCGCACCGTCACAGTGGTCCTGGTCGACGCCGTCGGGCGGCTGGTCGGCGCGCTGCCTCCGTTCGAGGTGCCCGAGCCGTGGTGGCAGCAGGTCGCCTCGGTGGTCGAGGAGGCCCGCCGTCGCCACGGCGTCGAGCTCGCCGTGCTGCGGCTGCTCGACGCCGACCGTCCCGCGCCGCCCGGCGGCCACGTCCGCTACCTGGCGCAGGTCGCCGACGCTCCTCGCGTACCCCTGGAGCCGGCCGTCGTGGACCTCGCGCCGCACCCGCTGCGCATGCCGTGGGCGGAGGTCGGCGGCCCGGCGGACAGCGTCGCCTGGGCAACCGAGGAGCTGCGGCGACTCGGCCGCCCGGTGACCGCCATGGCCCAGCAGCGCACCTGGAACCTCTCCGCCATCTGGCGCCTGGACACCCCCACCGGCCCGGCCTGGCTCAAACAGCTCCCCCCGTTCGCCCGCCACGAACCTGCGGTCCTCCACTGGCTCCTCACCACCCCGGCGGCCGGCGGACGGGTGGAGGTGCTCACCGTGGGTGGGGAGGGGCGGGTGTTGCTGGGGCACGTGCCGGGGGACGACCGGTACGGGGCCGGGGAGGGTGAGCGGACGGCGATCGCGGCCGGGCACCACGCGGTGCAGGTGCGGGCCGTGGGCGAGGTGGACCGGCTGGTCGCCGCCGGCGTACCCGATCTGCGGGGGTCGGGGCTGGGCCGGTGGATCCGGGAACGACTGGCCGGGCACGACGTCACCGCCGCCACCCGCCTGCTCGACGGGCTCGACGACCGGCTCGCCCGGGTGCGCGACTGCGGGCTGCCCGACACGCTCGTGCACGGCGACCTGCACCCGGGCAACGTGCGCGGCGGCGAGTCCCGGCGGGTCGTCATCGACTGGGCGGACGCGTTCGTCGGCCACCCCGCCTTCGACATCCTGCGCCTCACCGAGGACCTCGCCCCGGCCGCCGCCGACCGCCTCGTCGACGCGTGGGCCGACCGGTGGCGGGCCGACGCGCCCGGCAGCGACCCGCGCCGGGCCGTCGACCTGCTCCGGCCGGTCGCGCCGCTGCGACTGGCCGCCGTGTACGCGATGTTCCTCGCCGGCATCGAACCGAGCGAACACCCCTACCACGTGCACGACGTGCCGGCCGCGTTGGCGCGAGCCGCCGCAGCGGCGCGACCCTAGGCCCGGCGTACCGGGATCCATAGCTCCGCGTCGGCGGTGCCGCCGCCCTCGGCGATCCGCACCCGGGAGATCTCCGGCCCGGGCCGGATCTCGTACGGGTTCGACGGGAACCACTGGGTGAACACGTCCCGCCACAGATACTGCAACGCCTGCGGGAACGCGCCGGTGCTGCGGAAGACCGCCCAGTCGCCGGCCTCGACCGGCAGGCTGTCCAGGTCGTCCGGCACCTCGGCGCCGGTCACCACGCCGTGCCAGTAGTCCAGCTCGGCGCCCTCCTCCCGGGACCCGGCCAGGTCGTCGCTGACGTTGACGATCCCGTGCGGCTCCTGGTCGGAGAGGGCCTCGATCCGGCGTACGGTCGTCGGGTCGATGCCCTTGACGAACGCCACGATGTGGGGGTTCATCCCCTCGTGGACCAGCGGCACCCGGGCCTTCACCCCGACGAGCCGGAAGGCGTCCTTGGTCACGATTCGGTAGTCCATGCTGGTGCTCCCTTCGACGACGAGTCGGAAGGACATCCGCGGCTGGGAACGCAGCACCGCCCCGGTGCGCCGTGCCTCGGCCGGGCCGACGCCGTGCACCGAGCGGAACGCGCGGGCGAACGCCTCGTTCGAGCCGTAGCCCCAGCGCACCGCCACGTCGAGCAGCGACTCCCGGCCGGCGAGCACGTCGGCGCCGGCGAGGGTGAGCCGGCGGCGGCGCACGTACTCCGACAGCGGCACCCCGGCCAACGCCGAGAACAGCCGCCGGAAGTGGTGCTCCGACACGCAGGCGATCCGGGCCAGCTCCGGCACGTCCAGCGGCCGGTCGAGCCGCTGTTCGAGGTGGTCCATGGCCTGGTTGAGGCGGTCCAGCACGCGGGTGCTCCTTCCTGGTTACGCCTTCGACGCTAGGGTGCCGGCCGCCCGCCGACCCGATCCCGCCGGACCCGTTCCGGTCGGCCTTCGTGCGATCCGTTACCGCGACACGTCGCGTCGGGGCGGACGCGGAGGGGGCGGCAACCCATAGCATCGATGCTATGGGTTGGGGTATGGTCGAGCTGGAGCCAGAGGTACGGAACTGGTTGGAGGGATTGTCCACGGCGGAGTTCGCTCGGGCCGCCTTCTATGTCGATCTGCTCGCCGATCGAGGCCCGCTGTTGGGGGAGCCGCACACGCGGCAACTCGACGGAAAGCTTCGAGAGCTGCGTTTCCACCTGGAGCGTGAGGCGATCGGGCTGACCTACTGGATCACCTCCGAGCGGAGGATCATCCTGCTGACCGTCTTCCGCAAGACGAGGATGCGGGAGAGCCGTGAGGTCGAGCGGGCACGTAGGGCTCTTGAGCGATGTGCAGCCGAGCGTCACACCGTGACGGAGGGGGTGGAGTGATGACAGAGCAGACCGACTGGGAAGAGCTGCGGCAGCGTCGGATGGCGGAGCCGGGCGCGGAGGAGGCGTACGAGGCCGCGCGCCTCGCCTTCGAGCTCGGGCACGCCGTTCGCGAGCTGCGGGAAGGGCTCGGCTGGAGCCAGTCACAGCTGGCCCGCGCGGCGGGGATGACGCAGTCGGCGGTGGCCCGCTTCGAGGCGGGAGGCACCGTGCCGACTCTGGTCGTCCTGGAACGGCTGGCCCGCGCGCTGGACATGCGCCTGGACGTCCGGTTCTCGCCGCTCGCGGACGCCGCCTGACCCACCTGCCGGCACGGGAGCCTGGCGGCGGTGTCGCATCATGACCTCGTGATCATGCGGAAGCGACGCCACAAGAAAAAGAAGAAGGACCGGGACTGGTGCGACTGCGACTGCGACCTGCTCGACTGTGACGGTCCCGGCTGTTGCGACCTGGGCCTGTTCTCGACGCTGCTGACCCTCGGCTCGGTGACCGCCGGCGTGGTCCGGGCGCCCGCCGTGGACCGGGCCGGTCGGGCCGCCATCCTCGGCTACCGGCGGTGGCTCTCGCACCGCTGGCCGGGGACGTGCCGCTACACGCCGACGTGCAGCGCGTACGGGCTGGCGGCGGTGGAGCGCCACGGGCTGGCGGTGGGCGGTCGGATGGCCGCCGACCGGGTGCGCCGCTGCCGCCCTGACGTCCCGCACGGCACCCCTGACCCGCTGCGCTGACCGGGTCAGGGGACCCGGGTGGGGCCGCCGAAGACGACCGGGACGCCGGGGGAGTGCAGGACGCTCACCGGCGGCCCGTCCGGCGCGGGCAGGCCGGCGGCGGTGACCAGCTCGTCGTCCAGGTGCAGCAGCTCGGCGCGGTGCAGCGGCCACCGGGGGTGCCAGTTCGGCAGGTGCCGGGTGGCGCCGTACGCCCGGGTGTGCAGGCCCCAGCGCGCGGTGAGGAAGTGCTCCAGCGGCGTCGGGTCGGGGATCGGAGCGCCGACGCGGACGGTCATCGCGCTGGTCGCGCCGGCCGGGCCCGGCCAGCGGCGGCGGCAGCGGTAGGTGAGCGTGTCGCCGGACCGCTCCAGCCGCATCGCCGACCACTTGTAGGGCAGGCGCAGGCTGATCTGGGCCACCAGCACCGGCACCAGCCGGGACGCGTCCAGCGAACGGAACACGACCGCCCGCCGACCCGCGCCGTCGACCGAGTAGAGCCGCACGTTCGTCTCCCAGAACGTGCCGAAGTAGGGCACGCCCGGCCCCCGACCGAGCCCCAGCCCGACCATCCGGAAACCGATCAGCCCGACGTAGGTGAGCCCGTCGAGCGTGTCGGGTCGGGTGCCGGCCGGCAGCAGCGGCGCGACCCGCTCCGGCGGGACCGCCCAGTGCAGGAACGTGAGATCGTGCCAGCGCTGGGCCAGCCAGGCCCGGCGGATGGCGCGGACGGGCGAGTGCTCGACCGGTTCGACCTCCACCGTCTCACTCCGGCCGGTGGCAGACCGCCTCGACGTTGTTGCCGTCCGGGTCGCGGACGAACGCGCCGTAGTAGGCCGCGTGGTATTCCGGCCACACCTTCGGCGCGTGCAGCACCTCGGCCCCGGCCGCCACCGCCGCGTCGTGGAACGCCCGCACGGCCGCCCGGTCGGGCGCGGTGAACGCGATGTGCACCGGCACCGGAGCGGCGTCGGCCGGCGCGGGCTCGACCCAGAAGTCGGGCGCGTCCACGCCGTAGCCGATCGGGCCCGGCTCCATGATCCGCCGCCCGCCCAGCGGGGCGAGCACCGCGTCGTAGAAGGCGCCGGCCGCCCCCAGGTCGCGCACCGCTACGGAGAAGTGGTCGAGCACGTCGCCTCCCTGCGATCGTCGATGACCCCGCCAGGCTACGAGCCGCCTGTGACATTGCACGCCGCAACGCCACGGCGGCGGTACCGTCGGACGATGCGGCTCACAGTGCTCGGCGGGTGTGGGGTCTGGCCCGAGGCGGGCCAGGCGTGCAGCGGCTTCCTCGTGGAGGAGGCCGGGTTCCGGCTGCTGCTCGACCTCGGCTACGCCACGCTGCCCCGCCTGCTGGCGCACGTCACCGCCGACCAGGTGGACGCCGTGTTCATCAGCCACGGGCACCCCGACCACTGCGCCGACCTGAACCCGTTCCTCCGGGCCCGCGCGCTGCGGGACGACCCGCCGTCGCCGGTGCCGGTGTACGCGCTGCCCGGGGCGCTGGACGCGGTGCTGGCCCTCGACCGGCCGGGAATGCTCGACGCCGCGTACGTGCCGCACGAGTTCACCGCCGGGGACGCCCTCGACATCGGACCGTTCCGGGCCGAAACCCGCCTGCTGCCGCACTGGGTGCCCAACGCCGGCATCCGGCTCACCGCGGGCGGCCGGGTGCTCGCGTACACGGGGGACACCGGCCCGAGCCCCGACGTGGTGGCCCTGGCCCGGGACGCGGACCTCCTCGTCGCCGAGGCCACCTACCTGCGCGAGGTGCCGGAGGACTCGCGGGACCATCAGTCGAGCGCGCGCCAGGCCGGCCGGCAGGCCGATGCCGCCGGCACCCGGCGCCTGCTGCTGACGCATCTGCGGCCCGGGACCGACCAAGCCGCCGCCCGTGCCGCGGCCGCCGAGGAGTACGCCGGTGAGATCGCCGTCGCCACCGCCGACCTGGTGGTGGACGTCGCCTGACCGGGGCGTCTACCGCTCCCTGCCGTCTGCTCCGGCGGTCGCCGGGGCCCTCGCTCCGGCCCGCCGGCGCACGGTCTCCCCGACGATCAGCAGGCCGGGGAGGGCGCCGGCCAACCAGATCAGGCCGACCGGCCAGTGGATCAGCGAGCCCACCGCGCCCCGGATCTCCGGCACGTCACCCACCACGTAGGACGCCTCCGGATCCGGGCTGCGGCAGTCCAGCGTCCACATCCCGGCCGCCGGCACCCGCACCGTGGCCACCCAGGCGTACGACGCGGCGTCGCCCCCGTAGTCGCCGGGTGGAACGGACACCGGCTCGGCGGCCCCACCGACGCCGTCGACCCGGCAGTCCGGGTCCGTCGACGCGAACCCCACCGCGAAGATCGCGTACGCCCCGGCGGCCGGCACCGTGAACCGTCCCGCCGACGTCGCGTACGGCCCGACCCCGCCGTACTCCGTGGGGGGTTGACCGGCCGTGCTGCCCTCGGCGCCGAGCCGTACCGTGGTCTGCGCCAGCACGGCCCCGAGCAGCACCGCGAACCCGCCGATCAGGTAGCCGCGCCGGGACGCCGGCCGGTCGGTGCGGGGTAGGCGCCCGCCGGTGGCGTACCCGAGCAGCGCCCCAACCACCGCGAGCGCCAGCCCGCCGAGCAGAGCGCGCCCCCAGCGGGCCTCGCCGGTCAGCGGCACCACCCAGCGGAAGAACGCCAGCGACCCGGCCAGAAGCGCCGCCGTGACCAGTGTGGACACGCCGACGGTCAGCGCGAGGCCGGGGACGCCGCGCCGGCGGGGCCGCCCGGCGGCCAGCAGGGCGGCCAGGGCCGGTGACGCCAGCACCGGCCACCACAGCGCGGAGGACAGGGGCTGGTCCTCCTCCCACCGGTGCGTCCACTGGAACCACACCAGCGGGGCCGGCACGGTCGCCAGGAACCACGCCGCCAGGACTCCGGGAACGCGGGGGCGCTCGTGCATCCACCGATCCTCGACCAGCGGGAACATCGACGCCAGGCCGCGAGCCGTCCGAAAAGGATTGCTCACGGAGGGTAGGATCCTGCGCGAGACAGTCGACACACGGGGGAAACGATGTTCGAGCGACTGGGCAGATTCGTCGTCGGCAAGGCATGGTGGGTGATCGGCGGCTGGACCCTCGCCGCCATCGCGATCGTCGTCACCAGCCCCTCGCTGAGCGACATCACCTCCGCCGACCAGGAGAGCTTCCTGCCGCGCTCCTACGAGTCGGTGCAGGCCACCGAACTGGCCACGAAGTCGTTCCCGCAGGCGGCGACCGCCACCGCCACCATCGTGGTCAAGCGGAGCGACGGCAAGCCGCTCACCCCGGCCGACGAGGCGCGCGTCGGGCAACTCGCCCAGGCGCTCAAGGCCCGGAACATCCCGCAGACCTCCGGCTACCTCACCGGCCCGCAGGCCGTCGCGCCGGACAAGTCGGTGCAGATCATCTCCGTCGGCCTCGACGCCGACACCCCGGACGACCCGAAGCTGCTCGACGCCGTCCGCGACCTGCGCGCCGACCTCGGGCCGGACCTGGCCGGCAGCGGCCTGACCGCCGGTGTGGCCGGCGACGTGGCGAGCTTCGTCGACAACGAGGACACGTTCAACTCCGCGTTCGCGGTCGTCGGCGTTGCCACCATCATCCTCATCATCGGGCTGATCCTGATCATCTTCCGCAGCCCGATCGCGGCGCTGCTGCCGGTCGTGGTGATCAGTGTGGTCATGTCCGTCACCACCGGGCTGGTCGCCGCCGCCGGCAAGGCGTTCGACCTCAACGTCAGCCAGGACCTCCAGACCATCCTGCTGATCGTGCTGTTCGGCATCGGCACCGACTACATCCTGTTCCTGCTGTTCCGCTACCGCGAGCGGCTGCGCGCCGGCGACGACAAGCGCACCGCGATGATCGTCACGGTGCAGCGGGTCGGCGAGGTCATCACCTCCGCCGCCGGCGCGGTCATCGTCGCGTTCCTGGTGCTGCTGCTCGCCTCGCTGGGCTTCTTCGGCTCGCTCGGCCCGGCGCTCGCCATCGCCGTCGCCGTCATGCTGGTCACCTCGCTGACCCTGATCCCGGCGCTGGTGTCGCTGCTCGGCCGGTGGGTGTTCTGGCCGTCGAAGGCGTGGCAGCGTACGCCGAAGGCAAGCCTGTCCCGACGGCTCGGCGCCGCCGTCGGCCGCCGGCCCGCCATGGTGGCCGCGGCCTCCGGCGCGCTGCTGGTCGCGCTCGCCGCCGGGGTGCTCGGCTACAAGGCCGACTACGACTTCAGCGCCGGCTTCCCGCAGGACACCGAGTCCGCGCGGGCCGCCAAGGACCTCCAGCGCGGCTTCGCCGCCGGGGCGCTCGCGCCCACCGAGGTCTACCTGACCACCGGCACCGGCACCCCGCTGACCGACCAGCAGGTCAACGACTTCGCGGCCGCCGCGGCGAACGCGCCCGGCGTCGCCCGGGTCCAGCCGCCGGAGCGCAGCGCCACCGACCCGGGCGTGGCCCGGATCAACCTGCTGCTCGACGAGAACCCGGTCTCCAACGAGGCGATCAGCCTGGTCCGCGACGACCTGCGCGACGACCTGCACGCCAAGGCCCCGGAGGGTACGAAGGCGCTGGTCGGCGGGCCGACCGCGATCTTCGCCGACATCAACTCGGCCAACAACCGCGACCTCTCGGTGATCCTGCCGGTGGCCGCCGGCCTGATCGCGCTCATCCTCGCGCTGCTGCTGCGCAGTCTCGTCGCACCGATCTACCTGGTGATCGCGGTGCTGCTCAACTTCGCCGCCACGCTGGGCGCGACCGTCTACGTGTTCCAGGGGCTCCAGGGCAACCCGGGTGTCACGTTCCAGCTGCCGATCATCCTCTACCTGTTCGTGGTGGCGATCGGCACCGACTACAACATCCTGATGATCGCCCGACTACGCGAGGAGGCGCGGGAGGGCCACGAACCCCATCAGGCCGCCGCGATCGGCGTGGAACACGCCGGCCCGACCGTCGCCGCGGCCGGGCTGATTCTGGCCGGCACGTTCGGGGTGCTGATGCTCGCGCCGATCTCGTTCCTCCAGCAGATGGGGTTCGCGGTGGCGATCGGGATCGTGCTGTCCGCGTTCGTGATGTCGATGTTCTTCGTGCCGGCGTTGACCGGGCTGATCGGGCACACGGCGTGGTGGCCGGGGCACGGAGGCGAGCGGCGCAACGGCGGGGGCCGGCACGCGGCACCGGAACCGGTGGGCGAGGCGCAGGTCTGACCGGGCCTCACTGCTCGCCGGGGCGGACCAGCCCGCTCTCGTACGCGATCACCACGAGCTGGGACCGGTCGCGGGCGTTCAGCTTCTGGAGCAGCCGGCTCACGTAGGTGCGGGCGGTGTCCGGGCTGAGGAACAACACCTGCCCGATCTCGGTGTTGGACCGCCCCGCGCCGACCTGGGCGAGCACGTCCCGCTCCCGGGCGGTGAGCCCGGCCAGCCGCGCCGGGTCGGTCACCGGGCTGTGGGCCGCCGCGGTCAGCACCCGCCTGGTGACGGCCGGCGAGAGCAGCGCGTCGCCGCCCGCCACCACCCGGACGGCCTCCCGCAGCGCGTCGGGCGGGGTGTCCTTGAGCAGGAAGCCGGCCGCCCCGGCCCGGATCGCCTCGAACAGGTACTCGTCGTCGTCGAACGTGGTCAACATGACCACCCGCACGCCGGTGAGCCGCGGATCGGCGAGGATCCGCCGGGTGGCCTCCAACCCGTCCCCGCCGGGCATCCGCACGTCCATGAGCACCACGTCGGGCCGCTGCTCCCGGACGACCGACAGCCCGGCACCACCGTCACCGGCCTCACCCACCACCTCGATGTCGGAGGCGCGGTCGAGCAGCGCCCGCAGGCCGGTGCGGACCAGGTGCTGGTCGTCGACGAGCACGACGCGGATCGCGGTCACGAGGTCACCCGCGCCAGCGGCAGGTGGACCGACACCCGGAAACCGCCCGTCGCGGCGGTGCCGGTGTCGACGCTGCCGCCCAGCAGGGCGACCCGTTCCGCCATACCGCGCAGCCCCTGACCCTTCCGGCCCGTCGCCCCGGCGGACGGGCCGCCGCGACCGTCGTCCACCACCTCCAGCGCGAGCCGACCGGGTGTGGCACGGACCGTGACGGCCACCCGGGCGGCCCCGGCGTGGCGCAGCACGTTCGTCAGCGCCTCCTGCACAACCCGGTAGACCGTGCTGCCGACCACGGCGGGCAGCGCCTCGACCGGGCCGTCGACCCGCAGGTCGACCGCCAACCCGCCCCGACGCACGCCGTCGACGAGCGCCGGTAGCTGGGCGAACCCGGGCGTGGGCTCGTGTGGCCCGGGCTCGCGGCGCAGCGTGCCGAGCGTCGCCCGCAGCTCCGCCATCGCGCTGCCGCTCACCGAGTGGATGGCCGCCAGCGCGCCCTCCGCCTGCGCGGGATCCCGGTCGGTGAGGGCCTCCCGCGCCACCGCCGACTGCAACGTGATCACCGACATCGTGTGCCCCAACGTGTCGTGCACCTCCCGCGCGATGCGCAGCCGCTCCGCCTCCACCTGCCGGGCCGCCTCGCGGTGGCGCTCCTCGTCGGCGGCCATGGCCTGGCGGACCAACGCCGCCCGCAGCGACCGCCGGTTGCGTACCGCGTCTCCGAGGGCGATGACGGCGAGGGCCAACGCCGCCTCCGAGCCCAACTCGGCGCCGACGACGACTGCGACGTCGTCGCCCTCGACGAGCCGGACCGCCACCGACACGGCCAGCAGCCCGCCGGCGACCAGCGCGGCCGGCATGACCCGCCCACGCTCCGCGACCCGGTAGAGCACGGCGGCGGCCGGCGCGACCACCCCGACCGGCGGCAGGTCCAGCGCGTAGTAGGCGAGGATGCCCACCGCGGTGGCCAGCAGCGCGGGCAGCGGCCACCGCCGGGCGCCCAGCACCAGGACCCCGAGCCCGACCGCCACGGCGCAGGCGAGCACGACGCGGGCCGGCGCGGTCCCCTCGGCCACCACGGCCACCACGACCAGGGCGACGGTGGCCGCCGCGAGCAGCGCGTCGGCGCGGGTGGGCGAGGTGTCGGGCACGCCTTCGAGCCTAGGTCCGCCCGGGCCCTCGGCGCTGTCGTCCGCAGGCGTCAGGGGCAACCCCGAGGTGTACGTCGACAGGCGACCCCCGGTCGCGCGGCGGCGCGGACGACGGTCAGCCGGCGCCGACCTAGCGTCGATGACATCCCCACCTACGAGGAGAAACACTCATGTCCCGTACCAAACTGACGTGGATCGCCCTGATCGTGATGGTCTGGGCGGCGATGATGTCGTTCGGCGGGGTCGCCGCCGAGACCGTCATGCTCTACCCGAACATCTTCAACGACCCGCCCGCGTCCCTGGAGCGGGCCCGGGAGTTCCTGGTCGACGGCGGCCCGCACGACTACTTCCCGCCGCTGGGCGCGTCGGTCGTGCTGAGCAGCGTCGCCGCGACGCTGCTCACCTGGCGCGACCGCCGGCTGCGCTGGTACGTCGCCGGCGCGACCGTCGTCTTCGTCGCCTGCGAGTTCCTGTTCTCCGCCGTCTTCTTCTGGCCGCGCAACGAGATCATGTTCGTGGACCCGGTGGGGACGCACTCGCCCGAGTACCTGCGGCAGGTGGCGGCCGAGTTCGTCGCGGGGCACTGGGTGCGCTTCGCCGGTGGCGCGGTGACCGCCGTGCTGGCGTTCGTCGCGCTCCTGAAGTTCGTCCGGTCCACCGCACCGTCGGCGGTCGGGCGATGAGCGCCCGTCGTGCCCTCGGGTTCTCCTGGCCGGCGCTGGTGGGACTTGCCGGGCTGGCCGCGCCCCGGGTGGCGCTGCACGACCTGGACGTCGTGCCGGAGGGAACCGTGGTGGCCGCGCTGCTGGCGGTGGGGCCACCGCTGGTCTGGGTGGCAGTCGTGCTGTGGCGGCGACCACCGCGCCCGTTCCTGACGCTGGTGGTCGTGGGCGCGCTGTACGGGGTGTTCCTCGCGGTCGGTCACCAGGTGTTCTGGGACCCGTCGCTGGGGATGAACGCGCCGGGGCTGGCCAACATCTCACCGGGGGCGCGAGAAGCCTTGTTGCGGGCTTCGGCGGCCGTATCCAGTCTGGTCACCGGGACGATGGTCGGGGTCATCGCCGGCGGGGTGGCGGCGCTGCTGTGCCGTTGGAAGCGTCGGCCGGACCGCCACCGGATTGCCGGCTGAGTGGGGCGTTGCCTCTGCGTTGCCTTTCGAGCTGAGTCGTTGGTGATATCAGGCGGCGATCGCCCGGGCGGCGGCGTACATGTCGGCGGGGAGGGGGTGCCGCAGTTCCCAGAGGACGCGCATCGGCCGATCACCGTTGTGCTCCTGGTAGGTCATCGGTCCGGCATACAGGTAGGGCGGTGCGCCCAGGTCGCGGTCGGCAACCCGGGTCTCCCGCACGAACAGGTGCACCGTCGTCCCCCGCGCCACATGGTCGACATACCGCCGCCCGGTTGCCGACGTCGCCGCCGTCGTGCTCTGCGACTCCCACGGAACAGCCGATCGGTGATAGCCCGGTCCGCGTACATGGTGGTCGGCGAGTAGTGCTCCTCGGACTTCACGAGCGTGACGAAGAAGAGATCAGCCTTCTCGTCCGGGAGCCACTTCACGCCCTCGCGCAGCGAACCGGGGTTCGTCATCCCGAAGGCGGCGCACGCCTCGTTACGGCTATAGCGGGCGTGCACCCGCAGCGGAACCCGCTCCGAAGCCGGGCGGTCGGTGAACCGGTGGATCCGATCGCGTAGCACCTCCGCGACCTGTCGTAGCTCCGCGCAGCGTGCCGGCTCAGCCCAGAGCCGCTTGAGCCGGGCGTCGCGTTCGGCCAGCGGCACCGACGGGCCCCACAGGCTGAAGTGCAGCATGTCGAGCAGCGGTCCGGCGGCGGGCTGCCGACCGGATGCCACCTGGCTGATGAGGTCCAGCCGATCGACGTCGTCGATGTGCAGCATCCGACCGACAGCCCGTCCGAGGTCACGATCGTCCGGGCCACCCGGGGCCGCGTCGAGCCCGGCGACCCGAGTGGGCACCGCGGATTTACACGAGACAATCAGCCTGGTCCGCGACGACCTGCGCGACGACCTGCACGCCAAGGCCCCGGAGGGTACGAAGGCGCTGGTCGGCGGGCCGACCGCGATCTTCGCCGACATCAACTCGGCCAACAACCGCGACCTCTCGGTGATCCTGCCGGTGGCCGCCGGCCTGATCGCGCTCATCCTCGCGCTGCTGCTGCGCAGTCTCGTCGCACCCATCTACCTGGTGATCGCGGTGCTGCTCAACTTCGCCGCCACGCTGGGCGCGACCGTCTACGTGTTCCAGGGGCTCCAGGGCAACCCGGGTGTCACGTTCCAGCTGCCGATCATCCTCTACCTGTTCGTGGTGGCGATCGGCACCGACTACAACATCCTGATGATCGCCCGACTACGCGAGGAGGCGCGGGAGGGCCACGAACCCCATCAGGCCGCCGCCATCGGCGTGGAGCACGCCGGCCCGACCGTCGCCGCGGCCGGGCTGATTCTGGCCGGCACGTTCGGGGTGCTGATGCTCGCGCCGATCTCGTTCCTCCAGCAGATGGGGTTCGCGGTGGCGATCGGGATCGTGCTGTCCGCGTTCGTGATGTCGATGTTCTTCGTGCCGGCGTTGACCGGGCTGATCGGGCACACGGCGTGGTGGCCGGGGCACGGGGACGAACGGCGGGTCACCGGCCCCCAGGCCCCGCCCGAGCCGGTGAGCGTGGCGGAGGTGTAGCGGGCGGCGCGGGAGTGCAACCCGGACCGGTGTGCGGGCGTCTCAAGGAGGTGGAGACAGCGAGGACCCGTGGGGGCCGGATTATTCCTTGGATCACGGCCGTCGCCCTGCTCGGCGGTTGTGGGTCCGCCGGGAACAGTCCGCCCATCGAGCCGCTCGACGGGCTGCGCCAGCAGGCGGGCGAGGCCCTGACGCGGTACGACCAGGCGGTTCGAGCCGCGGGAGGTGCTCCCTTCGTTCCGGTGGGGGAGCTGACTCGCCAACTCGGCGACTGGGAGCCGGCGAACGGTTCCTTCAAGGAGAGCCTGTCGGCCGGCCGCGTCGAGGCCGCCTCGACGCTGCCCGTAGCGCCCCAGCAGGCCGGCACCATCGTGTGGGCCAAGGGCATCCGTCGGGACGTGCCGTTGATATCGGCGGACGAGGCGTTGGCGCAGCTGCGCGCCGCGGGGACGGGCGACTGTTCCGGCTGCGCGCCGCTCAAGCTCACCGGGGCTCGCCTCGCCTGACCACGATGACGGTCAAGACCACCCGCGGCCCGGCCACCGCCCTGGCGTGGGAATACACCATTGACGGAACGAGCGTGCGGCTGACGCGAGTGGCGGTGGATCCCTCGGCCGTCGTCCGGGTGACCTCACCGCCCCGGGACGCCGGCCACCCACACGAGGGGCTGGCGATCGAGTCGGCGACCACCACGACCACGGGCAGCGAGTTGACCGTCACCTTCACCGGCGTGTCCGGCCCCCGCAGCAAGCCGTGCGGGGCCGACTACGGCGCTGAAGCGGCCGAGTCGGACCTGGCAGTCGTCGTGATCGTCATCGAGTACCGGCACGCCAAGGACGAGGCATGCCCAGCAATCGGAGCGCAGCGCAGCGCCACCCTCGAGCTGTCCCGACCATTGGGGGATCGGGCGGTCCTCGAGGTGACGCAGGGCCTGCCCGTGGAGCTGACCACCACAGGCTGACCGTCACGCTGTCCGGCTCGGCGCCGGATGCCCCCGCCGCCCCTGTCCACGTGCTGGCCGCTGGCGGAGGCGGCTACCGCTCCCGCCTGGACGAAATTCTTGTGAGCGTGGCTCACCATGAATCTTGACTGATGGTGATATGCCAACAGCGCTGTGTAGCTGCGTCAGTCGGGGTGACCTACCCAACTCCTCCACTGCGCGGCCTTCTGGATCGCTCGCCGGGCCTCATGCACATCGTCGTCCCCGACAAGTCGAGCATCGGCCGCCTCCAGCAGCTCGGCGTCGACCTCGCCGAGTACGTCAAGCCCGTCGACAACGGCGTCGAGGTGCACGCCATCCTCAGCCCCAAGGAGAGCCAGGCGCTGCGCGACAAGGGCTTCCACGTCCAGGACGCCATCTCCGACCAGAACGACTACGCGCAGAACATGGCCGAACGCTCCGCCGCCATCCGCGCCGCGACGGCGGCGACCGCCACCACCGACACCCTGACCGTGCTGCGGGCCGAATGGTTCACCACCCTCGACAACCAGCTCTTACTCAACATCGAGGTGAAGTCGAGCGCCGGCACCGACTCGACGACGGTGCTGACGGCGAGCTGGGACAGCGGACCCGGCACGGCTATCGGCTCCGGCGGCACCGCCACCATGTCCCGGTTCACCGACGCCGGCCAGTACATGTACCACCGGTTCAGCAACCCGGTGCCCATCACCGCCGCGCGCCGGCCAGGACCACCATCACCAGCAACAAGGGCGGCTCGGCCACCGTCGACGTCGCCAAGTGGCTGGGCAGCCCGCGCAAGGACCCCGGCAAGCACCCGTACGTGTCGGACTTCGTCGACCACTACATGGACCCGACCGAGGTCACGGCGCGGTTCACCGGCCTGGCCGCGGAGTTCCCGAAGCTGACCGAGCTGCTCGACCTGCCGTACAAGACGAACGGCTACCGGCGCAACGCGCAGGCGCAGTTCGGCACCGCCGCGGCGAGCACCCTCTACGTCACCTCGACGGCGTACGGCTCCGATGGCGGCAACGACATCACCATGGCGCTGGTCGACCCGGGCACGGCGAACGCCCCGCTGACCGTCAGCGTGTCCGGCACCGCCGTCACGGTGCGCCTGGCCACCGACGGCGCCGGCGCCATCACCAGCACGGCGGCGCAGGTCGTCGCCGCGGTCAATGCCAACGCCGACGCGACCAAGCTGCTCACCGCCAGCACGTACCGGGGCAGCGCCGGCACCGGCGTGGTGGCCGCCGCCCTCGTCACCCCGCTGACCGACAACCTCAAGGCGCCGGCGAGCGTGTCCCGCGAACCGTTCCAGATGAAGGTGCTGCGCATCGGCAAGCACCGCGACGGCTCGAAGGTCGGCGTCTTCCTCTACTGCCAGGAGCACGCCCGGGAGTGGGTCACCCCGCTGGTCTGCGTCGAGTCCGCCGAACGGCTGCTGCGCAACTACGCCAAAGACCCGGACACCCGCAAGATCGTCGACGACCTGGACATCTTCATCCTGCCGGTCGTCAACCCCGACGGCGCGCACTACAGCATGTACGACTACAACATGCAGCGGCGGAACCTCACCAACTACTGCCCGGCATCCAACGCCGACCCCGGCCGCCGCAACGCCTGGGGCGTCGACATCAACCGGAACTTCTCGGTCGGCTCCGTCTTCGACGGCTACGTCGGCGCGTCGGCCACCAACTGCGTCAGCGACACGTTCGCCGGGCCGGGCGAGCTGTCCGAGCCGGAGGCGCGCAACGAGGTCTGGCTGGTCGACACCTTCCCGAACATCAAGCTCTCGATGAACACCCACTCCTACGGCGGGTACTTCATGTGGCCGCCGGGGGCGTACAAGGTCGAGGGGCGGGAGGTGCTGCCGCGGGTGGACCAGGGCACCGAGGCGTACTTCTGGACCTCCTCGGACTACATCCTCTCCCGCGTGCAGGAATACCGGGGCACCGCGATCTGGCCAGGCCGCACCGGGCCGGTGACCGACGTGCTGTACTCGGCGGCCGGCAACAGCGCTGATGAGCACTGGTACAACCGGGGCATCATCGGCTGGGACTTCGAGGTCGGCGCGGACATCTACAACCCGGCGACCGGGCGGTTCAGCGCGGTCGGGTTACAGCCGCCGTTCGCCGAGGGGCACGAGGAGGCGATGGAATTCGCCAACGGCAACATCGCGATCCTTGAGGTGGCCCGGGCGTACGCGACGGACAAGATCCAGCCTCGGACGTCGCTCAAGATTGTGAAGCGGGAGGCGGGGGCGACGGCGTTCACGTTCAGCACGAGTGAGCCGTCGAATGTCTACTACACGCCTGACGGGAGCCGGCCGACGTACGGGTCGGCGAAGCTGGCGTTGGCGAGGATGCGTGCGGGGATGCAGAGCATCACGGTGAACAGCGACACGGCGGTGAACTGGTTCTCGATCGACATCGCCGGCAACGCGGAGAGCAACTACAAGCCGGACGGTGAAGGCAGCAACTACAACAAGCAGAGGGTGAGCGTTCAGTAGGCGATTTACCGCTCGAACAGCAATAGCCGCCGGCCACTGGTCGGCGATCACCTACCCTTTGCGAGGGTGAGCCGCCCAATAGGGCGCTGTGGGCTGCGCCGGGAACGGCTCGCCAAGCGCCGAGGTGACGGATCGGGCAGCCGGCCCCAGCGGGCCCTGGCCGGTCGACACCTGCAAGCAATGTGGGGCTGAGCACCACGGCCCTCGTGGTTCGGCCCGCTACCTCTAATCTCGCGATTGTCAGATCTCGGACAGGCGGCAGGCCTCGTCGCGCCGTCGAATGCCCGGACGGTCGGGTGTAAGTGCCCTCTCGACGTGCCCGTGACTCGCTAGCCTGGTCGGGCGGACACTACGGTTGACCAGCGCAAACGTCAGGGGCATCGATCACTGATGGCCACGCAGCAATATCAACTTCCGATGCCATTGACAGCGCAAGTAGGGCAGTCGGGACCGACCAAACGGCTGAATGCCTGGGGGTCCCGCCCGCAGGACCAAGGGCGATAGGGTCCGAGCACCGTCAGTAGGAAGTGGGGTGACGGTGCTTACCGAGCTGGCACTGCCGCCTGGGGTGGAGGCAGAGCGTGTGGCCTCGGCGGCTCTTGCTGACCTACGTTCCGCCGAACGCCGTGGCGTCGTGGTCGACTCGCCGCCTCGGACCGGCAGGTGGACGCTTGTTTTGCGAACTGCGGTGGAAGTCGTCGCCAGGCACGAGCAGCGGGGCGTCATCGCGCAGATGAACGGGCAGGGCGGCAATCTGGTCGACCGCCTGGCGGAGGCGCCCGAGCTGCGCATTGCCCAGCTCTCAGCTGCGGACTACACCCTTGAAGCCTCCGGCGATTCCGCAACAGCTGTCGCTGCCCAAGGGCGCAAAGGACGACATACGCCATGGCTCTCGATCCAGCACGCAGCCTGATGGAGCTTGACGATGAGTGAACCTGTGTTCTGGCGTCAGACCGATCCCGGTCTTGACGTCTGGATTGACGACGACCGGCGACGGACGCTTGAGGCGAGCGCGGCGGATCCTCTGCTGGTTGCGAAGCGCGCCAACCAGGACGAAGTAACGCTGGAGGCGTGGTGACCGAGTGGGTCGCGGATGTTCCAACTGACGGCAGTATAGATCTGCCACCGGATCCGAGAGCGCTCGACGCGATCGGGCGGAACCACTCGCTCGAGACGGCGCTCGCTGACCTGGTTGACAACTCGGTTGACGCCGGAGCCACCAATGTCGTGATCAGGGTCGTCGTCGCGGACGGTCTTCCGCGCGTGCTCTATGTGGCAGACAACGGCCGAGGCATGGCTCCCGACGCGATAGATACGGCCATGACCGTAGGCGGGCGGCGTGACTACGAGAATTCTGACCTCGGACACTTCGGGCTCGGACTCAAGGCTGCCTCGTTCAGCCAGGCACGCAGCCTCACCGTCATGTCCCGCGCTGCCGGGCACGACCCGGTCGGCCGCAGGTGGCGGGTGAACACTGCGACGAAGCGGGACTTCTCGTGCGACGTCGTTCCCGCTCCGTTCGTCACCGCAGAGTTCGACCAGGACTGGCGAATCTCGCTCGACGAGTCTGGAACCATCATCCGGTGGGATGATGTCGTCACTTTCCCTGCCGGGTCGGAGGCACATCGCGTTGAGATCTTTATTGATCGGCTAATCACCGGCGCGTGCCAGCATCTCGGGATCGTGTTCCATCGCTTCCTCGAACAGGAGCGGCTGAGCGTCGACTTCGAGGTCTACGACGTAGATGAGGCATATCTCGGACCTCCGATCCCTGTCACCCCGCTGAACCCGTTCGCATACTCCCGGCCGGGTGCAGAGGGCTACCCCAGAACCCTGACCGCAACCGTCGACGGTGTCGACATCTCCTTCAAATGCCACATCTGGCCGGGCAAGAGCAGCACCCCGTCCTACCGGCTTCGGGGGACGCCCGTAGACTATCAGGGGCTTTACTTCTACCGCCGGGACCGGCTGCTGCAGTTCGGTGGCTGGGAAGGCATCCACGTGGCGCACGCAAAGCTGCAGCTGGCGCGAGTCGAGGTCGACATTGACGGCGACGTCGCCGGCATGTTTCACATGAACGCGGAGAAGTCCCGGGTGCTCGTCGGACTGGAGTTCTCCCGCCTTGCCGCAGCAGCTCGGTCGTCCGACGGCACTAGCTTCAATGATTACTTTGACCTTGCCGAGCAGGTCTACCGAACGGCGAACGCCCGCTCGATGAAGCGAACTCCTATGATTCATCCCGGGTCCGGCCTGCCGTCCACCGTTAAGGACGTGATCCGCAAGGAGGTGCCACCGATTGTCGGCCGCGATCCCATCGAAATCCGCTGGGCGACCTTTGTGGACGATTCGTTTTTCCGAGTGGATCGAGAACAAAGCACGTTGTGGCTCAACAAGCGCTACCGCAAGATGTTGCTCGGCGGCAAGCACGGTGGCCTGAACGATCTCCCGCTGGTCAAATCACTGTTGTACCTGTTGGTGGCGGATTCGTTTGAGGGTAACTACCACGGCGCGCGGGACAAGGACAATATCGAACTGTGGCAGTCCGTTCTCACCACCGCCGTTCAGGCGGAGCGCCGATGACGCCGGTGGGATATCGTGGATAGACGGCATGTCTCGGTCGAGAGCTTCGATAGATATCTGGCAAGCGGCGTTCCGGTCGTCCTGCCGATCCGCGGGACACCGGCGCTGTCCGTGTTCGTTCGCCCGGCAAAGCCGGAGCTCGGTCTGCGGATCAAAGTCGACCCTGACGCTCATGTTCCGGTCACCGGACTGAACAACATCCTCGCTCGCGTGGCGGATCACGAGGGACAGCAGTACCTGGAAGTTGTTGTTGTCGCGGCGGCCTTGTTCCGGGATGCGTACCCAGTGCTCTGCTCGATGGCCGACCGTATCCAGATCGAGGGGATGAAGCCCGCCCACGCGCTGCGGGAGACGCTCGGACAGTTGGCCTCCCTCCTCCGTGAACCAAAGTCGATCTCCCAGGAGCGCGAGATCGGCCTCTTCGGCGAGTTATTGACGCTCCGTGGTCTGGCGGCGAAAGTCGGCGGTTCGGCGGCAGTGGGTGCCTGGCGAGGTCCGCAGGGCGAGGAACATGACTTCGGCCTGCCTGCCGCAGACGTCGAGGTGAAGACGACGATCAGTGAGCGCCGCGCCCATTGGATCGATTCGTTCACCCAGCTGCAGCCCACGACGGACCGGCCGCTGTGGCTCGTGTCGCACCAACTGACTGCTGCGGGTGCAGGCTTTGGAAAGACGCTGCCGGAGCTGATCGACGAGGTGGGATCAACTCTCGGCAGCACGACTCGCGATGACTTCGACGCGAAGCTGAGCACGGCTGGATGGTCCGTCGCCTACGCCCCGCTGCTGACGTCGCGCTGGGAGCGTCGTACAGAGAGCGCCGCCTTCCAGGTGGACGAGCAGTTCCCCCGGTTGGTGCCGGACACCCTGCAGCGAGCTGGCGTGCCGAGCGCTCGGTTGATCCAGGTTCGCTATCGGGTTGACCTGGACGGTATCGCCAGCCCGCTCGGCATTCCCGCAGTCATCGTCGCTGCACTTGGATCGTGAGGACATCATGAACGAACCGCTGGTCAACGCGTACCTCGGTGCTCTCGGCGCAATGGTCAGCGGGCCGAAGCCGCTGGTGCGGCGGGCCGCCGTCGAGGCGGAGGACATCGAGCCCGACCTCGATGTGTCAGAGGACCGTCTGCGGGAGTATGTCGCGGCCGCCGACCCCAATGACGAGCTCCGGGTGCAGCTGCATATTCGGTTGGCCACCTGGGACCACGCGCCCATCGAGCCGGGCCTGTGGATGGGTGACACCAAACCGAACACCGAGATGCGACGTGCACGGATCATGAAGCTGCTCGGCCTCGGCAACAAGACGGCCGCCGACTTCGCCAACCACTTCTCGATCGCCACCGACGACGACACCGTGATCGCGGGTAAGTGGGATCCGTGGTACGCCGCCGACCTTCAGCGGCAACGCGACTTCTACTGGAGCCACTACGTGGCCTACCTCCGTAAGCGGAGGAAGTGGAATGCCGAAGCGATCACTCGTCTGGATGCAGCCACGAGTCGGGTGCTAGAGCGGTTCGGTAACCCCGCCCAAAGCAAGCCAATTCAGACTAAGGGCCTCGTCGTCGGGTACGTGCAGAGCGGCAAGACGGCGAACTTCGCCGGGGTCATCGCCAAGGCGATCGATGTGGGCTACCGCCTCATCATCGTGATGACCGGCACGACCAATCTGCTCCGGGAACAGACTCAGCGGCGGCTGGACATGGAGTTGGTTGGCCGGGAGAACATCCTGCGCGGCGTCGACGAGAACGACATCGAGGCCGCCAAGCATATTGATTACCTCGGTGATGAGGATTGGATCAAAGACCGGTTCAACCGGTACGGCGTGCGGCCGCTGACCCTGGGCAAGCCTGAGATCCGGCGAATGACCACCCGTCGGTTCGACTACCGCTCGCTCCAGCAAGGCTTGCCGGCGCTGGAGTTTGAGCGCTCGGACAAGACTAAGCCCATCTGGAGCCCGGAGAATCTTTACACCACCGATGCTCGGCTCGTCGTGGTTAAGAAGAACGAGTCGGTACTGCAGAACCTCATCTCGGACCTGAAGAACAACGCCGACCGGCTCGGGGACATCCCAGCTCTCATCATCGACGACGAGTCCGACCAGGCATCCATCAACACCGTCGACCCGGAGAAGCAGTCGGCGGGCGCCAAGAAGGAACGCACCACGATCAACGAGCGCATCTCGACGCTGCTGCAAATGCTGCCGCGGGTGCAATACGTGGGGTATACCGCGACGCCGTTCGCCAACGTCTTCAGCGACTACACGGACAAGAACGACGTGTTCCCGTCGGACTACCTGCTCGCCCTGCGCCGGCCGCTGGACTACATGGGTGTCGAGGATTTCCACGACATTGATTCCTCGGTTCCCGAGTCGGAGCGGACGTTCGCGAACTCGAAGGAGAAGGCGCATGTCCGCTTGATCGACGACGGTGACGAGGAGCTCGCTTTTCAGCAAGCACTCGACTCGTTCGTTCTTGCCGGTGCCATTAAGCTGTATCGGCAAGGGTTGAGCCCCGATGAGGATCATTACCGTCACCACACGATGCTCGTGCACGAGGCCGCCAAGAAAGCCAAGCACAAGATCCGCGCGGAGACGATTCAAGAACTCTGGAGTAGGTCGGGCCACACGCTTGGCTCCGGCATGAGGAGACTCCGCGAGCTCTACGACAGCGACTTCGCTCCGGCGTCCCACGGGCTCGGTCTGGGGCATCCGATGCCCGAGTCGTTCGCGGAGCTCGAACCGCTCATCGGGCAGGTCGTGCGCAAGATCGCGCCGAACGGCGACCCAGTATTGGTGATCAACAGCAACAAGGAGCCGGATCAGGAAGAACTGGACTTCGACGGCCGCTCGGTGTGGCGGATCCTGGTTGGCGGCAACAAGCTGGCTCGCGGGTTCACCGTCGAAGGCCTCACAATCACCTACTACCTCCGGACCGTCGGGCACGCCGAGGCCCTGATGCAGATGGGGCGCTGGTTCGGCTTCCGGCCCGGCTACCGCGACCTGGTCCGCCTGTTCATCACCGCCAAGATCCGCGACGCCTTCGAAGCCGCCTGCCGGGACGAGGAGCTTTTCCGCGACGAGCTGCGGCAGTACGCGGTGATGGCAGACGGTCGTCCGCTCGTCACCCCGGCCGACATCCAGCCCTTGGTCGCCCGGCACGGGCTCCGCCCGACGGCGGCCAACAAGATGCGCTACGCCCAGCTCGTGGAGAAGCGCAGCCAGAGCAAGGAGCCCAGCTCCGGCTATCCCGGCTTGGCCGAGCAGGAGAAGCTGCGGAACAACGTCAAGGTCATGACACCGTTGTTGCTGGCTGCGTCGAACAGGAGCACGTTGTCTGCTGGCACCCGGAGCTTCGATGCGATGACCGGCGAGGTCTCCCATGCCGAGATGGTCGAGGTACTTAAGCAGCTCCAGTGGCGGACCGTCGACACCTTCAAGGCCGACCTGGCCTGGATTGAGAGTCTGGACGACCAGGCCGTCGACAAGTGGATCATCGTACTTCCACAGCGGCGCTCCGACCGCGGCGTGACCATTCCCGGCCTCGGCACGTTCTCGCTCCATGGCCGCAAGATCGAGAATGACAGCCTGCGCGGAAACTCGGAAAGTCTTCACCGCGCGGGGCTCGCGTCACTTACGGGTCGAACCTCAAAGACCGGCTGCGCGATCATCTACCCGGTGATCGACAAGGACCGGGCCTACGAGGAAATCCCGCATGACACGTGGCCGGACGGTGTGGTCATGGCGCTCCGGCTCGAGCTGCCTGAGAAGGCGGTTCCGGCCGGCACCCGGCCCTTGGTTTACCAGGTTGCCCCTAAGCGGCCCATCCCGACAGGAAATCACGCATGGTAAGGATGTAGGACATTGCCCGAGCCATCAGTTCCGGAGAAGGTCCGGGCCGAGGTCATTCGCGAGCTCTATCGCCAGGTGGACATGCTCGACTGGGAGGAACTCCCAGTACGGGCCAAGACCGCCTACTACACGCGCTGGGTGGAGGACGATGCGATCGGAGGGATGCTCGCCGACTACATGACGTCGGAAGGCATGCGAGTGTGGCTTAAGGACGTGCCCCTGAAGGAGTACGCGCGCGCAGTCGAGAGCTTTGGATCGTACGCCCAGTACGTCTCGAAGCACTTGACGCCGCCGAGTGAGTTCGTTCCGCTGATCCTTGGCGCCGGCTGGCGCGTTCGACCGGAGACTATCCGCGAGAAGCCTATGCACTGCAAAGCTACCGATGGCTCGCGGGAGCGCTACGTGTGCTGGGGCCGCGTGCGAAACTTTCGCGACCTGGTCTGGGCGGCGTTAAATGAAGCGGTCGACTCGGCCGAGCGTCCACTGATCGTTGTCTACGCAACGGACGCTGTTCCGATCGATGTAGAGAGATCCGAGCGATTCCGCCGAATTGCTGAGCATTGCGGACTTGATGTGGACTTTGTGCGACGGCAATGGCTGGCAGCGGCGGCAGGCTAGTGCTGTTCGCCTCCCAGCGCCGCGTAGAGGTGTTCCAATGCCTCGACCGCGAGATCACCCTCGACGTCATCGGCCCATCCTCGGCGCCACGAGGAATCCTCGCGCATGATCACCTCGACGGCCACCCTGGTGAGTCGCAGCAGGTCCGGCGTGACATCGACATGGTCGGCGCCGGCGACAAACCGAGGCGCGTGGGGGGTGGTCAGGTCAGGCAAGCCGGTGTGTGCCTGAAGGACTACTGCGGCTGCGGCGACCGCCTGAGCTGCGGCCATATCGGATAGGGGAGGAGCCGAGTCCAAGGTTGCTCGCCGGAGCGCTCCCGATACCGCTTCGGTCCGTTCGGCCGGCGCGGCTGCCTCGAACTGCTCGCACCACTCGGCTGCGGCGTCATTGTCGAAGGGCCCCACGTTCCAGGTGGCCAAGTTATCCCCTTGTCGAGTCACGGCTTAGGTAGATGGCGGTCGCGGAGGCGGAGGACGGGGCCAATGTATAGCGGACTTTCAGTGGCCGGGGATGGCAGGCGGCGAACGGCCGGCGAGCCGGCTTCTAAGATCCACAACTCCGCGGTATGCTTCCGCAATGCTTGAGCCGCGAGGGGAGCCCAAGGACCGTACCTCGGTCGAGTTGTTCGCCGGCGGCGGGGGGCTAGCGATGGCGGTCCACCGAGCTGGCTTCCGCCCTCTCCTGGTCAACGAACTCGTCAAATGGGCCTGCAAGACACTCGAGGCCAACCAGGCGGAGCTTCGCAGCGATGAGGAGTTCGTCCCCCCGGCCGGGCACGCGTGGCCGTTGGTACCCGGGGATGTGCGCGAAATCAACTTCGACTACCTGTGGGATCAGGTCGATCTGCTTGCTGGTGGGCCGCCGTGTCAGCCGTTCAGCCTTGGTGGGGTCGCCAAGGGCGAGGAGGACCGGCGGAACATGTTCCCTGAGATGTTCCGGGCAATTCGGGAGATTCAGCCCAAGGCCGTCATCTGCGAGAACGTTCAGGGCTTGTTGCGTCCGTCGTTTCGGCCCTATTTCGAATACATCGAGCGTGAGCTCGCCTTGCCTTTCGAGCAGCGCGAAGGAGGGGTCAGCTGGCGCGAACACGACGCGGTTCTCCAAGCGCGTCTGTCGGAGGCCCCCGCCGACCCGAAAAAGCGGTACGAGGTCGTAACCATTCGGGTGAACGCGGCCGACTATGGGGTGCCGCAGATACGCAATCGGATCATCATCGTCGCCTTCCGGTGCGACCTTGAAGTCGACTTGACGCGGTTCAAGGAGTCCATCGCGCCGACTCATTCCGAAGCCGCGCTCCTTCGCTCCATTCAGAACGGCTCGTATTGGCGAAAGCACCCAGAAGTGCCGCACCACGTTCGGGAACACGTAGAGTCGCGGCTACCGAAGGCGATTCCCTTCGATGACGGACGACTTCCCTGGCTGACCCTGCGCGACGCGCTCAAGGAGGAGATCGACCGGCGGTGGCCGCTGCCGCCGGTCCCCTGGGACAAGCTTGACCGCCGTGAGTACCAACTCGGTGGCGTGCTTGACCACATTGGCTGGCCAGACGCTCGCATCTATCAAGGCCACACGCCGAATGAGCTAGATCGGCCCGCGAAGACTGTGAAGGCCGGGGTGCACGGGGTTCCGGGCGGCGAGTCGGTGATGCTCACCGACGACCTGGTCTCCGAGCTTACCGCTAACAGTCCACCGAGGTATCGCCATCGTTATATGACGGTCCGGGAGGTGGCGCGGGTGATGACCTTCCCCGATCGCTGGATCCTCAAAGGTCCCAGAGGTGAGCAGATGCGCCAGCTCGGGAACGCGGTCCCGGTGCGGTTGGGCGAGTTCTTCGCTCGTGCTATCGCTGCGGCGCTGGATGAGGCCGAGAGCCGACGATGACTGGCGGTGACGGGCGGGTCGACCGCGCATGGGCCGATACGCTCCCTCCTGAGCGGGCTTGGAAAGGCCGTAAGGGACGCAGTCGGCAAGCGGTGACGGCGGAACAGGACCGAGCCGCCGGAGGCCCCGATCGCCGGTGGGTTGATCTCGACGGTGGCCGTCAGGCACGCGCCTCGGTGGAGCTGAAGCTTCTCCCGAAGACCCGACGGCTCCGAGCGTATCTGCGCTGGTCGGACCGCGGCCGCTCGCCGAGCAGATATTTAGGAGAGGTCGGCAAGGCCGCCCGTGCTCTGAACCTGGCGGAGGGTTGGCGACTGGCGCGGGAGAGGGGTTTACTCGCTCCGCCTGCGCCGGTTCCGGGATCGTGGGCCAAGTCGCGAGCCGTCCGCTTGTCGATGCAGGGCAATAAGGGCCGGGACACCGAGCCTGAACGTCAGGTACGCTCCATCCTGTTCCAGAACGGACTCAGATATCGGGTGAACACCCGGCCCCTGGAGGCGCTGCGCCGCACAGCAGACGTCGTGTTCCCTGGCGCAAAGATTGCTGTCTTCGTCGACGGATGCTATTGGCATGGCTGCCCCGAGCACTATCGGCCAGCCCGCGAGAACGTGCAATTTTGGCACGCCAAAATTGAGGGCAATAAGGCGCGTGACGCCGAGACGGACCAGCTGCTCGCTGAGGGCGAGTGGCAGTCGATTCGGATTTGGGAACACGAAGAGCCGCAAACGGCCGCGCTGCGCGTGATCGCCGCTGTCCAGGCAACCCGAGTACATACTGCAGGTCCAGAGCTCGCTGCGGGGAGGGATGCGCGTTCGTGATCCGCCCGCCAACCGGAGCGGCGCCAGAGTCACGCACAGTCGGGCTATGGCTTACAGGTCAGGCCATCTGACCACGAGAACCGTCCAGATGATGATCTTTGGCCCACCAGGTCGGTCAGTCACACACACACCTGAACGTCCTCTAACCCCCGTCGATCAAGCCCTTTTCTGCTGCCCGGAGCGCACCTAGATTGGTGCGGTGCCGATCAGTAAATCAATCTCCCGGCCACAGGCACAGACGCGCCGTCGAACGGCTGGACCGCCTGGCGACGACGGACCCGTCCGGACATCAGCAGCGTCCGGACCGTTAGGGCAGGCCGGACGATGGCCCCGGCCGAACCGGGGGCCTACACACCAGACCCGCCCCTCGGCCCTTCGCCGCGTCTGCCGGGGCCGTCGTTCCGCCCCCGTGACAGCGACCGCCGTAGATCGGGACCCCATTCGGTGGCTCCGCCCTCGCCGGCCTCCACGCTCGGAGGAGAGCACATGACGGCGTTGCCGCAGGACGGGCAGGGCTACGGAACAGTCCGCGTCGAATACGGAGGATGACATTGCGCGCGCTCGGCGGGACCGGCCGGCGGATTTTTCCTGATCCAGGCGTCCTCGCGGTCACACATGGATACCACCCGCTGGTGACGGATGCGACCGCCATGCTCGCTACCGGGCTCTTCACTGACGTGCTGGCTCTCGGCGCTGATCTGCCCGATCCTGCGGGAGCGGTCGAGCGGGTGAGGCAGATCGTCGTCCCGGCGGTGAGCCTGCCTGAAGGGGTCTACTGGTTCGGTGGCCTAGATCCGGCTCCGCTGCTCGTAGTCACCGCAGGTGCGATGCCCGGTGCGGGGATCCACGAGCTGGCTGCCGAGGTGGCCAAGGACTCGCCCGTCGCCTCTGCACTGGGCTGGTTCGACCACCTCTGGGGCAGCGCCGAAGAGGTGCCGCTGCCGCGGTTCGACGTCACCGATGAGGTGATCACCCGAGCAGGGCAGGACGGCATGATCAAGTCCCGTCAGTTCGCGCACGGTCGTTGGATCTACCAGGTCTTCGCCGGCAGCCGCGTCCAGCGTGTCGAAGAGGGCGCTCTGCTGCCGAGGCCGACGGTCGACTCCCCCCGACGCATGGGTGCGCACCGAGCCCGCCGCCGCCGAGCGCCTTGCCGCCACACTGACCAGGGCGAAGCTGGAGAAGCAGTTCACCGACACGGTCTTCTCGTTCCGGGCGACCCGCACCATCTTCCGGCCGTACCAGTTCAAGCCCGTGATGAAGTTGCTGAGCACAGGGTCACTGCGGTTGCTGATCGCGGACGAGGTCGGTCTCGGCAAGACCATCGAAGCCGGACTGTTGTGGACTGAACTCGATGCCCGCAGGCACGCCAACCGGGTGCTCGTCGTGTGTCCCTCCGTGCTGTTGAGCAAATGGCAGCGCGAGATGCGCGAGAGGTTCGGCTTTGAGCTGACCGAGCTCACCGGTACGGGGCTGGCCGACCTCAAGGACCGGCTCGAATCGGATCGCCTGCCCAGGAGGATGGCCTGGATCTGCTCGGTGGAGCGGCTGCGGGCGTGGAAGGGGCTGGCCGACATCGAGCAGCTGGGTCTCCAGCTGGACCTGGTGATCGTGGACGAGGCCCACGTCTTCCGCAACTCGAACACCAAGAGCCACGCGTTGGGTGAGCTGTTGTCCCGCTGGGCGGATGCCTACGTCTTCCTCTCCGCTACCCCGGTAAACCTGCGCAACAACGATCTGTACAACCTCCTTGAGCTGTTGGTGCCCGGCGAGTTCCAGGACCTGGCGGACCTGCAGGAAAGGATCGAACCCAACAGAGTCCTCAACCGGATCACAGGTTCGCTGCTCGACGCCTCGGTCAGCAACGCGACGCGTAGGCGGTGGCTGTCCGGCCTTTCCGACAGCACGTTCGGCCGTGTCATCACCATGCGGTCCGATTTCGTTCTGCTATGCGAGATCCTGGAGCGACCTCACCTCTCCCCGACCGACGTGGCCCAGGTAAAACGGATCTGCAGCGAGTTGGGCGGGCTCTCGGCCCAGGTCACGCGCACCCGCAAGATCGAGGTCCAGGAGGACAAGGCGATGCGGGAGCCGCGCCCCGTCCCGGTGCGTTGGACCCGGCGCGAGCACGACTTCTATCAGGCATACCTGCAATGGTGCATCGACCGGGCGAGAGTCAAGGACACACCGCTGCACTTCGGCATGCAGATGCCGCTCCGCCTCGCGGGCAGCTGTCTCCCCGAGGCGGCGGCACTTGTTCTGGCCTCATGGCAGACACCGGACGTGCAGGATGAGGTGAACGCTACGGCGAAGCCGTCGGCCGCTGTGCGCGGTCCGGATGTGCCGCCGTCGCCCCGGTTGCGGAAGCTGGCAGCCGGCATCGACGTGGACACGAAGCTCGAGCAGCTCCTCCACGTGGTCGACGGTCTGATCAGCCAGCGCAGGCAGGGACTCGTCTTCACGTTCTCCCGTAGGACGTTGTCTTACCTCGAGCGGCATCTGCGAAGCCGGTGCAGGACGGCGGTACTGCACGGTGGTGTGAGCAGGGACGACCGGGCCAAGATCATGACCGATTTCCGGGCAGGTGATTACGACATCGTCGTAGCCACCAAGGTCGCGAGTGAGGGCTTGGACTTCGAGTTCTGCTCCGTCCTGGTCAACTACGACCTGCCGTGGAATCCGATGGAAATCGAACAGCGTATCGGCCGGCTCGACCGTATCGGCCAGACCGAGCAGAAGATCGTGATCATAAACGTTACGACTCCCGGGACGATCGAGTCGGACATCCTTGAGCGGGTACTCACCCGGATCGGCATCTTCGAACACGCCATCGGGGCACTGGAACCGATCATCGAGAGCATGTGGCCCGACGTCGAATCCTCTCTGCTCGACTTCGCCCTGACCCCCGCCCAACGGACGCAGCGCACCCAGGAGTTCCTGGCGGCGATCGCGGAGCAGAAGCGGGCCGCCGACGAGATCGAGTCGGCGGCACCCCACCTCATCTCAAGTGACGGCGTCGACATCGAGGGCCTCGAGCCCGACCTGCTCGCATCCGGCCGGTATGTCGGGCAACAGGAACTGGCCCTGCTGGTGAGCGACTGGGTTGGTAGCTACGCCGGACGCTGCCGGATCAGTGGCGACCACATAACCGTGATCGGCAACAGCGAGCTCGCCAGTCACGTCCGTGAGCTCGCACAGCGTGGTGAGAAGACGAGGTCCGAGGTGGACCAGATCATCAGCGACCTGACACATCAACTGCCGATCCAGCTGTCCCTGGACCAGGAGGCGTCCCGAACCACCGGGTACCGCTCTTGACGGCCAACCACCCGTTGGTACGGGCGGCCTTGGACGTACCGGGACACCGGCAAACAAGATTTTCTGCGATCACGATGCCGGCACAGGACGCCGAGATGGCCCCGGGCACCTATCTCGTCCATCTACGCGTCGCCAATTGGAACGGTGTCAGGCCGCTGCACGAGGTGTGGACCGTCACCGTTCACACCCGGACCCTGCAGGTCGCCCCCGACCTCGGCGACCGGTTGATGGCGGCGGTGGCAGCCGGAAACCTGCAAGCCGCGTGGTTCGACGGGGCGATCGACCTACGCCCAGCGCTCAGCGTGAGCAATGACCTCCTGCTCCAGAGGCAGATCCGGAGCCGGAACGCATTGGCCGCTGAGAACGAGGCGTTCCTCGCCTCACGACGACTCAGCGTCGAGCAGGTCCATCAACGGCGGACACAGGCGCTGGAGTCACGCATCGCCACCCTGCGGGCCCGCGGCAGGGAGCGCATGGTGCCGCTCTTCGAGGCCCAACAGCAGCGAGAGGACAACCGCTATGCGGGCCTCCTGCAGGACATAATGGCACGTTCGACGGCCATGCTCAGTACCGAGGACCTGGCCGTCTGCGTAAGGGAGGTACAGTAGCTGGCCAAGATCAGCGACGAGGAACTCGCCTACGAGATCGCCACCAACCGAAGCTACCTGCGGGCGCTGGAGCGACGGCTCGACCGGAAGAACCCCGAAATCTCCGTCACCGCGAACGAGCGCTACGTAGACAACGTCCCTCGAGGTGAACGGGCAAGCATCGGACCCCTCTACGGCCGAGTCGGCCTCGCCGGTCGGGACAGGGATCTCGGGGTCGCCTTCTACATCGGTACGCGGTACCTCAACAGCACGGACTGGGACTATCCGGTCATCAACTGGGCCGCACGGGCAGCGAAGGTGTTCTTCGACCCGCACGCCACCCACGAACTAGACACAGACGTGGTGGTGCGCCGAACACTGACGGCGCGCGGTACAGAGGTGGTACACGCCTCCGACGACTGGGCGGTCGCGGTGCCGGCCGACCAGTCGCCTTTCAAGGCAGGAAAGCTGCACGTCCCCCCGGTACCGCCGCGCCGGCAGATCGGGCGCCCCACCGACTCGACGTCACCTGCCCGCACCGCCGCGTCGACAGACCACCCCGCGGGGCAGGTGCCCAGAACCCGGCGGGCCACGCCACCCGGCCCGGTGCCCGGACCGAGGACACCGAGGAAGGAGCCGTCACCGGTTGCCCCTGCAGCGCGCCGGGCCGCCGTGGTTGGGAAGGGCACTGCGGGCCGGCTGCCGCTGCCGGGCAAACCGGCGGACCTGGCAACATGGCAACCAGACGCACCGCTCGTCGTCGCTTTCTCGGAGGACTCCCGCGCGGATCCCGAAGGTATCGTGGCCGTGCGCGCGGTCGAGATGGTGCGGCACCTGGCCCGCAAGCGACGGCGCGTGCTCGTCGTGTCAGCGTGGACTACCCCGCTGCCGAAGATCGTCCGTAGGGTCCACACCGCAGCGGCGCTCGTCGGACTGCCAGCTGCCGACATACCCAAGATCATGACCATCGTGCAGGACACCGAGTGGCTGGTCGGAATCGCCGGATACCCCCGCTTCACGAACACGCGAAAGCCAGACGCCCTTGATGTGGGCCGGTACGTCAAGGACATCGTGGAGCAGGCCGTGCAGATCTGTCGCCGACGCCTGGGGTGGGCGAAGCGCGACGTACACCTGCCGGCGAAGCTCGAGGTCACCTACGAGGTGATCCGAATGGGCGGAGTGCCAACTGAACCACTGAAGCTGGGTAAGTACTCCGCAGAATGGATCACGACGCTACCGCCGTTCGGAGCCGCCTGGGGGCAACTGCGCTATCTCGCACTGTTCGCCCAGCTGGTCACCGCGATCAGAAACCCCGACAGCCGGAGCCCCTACGGCCACGTCATCGTTCACGGCGAACACGACTTCTCCGGCCTGTCCTGCGCCGTCCTACGAGCGAACAACCCCACTGCCCAGTGGACGGTCCTCACCGATCTAAGCAGCCCCGGATCACCGACCATCGACCGTCGCCGCACAGTCAGCATGGTCGAACGCCTCGGCATCCCGCACAACCGCGGAGAAGTCGACGTGATCGCCATCCGCAGTGCCAGTCTGATCAGGCACACGGTCGCCCTGCCCATACCGAAAGCCGCTACCGACGCGCCACCCGGAGTCCACAACCGGGCACCCAACCGCCGAGCTCAACCGACCGAGCACCGACAGCGGTCCGCCTCAGCGGCCGACCTCGAAAACGGGATGCGTGCCGTCGACGCGGTACGGTACGCCCTGCACGCGCCCCGTACTGAGGCAATGACCTCCGTGCTCGCCACTCTCCAACCCGACCAGTACCGCCTGGTGACCCAATCGCCGACGATGCCCCTGATCATCCAGGGGCATCCGGGTACCGGGAAGACGATCATCGCGGTGCTCCGCGCGGGCTATCTGGTCAACGAGGAGACGACAAAGAAGGGCCCCACCCCACGAGTCCTCCTGCTTGGACCTACCGAACAGTACGCTCGCCACGTGTCGCGGACAGTCCGGGAACTCGACCCGACCGGAGCCATAACGGTCAAGTCACTTGCCGAATGGCTCGCCGAACTCGCCGGCCTGGGGCACTGGCACCGTACAGCCGGGCGAGGGAACGGCGGAGGACGTCGGTGGCTTCATCGTGGCCTTGGCGAAACACGCGGTGCTGGAGAGCCAGGATCGACCAGAATGGAAGGCGAGCCGTCTGACTGACATGGTCAAGGTGACCTACGAGGCCATCCGCAGCAGCAAAGACCCACACAGAAGACCACCGACCACCCAGACGGAACAGCGGTGGATCGAGGCGCTCCCACCGTTCCCGAAGGCCTGGGGGAAACGTCGCTACCTCCCTCTCTTCGCGCACCTGGGCCTGCTGCTCAGCTACAAACGGTCCAGGTACGAACACATCGTCGTCGACGAGGCCCAGGACGTCTCGGAACTCGAGTGGGAAATCATCCAGGCCCACAACGCCGGCGGACGATGGACGATCGTCGGAGACTTGAACCAACGCCGCCGGTTGGACATCAACCACCTCGACTGGCACGAACTGGCGAAGCGACTTCACATACTTCCCGATGCCCAACTGTTCCAACCTGAGGTCGTGGAACGGGGATACCGCTCTACTCAGCCGATTCTCGACTTCGCCAACCGTCTTCTGCCACCCAGCGAAAACCAACCCTGTTCACTCCAGACAGATGGGCCGGAACCATCCGTCATCCGAGCCAGCACTCCCGGCAAGCGCGACCTTCGGGCCGTCGGCGAGGCGAGCAGACTGCTGGACTCGTACCCCGGCGGAACAGCAGCGATCATCACCACCGATCCGGACGCCATCGACAAACTGCTTCTCGGCAAGGGGTGGCGACGAACAGACACGGCAGTGGGTGCAGGCGACTGGGCCAGGGAGGGACGCCGTCTGGCCGTCCGCACGCCCGACTCGGCAAGGGGTGTTGAGTTCGACGGGGTCGTGGTCGTGGAGCCGCGTTACTTCGTGCGACAGGAGAAATTCGCCGGGACCCTATACACGAGACTGACCCGGGCGAACCGGGAACTTGTTGTGGTGCACAGCAAGCCGCTGCCTGAACCGCTCAGACAACGCTGACCGTCTTCGCGAAGTCGAGGGCAGGTGCCACGCTCTGGTTCCACCGCCCGTGATGCCGAAGGTCGTCTGTGCCCCCGCAGCGTACGATCCGGCTGGCTCCCGCAGGGTGGTCCGACCCGACCTGGGGGCGGCAGCTCCGCCGTCCGGCTTCAGCACCCCATCCTGGCCCGATCGGTCGGCCACCGATCCACCGGCCGGGCGCCGATCGCGCGCAGGTGCCGGCCGCTGGGCAAGGATGTACGATGCCTCGGACGCACTCGGGTCAGCAGACTTGGAAAGCGTGTTGGAGGCAACGAACAGGGGCATTACGGGCTCCCTGAGCAGATTCCTGTCGGCTCTGCCCGAAAACTGACCCCGTGGTTCCGGCTGAGGTCAACGAGCGGACACGGGGCGGCCAAGCCGAGCCACAAGCGGTCGCAACTCTCGCCACCGGCAGCGCTCGACAAGCGCCACAGTGGTGCAGCTCAACTTGCCGACGAGTGATCCTTCATGTGGGACCTCCCATCTCTCGACGTCCCCCGCATCGCCGGCGCGGGCAACGGCCGGCACCCGGTCCCGCGAGTGCCTGCGGCCCCTTTCTGGCCGACCGCGCCAGCCAGCGGTGTGGGAACGTATATCGAGTACGCCCGGGAACACCCGCCGAGTCAACCCCGATTTCCGTGCAGCTCGTTCACCGAACCGTGACGCTAGTCCGGGGGAATGTTTCTCGCTCCGTCCCGGTCGCCGGCAGTCCGTTCGTATTCCGTGGCGGTGACCGTCTACCGCGCAGCCGGCACGCCCTGCGCGGTCCGCTCACCCCGGACGGGATCGCCGCGCTGCGGCTGCCGACGGCCCCGGCGCGGCTACCGGGTCGATGAGCGTCGGCACCCAGCTGCCGGTGGACGACCTGCGGACGATCGAGCTCGATGAGGCGCGCGGCCGCCTCCACATCGCCCAAGGGGTCGGCGGCGGGCTGCCGCTGGTGGTGACCGACCTCAGCGGCCGGCTGCTGAACCGGGTCACCGCCGTCGCCGACATCTCCAACCTCGTCCTCAGCGACGACGGACGGATCCTGCACGCGGCCCAGGGCTTCAACCGGATCATCGCGTTGGACGCCGCCACCCTCACCATCATCGCCAGCTACCCCGCCCCCCCGGGGCCCACCTGTACACCGTCGAACCGACCGGGGAGAAAGTCGGCGGGTTCATCGACGCCGGCCTCGGTTCCGGCGGTCTGCTGATCTGGTCCGTGCCCGACGCCCAGCACCTGCGCCACCGGGTCTGGTGCGACGTGCGGCTGCCCGACGGTGGGCGCTGCCCGCTACCGGACGGTCACGCCGGGTCGTGTGGGGCAACGGAGCTGCGCGGACACCGGTAGCGTCGCCCGGGTGCTGGACACCGAAGACCTGCTGGCCGGGTTCACGCCGGCCCGGCCGTACACGATGGAGGTCGTCGCCGGCGCGCCGGCCGCGCCCGGCGTGCACCTGGTGCTCGACGGCGGTGTGGTCGTCTACGTCGGCTACACCGGCAACCTGCGCGCCCGGCTGCGCCAGCACCTCACCGGCAACCGCGACTCGTCGGTGCTGCACGACCAGGTCGGCCAGCTCCTCGACACCCCGGGCCAGGCCGCGACCCGCGACGACATCGCCGGGTGGCTGGGGCGGCGCGAGGTCCGCTGGCAGGAGACCGACAACCCCGAGGGTACGAAGGAAACGCTGGTCCTGGCGTTGCGCCCCCTCTTCAACCGCCAGGTGCCCCGCTCCCGCTGAGGTGTGCGGCTGCTTCGTCGTCAGCCGAGGTTCGTCAGGGCGAGCCGCGTGTGTAAGACGGCGAAGCGGCCGCCGTACCTGTTGTCCGCCTCCCGGTCCGGGTTGTAGGTGACCTCGGGCCAGCCGAACTGCCCCTCCTGCGGCTGGTAGTCGCGGGTGAGGTCGATGGTTACGGGTTGCCGGATCCGCTGGTAGAGCTCGCTTGCCTGCTGCACCTCCCAGGTGCAGCGACTGAGATCATCACTGCATGAGTTGACTCCGGTCGGGAGGATGGCCCGGTCCGCCCGCACGAAGTCCACGTAGAGGTCGAGTTCCACCGAGTCGTACCGCAACGGGCTCGGCAACCTGATGAATCTGTCTATCTTCAACTCCTCGCCTGCCTTGTAGCCGGAGCCGGGGCTGATGAGCCAACCCGCCTCGACCGGTTCCATCCCAGCAACGTTCGTGGTAGCCGAGGGCTCGAGACCCTGCTGGACATCCTGCGTGAGTTGCTCCTGGGAGCGCGGCTTCCCGGCGAGGGACGCGAGTCGCGCGGAGACGTCGTACGTGGCGGCCAGCACGATGACGCCCTGTCCCTTGACGGTGAAGTCGACGGAGAACGGGACAGTCACACCGCCCTGGTCGGCATCCTTCGTCGGCGTGCCGAAGGCCGGCGTGGCGACGATCGACGCCTCCTGCTTGCTGGGAAGGTAGAGCTGTGAGTAGGTGAAGTTGGCGACCGCCAGGACGCCGGTGACGAGCGCGCCCACGGCCACCTTGCGGGGGAGCGGGATCCGAGTGTCCAGGCGCGCGACGGCCACGGCGATGACCGCGGCCGACGCCACGATGAACGCCATCCACACCGCCAGCGCCGGGGTCGGATCACCCACGGCAAACTGGGCGACCAGGATCATCAGGTTCGCCACCAGGACGGTGATCGAGGCCAGGCAGACCAACAGGAGCCCCCGCTGCCGCCGGACCGTCGCCTGGTGCGGGCGCGGGTTCCGGCGCGCGGTCAGCAGATAGCCAGCGGCGACCGCGCCGGCCAGTGCGACAGCGCTCACCAGCACCAGGCTCGCCCGGTGAGCTTTCCGGAGAAAGTCAACGCGTTCGCCAGTCCCGGTGCGCCGAGGGCCGCCGTCTCGACCGTGGCCAGGATCAGGTAGATCGCCGCGAACCCGAGAAAGAGCTGCTCCGGTCGGTTCCGTGCATAGCTCATGGTGCCTCCCCACGCCCGACGGGAGCATCGGGCGGCAGCGCCTACCCACCTTCGGGGCGGCGACACGTTCAGCCCCGCGAGCGGGCCTGACGAATCGCGTCCACCACCGCTGCCCAGCGGCTCGGCGTCATCTCGTCCGGTGACCGCAGCACGTCCCCGTCGTGCACCACCACTCCCGCCTCGCGCAGCCGCCGCAGGTTCGGCCGGTAGGCGGGATGCGCCGCCAGCGCGGCGTTGACCCGGGGAAACACGTGGATCGGCGGTCCCGCGCCGAGCATCTCGTTGAGGATGCCCAGGGCCAGCGTGTCGCTCGCCCCGGCCGCCCACTTGTTCAGCGTGTTGAAGGTGGCCGGCACGACGGCGACGGCGTCGGCCGGCGGGTGTGGCTCGGGGTCGCCGGGGCGGCGCCAGTCGGCGCGTACCGGATGGCCGGTTTGCGCGGCGAGTTCGTCGCGGTGGAGCCAGGTCGCGGCGATCGGGGTGGCGATCAGGCAGACCCGCCAGCCGTCGGCGGCGAGCAGTTCGGCGAGTTCGCCGATCCGCTGGGCCGGGGGAGCGGCGCAGACGATGAGGTAGAGCACCGGTGCTTCACTCATGCCGGCAGTCTTACCCCGGGCGTGTTAAGAAGGGGCCCCGCCTCTACCGGATGCGTTAAGAAGGGGCCCTTCCTTGCACGTGGTCGAGAGTGTGCTGCGCGACGTGCGCGAGGGCGCGCACCGCGGCGTCGTGGTCGACTCGCCGCCGGGTGCCGGCAAGTCGACCCTCGTCGTGCGCGCGGCGATCGAACTCGCCGTCACCGGTGACCCGCTGATGATCGTGGCGCAGACCAACGAGCAGGTCGACGACCTCATCGACCGGCTCGGCCGCAAGGCGCCCGAGCTGCGCGTCGGCCGGCTCTCCGCGGCCGACTACCGGCCCACCGAGCGGGTCACCGCCCATCCGGCGGTCCGGGTCGCGGCGAAGGTCGCCGACCTGGGTGGGCCGGCGGTGACCATCGCCACGGCGGCCAAGTGGGCCACGGTCACCGAGGGCACCTGGCCGTGGGCGATCGTGGACGAGGCGTACCAGATGCGGGCGGACGCGCTGCTGCGCGTGGCCGGGCGGTTCGAGCGGGCCCTGTTCGTCGGCGACCCGGGGCAGCTCGACCCGTTCTCCACCGTCGAGACCGCCCGGTGGACCGGCCTGACCTGGGATCCGATGCAGTCGGCGGTGGCCACGCTGCTGCGGCACAACCCGGAGCTGCCGGTGCACCGGTTGCCGGTGTCGTGGCGGCTGCCCGCCTCGGCCGCGCCGGTGGTGTCCGCCGCGTTCTACCCGTTCACCGGGTTCCGCGCCGGCACCGGGCCGGCCGACCGGGCGTTGACGTTCACCGAGCCGGGGCCGGGCGACGCCTACGACGCCTCGGTCGAGCTGGCCGCCGCCACCGGCTGGGCGTTGCATGAACTGCCGGCGCGGCACACCGTGCGTACCGACGCCGAGGCGGCTGCGGCGTGCGCGGAGCTGGCGCTGCGGGTGCTGCGGCGCGGCGCGGTCGCGGTCAGCGAGTCCGCGCCCGGCGGCGCGCCGGTGAGCGCGGACCGGATCGCCGTCGGCGCCGCGCACCGCGACCAGGTCGCGGCCATCCGGTCCCGGTTGGGCGCGGCCGGTGCGGGCATCACGGTGGACACCGCCAACCGGCTCCAGGGCCGGGAGTACGACGTGACGATCGTGCTGCACCCGCTCTCCGGCCGGCGCGACGCGACCGCGTTCCACCTGGAGTCGGGGCGCCTGTGCGTGCTGGCGTCGCGGCACCGGCACGCCTGCGTGGTGGTGGCCCGGGCCGGCATCGGGGAGCTGCTGGACGCGTACCCGTCGACCGAGCGGGTGCACCTGGACGTGCCGGTGAAGTTCCCGGACGGCTGGGAGGCCAACCAGACCGTGCTCACCCACCTGGACGCGCACCGGGCCTGACCGGTCGACGTGGCCGGTCCGAGCGGATCTTCCGGCGGCCGCGGGTGGTGGGCAGGATGGCCGGGTGCATCCTCACGACCCGTACCAGCCGGACCCGTACCAGCCGCACTATCCGCCGCAGTACCCGCCGCCGGGGTACGCGCCGGCGCCGGAGCCGGACGGGATCAACTGGACGACCGTCCTCTGGGTCGCGGTGCCGGCGATCCTGGTGATCCTGTGCTGCGCCGGGTGCGTCGTGTCGGGGATGGCGGGCGCGTTCATGGACGGCTTCCAGGAGGGGTACTCGTCGGCGTCGCTGGCGGCGGTGCGTTAGACAGGGATCATGACCTTGAGCGTGCTGCCCTGGCTGGGCGGGGGTGTCGTGGCGGTGGCCGCCGGCTTCGTCGCCGCGCTGCTGCCCCGGCGCCGCGCCCGCGCCGAGGACCGGCGGGTGGCCTGGTCGTCGGCGCGGGCGGCGATCCACGACGCCGGCGTCAGCCGGGACGCCGCCCGGACGCCGGTGCCCGAGGCGGAACGGCTGCTGGCCCGGGCCGAGCTGCTGGCGGCCGCACGCGGCGGCGCGGACGCGGCCCGCGAGGCCGCCGACCACGCCCGCCGCGCCGACGAGCTGTGGCGGGACGGCCGGTGACCGTACGGCGGGAGGTGCTGCGCTGGTCGCTGCTGGTGGTCGCGGTGGCCGTGCTGGCGGTGTTCCTGGTGGCGCAGCGGCAGAGCGTGACGGTCAGCTACGGGCGCTCGCCGTCGTCGGCCACGCTGCCCGCTGAGGGTTCCGCCGGTGAGCTGAGCGACGCCACGGTCCCGTCGGTCGAGGAGATGACCGCGTTGGTCGCGGTCGACCCGGTGGTCCGGCTGCCCGGGGCGGTCGCGCGCTGGGACGAGGCCCGGGTCCGGGCCGCCATCGGCGGTGACGGCACCCGGATCCTGGTCGCGCCGCCCGGCCTGGACGAGGCGGAACGCAAGCGGGTGAAGGACGTGCAGAACGCCACCGTCCGGATCGTCGGCACCGAGGTCAGCGGCGGCCCCTACCTGGCCACCCCGGACGACCTGCCGGGCTGGCGGGCGCAGTTCGCCACCGGCGACGTGACCGGGCAGGTGCTCGCGCTGCTCGCCGGGCTGCGCGAACAACCCGCCCCGGCGGACCGCGACGACCTGCGATGGCGGGAACCGACCGCCGCCGAGCTGGCCCCGGTCACCGCCGCGCTGCGCGCCACCGGCCGGTACGTCGGGCCCGGCGCCACGCTGCCCCGGCTGCCGGAGAACGACGCGCGGGACGCGTTCCCGGGCGGGGCCTGGTTCGTGGTGCTGCCGGCCCAGCCGTACGGGACGTCGCTGCCGGCGTACGGGCCGGCGCTGCACCGGCTCGCCCCGCAGCGGCCGGTGGTGGTGATGTACGGCGGCTGGATCGAGTACCACGGTCCCGGCGCTGCGGACTTCGCCGAGGTGGCCGGCGTCAGTTTCTACGCGCAGTACGGCGGCCGGCTCAGTCGCTACGACTATCCGCAGCTCAACGTGCTCGGCGCGTACCTGGCCCGGGTGACCGACGTGCGCTACGCGGGGCTGTTCGACCGGCCGCTGCCGTACCGGCCGTTCGACCCGCTGCGGGTGGCGCTGCCGGCGCTGCCCTGGCTCTTCGCCGGCTGCGTGGCCGGGTTCGTGGTGCTGTCGATCCGGACCGTGCGCGGCGCGGGCCGGAGCCGGCCGGGCGACGTCGGGCCGGGTGGCACGCCGGCCCGGCTGGCCGGGCTCTCCGCGCTGGCCGTGGAGCTGTCAGTGCTCACCGACGCCCGGACCGACCCGGCGCTGGTGCGGGGCGTCGGCCGGCTGCGCGCGGCCCGGTACGCGCTCGACGACGGCCTGCCCGACCGGCACGTACGTGGGCTGCTGGCCGACGCGGCGGTCGAGCTGGACCAGGTGGCCCGGGACGTGCGGATGCCCGGCTACCGGCCGGACGTCTACCTGCGGGGGAGGCTCTCGTGACCGCCGTCGCGCGCCGGATGCTCGGCCGGCTGGTCGGCACGGCGTTCGGCCGGGCGGTGCTGGCCTGCCTGGCGCTGGCCGGGTGGGCGCTGTGGTCCGGCGGCCTGTTCGACGGCCCGGTGGCCCGGCACGTGCGGGCGTCGTCGGTCTACGCGGCGCCCGGCGTCGACCTGGACCGGGCCGCGGCCGAGCGGGTCGTCGGCAACCGCCGGCTGGTGGTGCTGCTGATGTCGCCGGGAGCGGACCTGCGCGAGGCGTGCGCCGACACCGAACGGGCCACCGGGGGCACGCTGGTGCTGGCGATGAGCCGCGACGGCGACGACTGGGACACCTACGGCTGCTCCCGGGTCGGTGGCGACAGCCCGCGCGACATCGGCCGGTCGATGGTCACCGAAACCGTGATCAGCCAGGGCGCGGACGCGTTCGTGGACCGGCCGATCGAGGCGCTGAAGGTGATCGTGCTCAACTACGACCGGCTGGTCCGCACCGGCCTGCTGCCCGACGGCGCGCGGACGATCAGCCCGTCGCTGCCCCGCTACCTGCTGGCCGGCGGCGCGGTCGTCGGCGTGGTGGCCGGCGCGGCGGCGCTCTGGCTGGGCGGTCGGCGGGCCGGCCGGCTGGCCGACGCCCGCCGGGCCGGGCGGGACGCGCGCGCCGACGAGCGGGCCGCACTGGGTGCCGCCACGGCGGTGCTGGCCCAGCAGATCATCGACCTGGACCGGACCGGCGGGCCGGGCTACCTGCGGTTGGCCGGGGACTACGTGGGGCTGCTCGACGAGGTGTCCGACCCGGACTCCGGGGACTCGGTGGGCCGGCTGCGCGACCGGGTCGAGGAGCTGAGCCGGCGGGCGTCGGACCTGGCGGCCGACGCGGCGGCCGGCGGGACGGCCGGGAGGAACCGGGCACGGACGCGGGGACGGGGCCGGCGGTGACCCGCCGGCCCCGTCACCGGTGCGTCGTCAGCGACCGGCGCCGACCACGGTGGCGGCCGGCCAGCTGCCGCTGAAGACCTGGGCGGGCGTCGCGCTGCGGGCCGCGAAGCCGAACAGCGAGTCGACCCGGGCGGCCTCGGTGGAGCTGGGGTACGGGTTGGTGCAGCTGGTGCCGGCGCTGCCGCCGGACATCAGGATGGCGCAGTTGCCGTTGTAGTTGTCCGGCAGGCCGAGGATGTGGCCGATCTCGTGCGTCATGATGCGCAGCGGCGAGTACTGCTGGGCCTGGTAGTAGTCGATGACCACGCGGCCGTTGCCGAGGCTGGTGCGCTGGGCGTACGACCCGCCGCCGTAGGTGTAGTAGATCATCAGGTTCGACCCGCACTGGGCCATGTTGATGTTGTTGGTGCGGTTGTTCCAGATGGACGCCGCCTGCACCGCGTAGCTGGCGAACGGGCCGGCCTGGCTGGTGTTGTAGCAGACGTTGCGGACGGCGGCGGAGGCCGGTGCCGGGTTGACGGCGACCGCGCCCAGCGCCGCGAGCGTCGCGGCCGCGAGGGTGGCGAGGATCCGGGACAGCTTCGGCGTACGCATGGTTCACACTCCTTGGGGTGGGGGGTGAGCGGAACGCCGTCAGCCTATATATAGGCATTCATCGATATCAAGGTCTGGGCTGAACTGATCGGGGTCGATCGTCCGTACCCCTGGTCGTGCGGACGATCGAGCTGGTGACCTGTGCCCGCGAGCCCCGCGACCGGCTCGGCCCGGTCGCCGTACGCGAGGCGGTGCACCGCTGGCTGCGGCTGGTCGCGGCCGACGCGGAGCTGGCCCCGTACCTGCTCGGGGTGGACCGCCGGCGGCTCGCCGCAGTGCTCGCGGACCGGCTGGGCGCGGCGCTCGGAGTGGTGCGGCGGGGTCCCCGCCCCACGCTCGGGGTGGAGGCGGGGGCCCTGCTCGACAACCGGTCGCTGACCGAGGAGCAGCGGTGGCGGGTCCTCGACTATCTGGCCGCCGCGCTCTGGGTGCTCGACCTGCCGGTCCGTGCGATCGTCGACGCGCAGCGAGCGGTCGCCGGTCTGCTCCGGGCCTGACCGGGTTCAGGTCGCGGCGTGCGGGTCCGCCGCGTTGAGGGTCGCCACCACCTGCGCGTAGTCGCCGCGCGCCTCGGCGTGCCGGAGGAACTTCACCCGCTCGACCTGGATCTCGGTGGCGTCCGGCTGCGCCTCCAGCAACGCCACCACCTCGGTCACGAACTCGTCCAGCGGCATGGCGAACTCGCTGGTCTCCTGCCCCGGCAGCAGCCCGGTCCGCACGGCCGGCGGGACCAGCTCCAGCACCCGTACGCCGGTGTCGGCCAACTGCAACCGGATCGACTCGCTGAGCATGTGGATCGCCGCCTTGGAGGCGTTGTAGCTCGGCGTCACCCGCAACGGCACGAACGCCAGGCCGGAGGAGACGGTGACGATGGTCGCGTTCCCGCGCCGCGTCAGGTGCTCGACGAACGCGCCGATCAGCCGGATCGGGCCGAGCACGTTGGTGGTCACCACCTCCTCGGCCGAGGCGAGGAACGTCTCGGGCGAGCGCCAGTCCTCGATCCGCATGACGCCGGCCATCGCGACCAGGACGTTGAGGTCGGGGTGCCGGGCCAGCACCTGTTCGGCCGCCGTCGCGATGCTCGCCGGGTCGGTGGTGTCGATCGCGACGGTGTCCAGGCCGGGGTGTTCCGCCGCGATCTCCCCGAGCAGTTCGGTACGCCGGCCGCCGACGATCACCGTGTTGCCCCGGTCCTTCAGGGCGAGCGCCAGCGCCAGGCCGATCCCGCTGGTGGCACCGGGGATGAAGATCGTGTTTCCGGAGATGTCCATGCCGCCAGCATGGTGCGGCCGGACCCGGGCGGTGAAGAGATCGCCGATCGGGGGATCGGGGATCCCTGGTTCGCGTCCGGCGGCGGCCGGATACTCGGATCATGGACCGCGCAGCCCTGGCCGACTTCCTCCGCCGACGCCGCGAGACCCTGCGCCCCGGCGACGTCGGGCTGCCCGAGGGCGCCCGGCGTCGCGCCCCCGGCCTGCGGCGGGAGGAGGTCGCCGCGCTCGCCGCGATGTCCACCGACTACTACACCCGGCTGGAGCAGCGGCGCGGGCCGCAGCCGAGCCCGCAGATGCTGGCCGCGCTGGCCCGGGCGCTGCGGCTGACCGGGGACGAGCGCGACTACCTGTTCCGGGTGGCCGGACACAGCCCGCCGGAGCGGACGGCCACCCCGACCCACGTCGCGCCGGCGCTGCTGCGGGTGCTGGACCGGCTGGCCGACACCCCCGCCCTGGTCCTGTCCGACCTGGGCGAGACGCTCGTGCAGAACCGGCTGGCCGCGGCGCTGCTCGGCGACCGGACCGGCCACACCGGCCTGGCCCGCAGCGGGATCTACCGGTGGTTCACCGATCCGGCCGAGCGGGAGCGCTACCCGGAGGACGACCGGGAGCGGCAGAGTCGCGCCCAGGTCGCGAACCTGCGCGCCGCGTACGGGTCGATGGGCGCCCGGTCGCGCGCCGGCGAGCTGGTCCGGGCGTTGCGGGCGGTGAGCCCGGAGTTCGCCGAGCTGTGGGAGCGGCACGAGGTGGCCCAGCGCTTCGCCGACCACAAGACGCTCGTCCACCCGGAACTCGGCCCGATCGAACTGGACTGCCAGGTGCTCTTCACCGAGGACCAGTCGCAGGCGCTGCTGGTGTTCACCGCGCCGCCGCGCAGCGAGGCCGCCGAGAAGCTGCGGCTGCTCGGCGTGCTCGGGCACGAGAGGTTCCCGTCCTCCGCCCCGTGAACCCGGCACAGGAACGGTCGTTCACGCCGCCGGGAATCCCCGGCTTTCCTGTCAACCTCCCGTCACGCAGCGTGTTTTCCTGATCCCTTCCGGTCGATAGCGTCGGGGCACTGCCGTCGACGAAGGGCCGACGATGAACGACAACGGACACCCGCTCGACCGTCGGCGACTCCTCGCCGGCGCGGCGGCGGCCTCGGCGGTCACCCTGACCGGCCTGGCCGTCGCCTCCACCACCGGCGCCGCGGCGGCGGCGCCGGCCCGTCCCGGATCGCCGCTGATCACCCGGGACCGGATCGCCACCGCCGCGCTGCGCGCACCCGACGGGTCCGCGCCCGCGGTCGCCGTCCAGGCCGACTTCCACGCCCGGCTCACCGCCTGGCTCGCGTTCTGGTCGGCGAACTCGCCCCGCGCCTGGAGCGCGCCCGTGCACGTGGTCGCCCGGATCGAACCGGCCGGCGACGCGCTGGTCCTGCACGCGATCCGCCACCGGCGCGACGACGAGCTGCACGCCGGCTTCGCCGCCGCCCGGCGGGACGCCGCCCACCTGGCCACGCTGGCCAGCCTGCACCACCACTTCCCGAGCGTGCGGGTCCGGCCGGACGGCACGGTCCGCGTCGGCGACGGGGCGGCCGGGTTCACCGGCGCGTCCGAGCAGGTCGCCTTCGCGGTCGCCGCCTGCCGGGAGCTGTGGGGCGACGCGGCGGCCACCGCCGCCCGCTGGCCGGAGCACGCCGGGCGGGTGCTCGCCCGCGTCGGGCAGCCCGCCGACCCCGCCTCGCACGTCGGCTGGGCGGCCTTCACCCGGACCAGCCTGCGTCGCGGGCTGGGCACCGAATCGTACGAGTGACCGGAGGTAGCACATGGCCCGCAACGAGTTCCGCTTCGTGGTCGACGGCGTCGACCTGACACCCGACCAGCAGACTCTGATCGCCGGCGAGATCCAGAAGGCCGGCCTGGCCGCGCTGGGCACCGCCAACGCCAAGCTGACCAACCCGCTGACCCTCGGCCACGGCAACATCAAGCTGCGCCCCGAGTGGTACGGGCTCTGGGTGCTCGACGGCCCGTTCGCGCAGGACCTCGGCCAGAAGATCAACGACATCGGATTCTGGATCCAGCGGTGACCGACGCCGCCCGACCGGCCGGTCCGCCGGAGCGGATGTGCCCGAGCACCCCGGCGTCCAACGCCACGGTGTTCCTCGGCATGATCACTCCGGCGGGCCGGGTGGCCTACGTGACTCCGGCCGTGCCGGCCGAGGTGGCGCTCGCCGGGGCCGGCGACTCGGACGAGCCGATCGAGAGCCGGGTCCGGCTCGCCGGCCCCTGCGTCACCTCGTCCTGCGGCTTCTGGACCGGCTCGCACTGCGGGCTGGGCGCCCGGATGGCCGCCTCGTACGCCGAGACCGCGCCGCCCGCCGAGGAGACGCTGCCGAAGTGCGCGATCCGGCGTACCTGCCGCTGGTTCGCCGAGCAGGGACCGGCGGCGTGCCCGGCCTGCTCCCACGTGGTCACCGACGCCCGCTGAGCCGCCTCACCACTCCTCGGGCGCGTCCTCGCCCTCAAGCAGCCGGGCCAGACCGACCCCGCCGGTGCCGAGCCGCTTGACCTGGTCGTTGAAGAGCAGATGGACGTTGCCGGCCACGTCGATCGCCAGGCTGCCGTGTCCGTCGTACTCCTCGCCGACCGGATAGAGCTGGCCGGCCGTGGCCGCGTCGAAGCTGTCGAACCACGCCTTCTGGCCAAGGCAGAGGGTCGGGTCGAGGCGTACGCCGACCCGCGCGTAGTCGCGCCCGGGGCCGCTTACCCGCACGGTCAGGCCACCGAATTCGGTCAGGAACGCCCGGGCGGCATCGTGCGCCGAGAACCCCTCCGGGGCGAGCGCGGACACCCACGCGGTGACGTCGACCCGCCGCCGCGGCGACCAGCCCGCCGCCTTGAGTTCCCGGGCCGCCCGGGCCGGCAGGTCCCACTCGTCGCCGTGCCTCACAGCGCCTCCCTGAGGTCGAACTCGTTCCGCAACGACTTGCAACTGTTGCAGCAGGGGTTGTGCGCGCCGTGCCCGGGGTTGCCGGGGGCGCGGATACGCGCCGCGCCGATGGCGCCGCCGCGTGGGTCGACACCGCGGTCGAGCAGCTTCGACAACGACTGCGGCAGCGCGCAGTTGCCGTGCCACGGCGCGCGGAGGTTCTGGGGGACGCTGTCGAGGGCCCGGGCCACTTCGCGGTGGTGAGGATAGATCTTGTCCGGACCGTCACTCACCGACACCGCGGTGTGCCGGCCGTCGGCCGTCGTGACCGCCTCCGCGGTGCCGTTCGTCCGCCCGGCGCGCTGCTGCGCATCGGCCTCCTGTCGGGCCCGGTAGGAGGCCTGCCGGGCCGGGGAGGCGTGGCGCGTGGGCGGGGCGTCGGGACTGCCGCGCCGACGGCGCTTGACCTTCTTGACGTCGCGGACCCACTCCCGGGCGAACTTCGCGGCGAGCTTGCCGGTGCGATTTCTAACCATCGATCAACCGCCAGACCGCCTCCTGCATGAGGTTGCCGACGATGGTGCGGGCCAGCGCCTGAAAGACCGGGATCTCGAGCAGCGACGCGCCGAAGGTCGGGCCGGCGGTAGCGACGGCCTGCGCGATCTCGATCGCCAGGACGGCAAGCTGCACGATGACCGCGATCTTCAGGGCCAGCACGATGGCCGCGCAGACGATCAGCCCGGCACCCCCGACCACCGCGCCGGTGGCGTTGCTGGCCAGGCTCGCGGCCGGGCTCTCCGCCCCGTCCCACCAGGTCTGGAAGGCCTCGATGTCGCCGCCCTCGTTGCCGGTCAGCGCGTTGGTGGCGGCGCTTACCGCCGAGTCGACGAACGCGTTCACCTCGTCGCTGAACTCGACCCACGCCCGACCCAGCTCGAACAGCTTCTGCTCGTCCGAGGCCGGCCAGTCGTAGCCGAGAATGTCGAGCAGGCTGCGCAGCTCGCCGGGAATCTGGAGACCCATGCCATCAACCCCTGAGCCGACGGGCAAGGGCGTGGAACAACTCGCTGGTGTCGGCCTCGTTCGCCTCGTGCGAGCGCGCCATGGCGGTGAGGTCGTCGCCCGCGAGACCGACCTCGTCGGCGGCCTCGGCCAGTGCCTCGAAGACGAAGCCGGAGGCCTCCTCGTAGGCCATGGCGAGCAGCGAGCCCGTCTCGTCGTCGCCGAAGATTCCGCCGATGCCGGCCAGCCGGACCTGAAAGGCGGCCAGGCGCCGGGAGAAGTCGTCGGCGGCCGACCGCATGGAGGCGCCCGCGGCGGCCAGCCCGTCCGGATCGATCTGCATGACCGGCCTACCCGCCCCGGCGGCTCAGCCGCTCCTGCGCGTAGGCGAGTCCGTCGAGGAAGGACGTGAACTGCCGGGCGGCGTCCTGCTGGATGGTTGTCAACTGCTCGCTCAGCCCCGCGAGGTCGACCGGCCCGGCGGTCGTGGTGACGGTCCGCTGGAGGTCGGCCATCGCGTCGTTGACCGCGGCCATGATGTGCGCGATCAGCGTCGTGAGATCGAGCCGGAGCAGGCGTGGATCGACCTCCATCGCGGTCACCCGGCCCGGCGGCGCGGTGCGCACCCGGACCAGGCCATCGGCCGCCTCGCCGGCCCCCTCCGGCAGCGGCGCGCCAGATCCTCCGTCGACGGACTGGTGAGCGGCCAGCGCACGCAGGGTTTCGGTGAGCATCTCGTCCATTCCAGACGGCTCGACTGGCACCTGACCCACGCTCCCCGTACGACGACCTCTCGCGATCGTAGGGCAACAGGGGAACCACATCTGCCCCCTCGCGTCCGGTCGCCGATGGCCCGGACCGCGACCGGCCCGCCCCGCGTCGGCGATCGGGGCCGATCGCGGAGCCTCGCCCCGCCGTACGGGAATCGAAGCGGCCATGTCGCCCGCGTCGGATGTCGGACCGGTCGACTAGCGTCGGGAGGTCATGGAGTCGCGGTTCGGCGAGGAGATCATCGGGCGGGAGCACCCGGCCGGGCTGCTGCGTGCCGAAGTGGCCCGCGTGATCGACAGTCATGGGGGCCTCGTCCTGGTGACCGGCGAGCCGGGCATCGGCAAGACGGCGCTGGTCTCGGCCGCCGCCGACGAGGCCCGTCGGCGCGGCGCGCTGGTGCTGGGCGCCGCCTGCTGGGACTCCGACACCGCCCCCGACCACTGGCCCTGGGTCCAGGTGCTGCGCCGGCTGGCCCGGGCCGGCGACGACGACTCCGGTGCCCGCGAGGCAGCCGACGTCGGCCTGGTGGCCCTGCTCGGCGATCGCGCCGCCGTGCCGGCTGACCGTGCCGGAGGGAGCGACCACGGCGCCGGTCTAGGCGGGCCGGCCGACGACGGCGGTCGGGCCGAGTTCGACAAGCACGACGCGGTGACCACCGCCCTGGTCGCGGTGGCCCAGCACCGGCCGGTCGTGGTGGTCCTCGACGACCTCCACTGGGCCGACCCGGCCTCGCTGCGGCTGCTCCAGTTCGCCACCCAGCACACCTGGTTCGAGCGGCTGCTGCTGATCGGCACCTACCGCGACGCCGAGGTCGAAGCCGGCGACCACCCGCTGCGGCCACTGCTGCTGCCGCTGACCGCGAAGGCCACCACGATCACGCTCACCGGCCTCGGGCGGGACGAGGTGGCCGCCCTGATCACCCGCACCGCCGGTCGCGAGCCCGACGCCGACCTCGTCGACGAGGTGCACCGGCGCACCGGCGGCAACCCGTTCTTCGTCGAGCAGACCGCCCGGCTCTGGCACACCGACGGGCTGGCCGACACCATCGCCCCCGGCGTCCGGGAGGCGGTGCGTCGCCGCCTCGACCAACTGCCCGCGCCGGTGGTCGAGGCGCTCACCGTGGCGGCCGTGCTCGGTCGCGAGTTCCACCGTCAGGTCCTCGCCGCCTGCGTGCCCGCCCCGGCCGCCCAGGTCGACCGGCTGCTCGACCGGGCCGCCGCCGCCCGCCTGGTGCTGGCCCGGGGCGGCGGTCGGTTCGCGTTCGTGCACGACCTGGTCCGCGAGACGCTCTACGACGGCCTCGCCGAGGACGAGCGGCAGGCCCGGCACGCCGCCGTGGTCCGGGCCGTCGACCGGTCCGCCGCGGTGACCGACCGGCTCATCCCGGCCGACCTGGCCCGGCACGCCTGGCTCGCCGGGGCCGAGCTGGACCCGGCACGCGCCGGTGACCTGCTGCTGGCCGCCGCCCGCGACGCGAGCGGCCGGCTGGCCGTGGAGGAGTCGGTGCGGCACTTCCGGCGTGCGCTCGACCGCACCGACGAGCCCGCGCGCCGGGTGCGGGTGCTGCTCGAACTGGCCGGGCTGCTGCACCACGCCGGCGCGCCGGAGGAGGTCGAACGGCTGCTGGTCGACGCCGCCACGCTGGCCCGAGGGCTGGACGAGCCGGCCGTGCTGGCCCGGGTGGCGCTGACCGCCCACGGGCAGCACTCGGCCACCCGCCGCCGGCTCGACGCCGCCGCGCTGGTCCGCGAGGCGTACGGGCGGTTGATCGGCGAACCGGAGCCGGACCGGTCCACCGGAGCCCTGGTCACCGACCTCATCACCGCCACCGAGACGCTCGCCCGGCACGGCCGCGACGACGAGGCGCTCACGTTCAGCCTGTGGGCCCGGCACGACACCACCTGGGGGCTCGGCAGCGCCGAGGAACGGGCCGTGGTCACCGCCGAGATCCGGGAGGTGGCGCGCCGCACCGGCGACCGGGACACCGAGTTGTGGGCCACCTCGCTGCGCTGGGTCGCGTTGCTGGAGCTGGGCGACCCGGGCTACCGGCACGAGCTGACCGCGTTCGTGGCCGGCTGCCGCGAGGGCGACGTGGCCCGCCAGCGGATGGCGGCGACCGTCGACAGCGGCATCATCGCCGCCCTGCGGGGCGACTTCGCCGGCGCGGAGTCGTGCTACGCCGAGATGGAGGGCTACGGCGAGTGGGAACACTCCGACCACGCCTTCATGGCACACCACCTGCGCTGGACCCTGCTGCTCCTGCGCGGGCGTCTCGCCGAGGCCGAGGCCCTGCTCGACCAGGCCGGCGCGGGTCACCCGCAGGTAGAGCTGCTGCGCGGGATCACCGCCGCCGAACGCGGCGACACCGCCACGGCGCTCCGGCTCACCGCCGAGATCGAGGCCGCCGGCACCACGTACCCCCGGCCCGTGTCGCCGGTGTGGCTGCGCCTGCGCGCGCAGGCGGCGGCGGTCGACGGCGAGCCGGGTCGCTGCGCCGAGGTGCGGGCGGCCCTGGCCCCGCACCGGGGCCGGTGGATGGTCGCGCTGTTCGGCTGCGACGTGGCCGGCCCGGTCGACCTGTGGCTGGCCGGCGTGGACGCCGCGCAGGCCAGGTGGGACGACGCGGTGACCGGCTACGCGGCGGCCCGCGACGCCGCCGACCGGCTCGGCGCGCGTCCCTGGTCGGTGCTGGCCCGGGCCGGGCTGGTCGCCGCGCTGACCGGGCGCGGCGGGCCGGGCGACGCGGCCGAGGCGACCCGGCTGCGCGCCGCGGTGGTGGCCGAGGCGCGGGCGCTGGGCATGCCCCAGGTGGTCGACCGGCTGGGGTCGGCGGACGCCTTCGGCGACATCTCCGCCCGGACGACGGGGTTGCCCCCGGGTGGCGCTGCCCTCCCCGCGACGGAGCTGTCCGGGGGCGGGCGGGTCGAGGAGCAGGGCCGCGACACGCCGACGTCGGGGGTCGGTGGCACCGGCACAACTCCCTCCGGTGTGGACGGAGTCGACCCGGGGTGGCCGGAGTTCCGCCCGGACGGGCCGGTGTGGCGGCTCGCGTGGGCGGGTGTCGTGGTGCACCTGCCCGACGCCAAGGGCCTGCACGACCTGCGGCTGCTGCTGGGCCGGCCGGGCGTGGACGTGCCCGCGATCGACCTGCTCGACCCGGCGGCCGGGCCGGAGCTGGTCGCGGCCGGTCGGCTCGGCGCCGATCCGGTGCTAGACGACGAGGCGAAGGCCCGCTACCGGCAGCACCTGCGGCGGCTCGACGACGAGATCGACCGGGCCGCCCGGCGCGACGACGAGCGGCGGCTGGCCGCCCTGGACGCCGAGCGCGCCGCCCTGCTCGACCAACTGCGGGCCGCCGCCGGGCTGGCCGGGCGCAGTCGCCGCCTCGGCGACCAGGCGGAGCGGGCGCGCAAGGCGGTCACCGGCCGGATCCGTGACTCGCTGCGCCGGATCGACCAGCGGCACCCGGCACTGGCGTCCCACCTGCGTGACTCGATCACCACCGGCACCTCGTGCCGCTACCTACCGCCCGACCCGATCTCCTGGCGTCTCTGACGCCTCCTGGCCCGGCCCCGCCCCCGCCCTGGCTCGTCGATCTTGGAGTTTTGGCTCCCGAAGTACCCACTTATGTCGGATATGGCAGGTGCCACAACTCCAAGATCGATGAACTGCATCACGCTGCCGGCCGGTGGTGGTGGCGGGGTGGGGGATCCACGCGCGACGAGCCCGGCATGCGCCATCTCTCGGCCCGGCGAGCCCGTCTGCACGGGGCGAGCCGGCGGAGTCAGCCGGCATTCGGTCGTGTCCGTCGCGCGGGGTGAGCCCGTACCCCCGTGTGAGCCGCGGGGTGCGACGAGCCGCGTTCGCCGCCTCGGCCGGGCGGTTCGGCCGAGGCGGCGACGGAGCGGACGTCAGCGGCGGTTGTAGCGGTACATGGTCAGGGAGCCGAAGACCGCGACGAAACCGGCGCTCCACAGCAGCAGCCACATCGTGTTGGTGGCGTCCATCGAGCCGCCCATCGCGGCGCGCACCGAGGCGACCAGGTGGGTGATCGGGTTGACCTTGACGAACGCCTGCAACCAGCCCGGCATGGTGGACGGGTCGACGAACACGTTGCTCAGGAACGTCAGCGGGAACAGCACCATCATGCTGACGCCCATCACCGACTTCTCGCTGCGCAGCACCAGGCCGAAGAACGTCCACACCCAGGAGAACGCGAACGAGAAGACCACCAGCAGGCCGATCCCGGCCAGCACGCCGGGCACCCCGCCGTCCGGACGGAAGCCGAGCACCAAGCCCACGGCGAGGATGACCAGGGCGGCCAGCACGTAGCGCAGCACGTCACCGAAGATCATCCCGACCAGCGCCGCCGGCCGCCACACCGGCAGGGTGCGGATCCGGTCGAAGACACCCTTCTCGATGTCGTTGTTCAGGCCCACCCCGGTGTACATGGTGATCATCACGACGCTGGTCACCATGATGCCGGGCAGGAAGAACTGGAGGTACGCACGCGGGCTGTCGGCGAGCGCGCCGCCGAACAGGTACGTGAACATCAGCACCATGATGATCGGGAACGCGGTGACGTCGAACAGCTGCTCGGGCACGTGTTTGATCTTCAGCATGGCCCGCCAGCCGAAGGTCAGCGACGCGGAGAGCGGTCCCGGCCGGGCCGGTCGCTCACCGGGGGCGAGCACGGTCGCCAGCGCCTCGGCGGAGGGCACGTAGACGGACGGCGCGCGCCCGGCGGTGGTCGTCGCGGTGTCGCTCATCGGGCCGCCTCCAGCTCGTCGTCCCGCTCGTCCGTCGAGACGGCCGGGTGGTCGGTCAGGGCCAGGAACACCTCGTCCAGGCTGGGCTGGCCGAGGGAGAAGTCGTCGACGACGATGCCGGCCCGGGCCAGCTCGCCGAGGGCGCGGGCGGCCTGCTCTCCGGCCTCCAGGTCGGTGCCGTCCTCGCCGACCCGCGCGGTCAGCGCCACCGGGTCCGCCGCGAGCTGCACCGGCACGCCCAGCGTGGTCCGCAGCACCTGCTCGGCCCGGGACCGCTGCCCGGCGTCGCGCAGTCGCACGTGGACGGTGCCCGAGCCGACCGACGACTTCAGCTCGCCCGGGGTGCCCTCCGCGATCACCCTGCCGTGGTCGACCACCGCGATCCGGCCGGCGAGCTGGTCCGCCTCGTCCAGGTACTGCGTGGTCAGCAGCACGGTGGTGCCGTGCGCGACCACCGCCCGCACGATCTCCCACACCTGGTTGCGGCTGCGCGGGTCGAGCCCGGTGGTCGGCTCGTCCAGGAACAGCAGGTCCGGCGTGTTGAGGATGCTCGCCGCGATGTCGATCCGCCGCCGCATCCCGCCGGAGTACTTCTTCACCTGCCGGGCCGCCGCCTCGGTCAGCCCGAACGCGGCCAACAACGCCTCGGCCCGGTCCCGCGCGGCCGGCCGGCCCAGCCCGAGCAGCCGGCCCAGCAGGACCAGGTTCTCCGCCCCGGTCAGGTCCTCGTCCAGCGAGGCGTACTGGCCGGTCAGGCTCACCCGGGCGCGGACCGCGTCGGCCTGGGTCACCACGTCGTGGCCGAAGACCCGGGCCGTGCCGCCGTCGGGGCGCAGCAGCGTCGCCAGCACCCGCACCGCGGTGGTCTTGCCCGCGCCGTTCGGCCCGAGCATCCCGTACACGGTGCCGGCGGGGACCCGCAGGTCCAGTCCGTCGAGCGCCCGGGTCGAGCCGAACGACCGGACCAGGCCGTCGGCCTCGACGGCCAGGCCGGTGTTCCGGTTACTCATGATCACTACCTCTCTCCGTGGGTGTTCTCAGCAGGCGTACGGGCGGGCCGCGCGACCGTCGCGCAACGCCAGGCCCCACCAGCAGAGCTCGTCGAGGAGCAGCCGGACGTCCTGCCGGAGCCGTTCCTCGGCGTGCCCGGTGGGCTCGCCGTCGAGCAGGTCGACGCCGACGGTGTCCCGCACGGTCGTCGCGTGCAGCGCGGTGAAGACCGTCCGGAGCTGGTCGACCGCGTGCAGGCCGACCGACCGGCAGCCGTACGAGACGAAGCCGACCGGCTTGGCCTGCCACTCGTCGTAGGCGACGTCGATCGCCTGTTTCAACGAGGCCGGGAAGCTGTGGTTGTACTCCGGGGTGACCACGACGAACGCCTCCGCCCGCGCCACCCGCCCGGCGAACTCCCGCATCGCCGGCGTCGGCTCGGCGGGCAGGGCGGTCGGGAGGTCGTACCCGGCGAGGTCGATCTCCTCGACCACCAGCCCGTCCCGGCGGCGGGCCTGCGCGGCGAACCAGCGCCCGATCCGGTCGCCGACCCGTCCCTCACGTGTGCTGCCGATGAGCACGGCGAGCCGCAACGGCGTCATGCTGCCCTCCCTCGCTGCCGGCCTCACCCTGACGGCGCCAGACCGGGCGCGACGGTCCGCCAGATCGAATCTGGCGGGACACCTGTCGGGGGTGTCTGGTGCAATCGGGCGCATGGCAGAGGTACGCATCGTCCGGTGGGGCGTCGACGACCTGGCACTGCTGCGAGCGCTGAACGTCCCGGAGGTGCGGGCGCACACCGGCGGCCCGGAAACCGATGAGCAGGTGCGCGCCCGGCACGAGCGCTACCTGCGTGGCCCGGGCCCGCGCAGCGGGAACATGTTCACCGTGGTCACGCCGGACGGGACGAGGGTGGGCAGCGTCGGCTTCTGGCCGCGTGAGTGGCGCGGCGAGCAGGTGTACGAGATGGGCTGGGCGGTGCTCCCGGCCCATCAGGGGCGGGGCCTGGCGACGGCGGCGGTGCGCGCGGTGGTCGCGGCGGCCCGGGCGGCGGGTGACCGGCGCTTCGCGCACGCGTACCCGTCGGTGGACAATCCCCCGTCGAACGCGGTCTGCCGCAAGGCCGGGTTCACGCTGCTCGGGGAGACGGAGTTCGAATACCCGCCGGGTCGCCTGATGCGCTCGAACGACTGGCGGATCGACCTGACGGCCGGGTGACCGCGACGGGCCACCCGGCCGGACGGTCGATCAGCGGGCCGCGTCCAACCGGGCCCGCTGCTCGGCGGTCAGCTCCAGGTCGACCGCGCCCAGGGCCTCGTCCAGTTGCGCCACCGAGGAGAAGCCGACCAGCGGGATCGCCGGCAGGTCGCCGCCCATCAGCCAGGCCAGCACCACCTGGTTGACCGTGGCCCCGGTCTCGTCGGCCACCGCGCGCAGCGCCGCCAGCCGGGCCGGGGTCGACGGCAGGGCATACTCCTCGCCCAGCCGCTCCGACTTCACGTACGCCCCCTTGAGCAGCGGCGAGTACGCGACGAGCGTGAGCCCGGGCTCGGCCCGCAGGTAACTGGCCAGGTCCGGGCCGACCCAGCCGACGTCGCCGTCCGGGTCCAGCGCGTTCGGCAGGTCCACCCGCGACGGCAGGTAGCTGCGGTGGTACTGGAGCACCTCGTACCCGGGCAGGCCGGCCGCGGCGGCGATCGCGCGGGCCCGCTCGACCCGCCAGGCGCGGTGGTTGCTCGCGCCCAGCAGCCCGACGGTGCCCTCGGCGACCAGCTCGGCGAAGCCCTCCACGGTCTCCCGCAGCGGGACGTCGTGGTCCTCGATGTGGGCGTAGAGCAGGTCGATCCGGTCGAGCCCGAGCCGCTCGCGGCTGCGTTCGGCGGACTCGCGGATCACCTTCGCCGACAGGCCCTCCGCGTTGTCGAGGTAGCTGGTGCCGGGCGCGAGCGGACGGGCGCCGAGCTTGGTGGCGACCACCACCTCGTCGCCCACCCCGCGGCTGCGCCGCCAGCGGCCGAGCAGTTCCTCGCTCTCCCCGCCCTGGCCGCCGTTCTGCCAGAAGGCGTAGTTGTCCGAGGTGTCGACGAACGTGCCGCCGGCCTCCACGTAGCGGTCCAGGACGGCGTACGAGGTGGCCTCGTCGGTGGCGGTGCCGAAGAGCATCGCGCCGAGGCTGAGCACGCTGACCTCGCGGCGGGTGGCCGGGTCGGTGCCGATGGTGCGGTAGCGCATGGTGTTCCTCCCCGTCGGAGCGTTTCCGGCCACCCTGCCCCTTCGAGTGCGCGCGAAGTCAAACGCGACGGAGGGGCCCCGGTTCCCCGGGGCCCCTCCGTGACGTGTCCGACGGCTCAGCTCGGCACGTAGTCGAACGTGTCCGGGTTCGGGCCCTGCCGGCCGGCCTCGCCCCGGCCCAGGCCGGTGAGCCGGTCCATCGCGGCGTCGTCGAGCGAGAAGTCGAAGATCGCGAAGTTCTCCTCGATCCGCTTCGGGGTGGTCGACTTCGGGAAGACGATGTCGCCGCGCTGCACGTGCCAGCGCAGCACCACCTGGGCCGGGGTCCGCCCGACCTCCTCGGCGATGTCGACCACGGTCGGGTCGTCGAGCACCTTGCCCTGCGCGATCGGCGACCACGCCTCGGTGAGGATGTTGTGGGCGCGGTCGTACGCGCGCACCTCCTCGTTGCCGAAGTAGGGGTGCGCCTCGATCTGGTTGACCGCCGGCACCACGTCGGCCTCGGCGGCCAGTTGCTCCAGGTGAGCGACCTGGAAGTTGGACACGCCGATCGACTTGACCTTGCCCTCCCGCTGGAGGTCCTCCAGCACCTTCCAGGTGGAGACGAAGTCGCCGTCGTAGAGGGTGGGCAGCGGCCAGTGGATCAGGAACAGGTCGAGGTGGTCGAGCTTCATCTCGCGCAGCGACTGCTCGAACGCCTTGCGGGCGTCGTCCGGTCGGTGGAAGCCGTTGTTTAGCTTGCTGGTGACGAACACCTCGTCCCGGTCCAGCCCGGAGGCGCGCACCGCCTGACCGACCTCGGCCTCGTTGCCGTACATCTGGGCGGTGTCGATGTGCCGGTAGCCGATCTCCAGCGCGGTGCCGACCGCCTGCGCGGTGTCCTTCGGGTCGATCTGGAACACCCCGAAGCCGAGCTGCGGGATGGTGTTGCCGTCGTTGAGCGAGATGTCCGGAACGCGGTTGGCGGCCATGTCGATTCTCATCTCCGATCGTTCAGGGGTGCTCGGGAGCGCTTCCACGCGGTGGCTCCCGGAGCGTGCCACCCGGTGTCTCTACCCGCTCGCCCCGCGTCCTCACGGCCTCGGGACGGTGATCTGGGACAAGCCTCAGCCGGCGGTGAGGTCGCGCAGGGCCAGCACCGACTTCCAGTTGCGGACCGTCGCCGCCACGCCCAGGACCTTCTCCAGGTACGCGTTGGTGAACTTCGTCCGCCCGTAGCGGCCGGTCGGAAAGTGCAGGTGCACCTCCCGACCGGTCAGCGCGTACTCCATGTCCTCGCCGGCGGGCACGGCCAGCTCGCGGGCCCGCGCCGGCGCGGGCGCGGCGGACAGGAACGCCACCAGCACCCGGGTCGGGTCGTCCTGCCGCCCGGCGTACGGGCTGGCGTCGACCACGGCGGCCAGCTCGCCCGCGTCCCGCACCAGGACCGGCACCCGCAGGCCCAGCTCGTCGGCGAGGCGCTTCGCGATGCCCTCGGCGAGGACCTCACCGTCGGTGGGTGGGCTGGTGAACACCACGTTGCCGCTCTGCAGGTAGGTCTTGACGTCGGTGTGCCCGAGGTCGATAACGAGGCGTCGCAGGTCGGCCATCGCCAGTTGGGCGTTGCCGACGTTGACGCCCCGCAGCAGGGCGGCGTAGCGGGCCATCGATCCTCCTCGCGGCGGCGGTCCGGCCCAGCCTAGGTCAGGCGGAGGCCAGACGGGCGTAGACGTCGCCGGAGCGGCCGGTCGGGCGGTACGTCTCCAGCAGCCGCACCAGGCCGTCCGCGTCCAGCCAGCGCTCAGCGGCGAAGCGCATGGTCTCCACCGGGGAGAAGTTGTAGCGGTAGCCGCCCGCCCGCGCGCCCAGCCGCTCCACGAGGTCGAGCGCGGCGAGCGCGGCGTCGTGCGCCGGCGGGAGGTACTCGAAGGAGAGCCCGCGCACCGGCCGGCTGAGCCCGGACAGCACGTCGACCTCGAAGCCCTCGACGTCGACCTTGCAGAACGCCGGCTCGCCGTGCCGCGCGACCAGGTCGTCGAGCGTCACCACCGGCACCTCGACCGAGCGGTCCCACCGGACCTTGGCGAAGCTCGGGTCCGCCGTGACCGAGTCGATCCAGGACGACGACATGGTGGACACGGTCGGCGTGGCGGAGGACAGCTCCAGTCGCGCCTGCCCGGCCCGGGCCCCGACCGCGGTGGGTTCGATCACGACCCCGTCGTCCCGCCCGAAGGCCAGGCGCAGCACGCGCAGGCAGTCCGGCTGCGGCTCGACCGCGACCACCCGCGCGCCGAGTCGCCGCCAGGTGCGTACCCGCCCGCCGACGTGGGCGCCGATGTCGAAGCCGAGGTCGCCGGGGGAGAGGAACTGCCCGTACAGCTCCCGGGCGCGCCGGTGCTTCGCCGGCTGGCCGTGGTAGATGGCCAGGGAACGGGTGATCCCCCAGGCCCGCGCGAGCATCGTCACGACATTCCTAACTGTGAGTGCGGGACTGCGGTCCGAACGTCCGCAGGAAGCGGTCGCGGAACGACTCCATCGGCCAGACCGGGGCGTCCGGGGCCGGGTTCAGGCCGTCCTGCCAGCCCCATCCGGAGATCCGGTCGAGCACGGCCGGATCCTTGGCCACGATCGTGATCGGCACGTCCTTGTCGGCCCCCTCGCCGGTGATCGACCGGGCCGGCTGGTGGTCGCCGAGAAAGACCAGCACCAGGTTCTCGTCGCCGTACCGCTGGACGTAGGAGATCAACGTGCGCAGCGAGTAGACGATCGACTTCCGATAGGCCCGGCGGGTGCCCTCGTCGGCGCGGGGGGCGCGGTTGGTGCCGGTGAAGACCGACCCGTCACCGAGGTCGTCCCAGTCGACGAGTTTCGGCACCGGCGACCACGGGATGTGGCTGGACAGCAGCGGGATCTCGGCCATCACCGGTGCGTGCCCGGGTGCCCGCTCCGCGCGCTGGAACGCCTCCAGCGTGAACTGGTCCGGCGGCGAGGAGAAGCTGAACGTCGGCCCCCGGTAGCCGAGATCCTCGGCGCTGTAGACCCGGTCGGGGGCGAAGAAGTCGGCCTCCGGCCAGGCCCGGGTGAGCGCCGGCATGACCAGCGACGTCCGCCACCCGGCGCGCCTGAACGCGCCGTTCAGGGTCAGGCGGTCGCTGCGCACCAGGTTGGTGTAGCGCAGCTGGTTGTCCGCCCGGATGCCGCTCATCAGCGTGGCGTGCGCCAGCCAGCTGCCCCCGCCGGTGGTGGACGAGGTGAGGAACGCGCTGCGGCTGCCGTAGCCGGCCGCGCGCAGTTGCCGCGTCCCGTCGTCGAGGATGGCGTCCACCTCCGGCGCCAGCTCCGGGTCCTCCACCGCGACCCGGCCGTAGCTCTCCACGAACGTGACCAGGACGTCCTTGCCGCGCAACCCGGTGAGCAACTGGTCGCCCGGGGCGTCCTGGAACGGGTCGCCGGCGAGCTGGGTGCGCAGCCGCTCCTGGTCGTGCAGCCCCGAACGCACCTGCCCGGCGCGGTCGTACACGCCGGTCGCGACCGTGTCGGCGGCGACCGGTAGACCCGGGACGACCTGCGCGCCGAGCACGGCGCAGACCACCCAGGCGGCCGCGAGCGCGGTGGCGGCGCGGGTGCTCGCGACCCGGTGCCGGGCCGCGACGCCGGCCAGCCGCCGCACCGACAGCGTGACCAGCACCGGTACGGCGACGACCGCGGCCACGGCCGCGACGACCGCGCCCACCTGGGCGGCCCGGCCGTAGGACTCGGCGAGGAACTCCGCCCCGGCGGCGAGGAAGGCCCAGTCGGCGATCAGGTCGAACGGGCGGTCGAGGACCGTCGAGAAACCGAGGTCGACGATGGTCAGCACCAGGACCAGGCCGAGGAGCGCGCCGAGCAGCGTGGCCAACACCCGGCGCGGCCGGGCCGGCAGCACCAGCAGCAGGGCGACCGCGACCAGCCCCTCCACCGGGATCCGGAGGAACGCGGCCGGGGCGAGCAGGTCCACCTCGTTCGGCAGGGTCAGGGCGACCAGCACGAGCACGGCGGCCAGCGCGGTCACCACCAGGGCCGGCACGCGCCGTCGCCGAGGCGCGGCGCCGTCCGTGACGGCCTCGCCCGGGCCCTCGTCCGCCGGCTCGGCGTCCCCGGACGCGAGAGCGTCGTCGGTCGGCCGGCCGGACGCGGGGGCGTCGTCGGTCGGCGGGGCTGCCTCGGCTTCGGCGTCGCTCGTGGCGCGCGCCGTCTCGTCCCGCTGCGGGCGGGACGGTTCGTCGTGGGTCACGGCCGCCGCGCCCCGACCTCGGCCGGACGGCGGGTGACCAGCACGCGGGTGCCCGGCTCCCACTCGGCGCGGGGGGCCACCGGCGCGGGGGAGACCGGAGCGGCCGGAAGCGACGCCCGCCGCGCCCGGTGCCGCCACAGCCACCACACGTCCCGGCCGAAGGACTCGACCAGCAGCGCGAGCGCGCCGACCACCGCCGCGACGGCCAGCGGCGCGGGCAGCACGTCCGCCGCCACCACCGCCAGCACGATGCCCTGCACGGCCGCGACGGTCTTGCGCCAGTAGCGCGGCGGCAGCGTGCCGTTCAGCCACGGCAGCACCCAGCCGGCCGCGACGAAGGCGTACCGCATCGCACCGATCACCAGCACCCAGGGGCCGACCTGGTCGGCGACGTGGACACAGAGGACCAGGACGAGGAAGGAGTCGGCCTCCATGTCGAAGCGGGCGCCGAGCGCGCTGACCGTGCCGGTGCGCCGGGCCACCTGGCCGTCGACCCAGTCCAGGGCGAGCGCGACGGCGGTCAGCCCGACCAGCGCCGGGACCGACACCGGTCGGCTGAACGAGTCCACCACCAGCGCGGTCACGCCGCCGGCCAGGGTGGCCCGGCTCAACGTGACCCAGTCGGCCGGCCCGAGCCGGCGTCCGCCCGAGCGCCGCAGCCCGTGGCTCAGCGCCGCGACCATCACCACCCCGCAGAGGAGGCCGGCCAGCCAGCCGTACCGGCCCAGGCCGACCGTGCCGTGGAGGCCGGCGAGCACGCCGACCTGGAGAATCGCCCCCGCGAATGGATCAGTTCGGAACGCAGACACCATGCCTCCGAGGTAGACGTCATGACCACACGTGTGTACGCAGAACATGCCCGTTCGGTTCGTTCTGATACCGGAAACTCACGATCACGAGTGGCTTTCATGTGAAACGTCCGTCCGGCCGGGCCGCCCGTGGTTGATTCGGTGCCGTGCCCGGACCCTACGGCGCGGCCGACCCGCACCGCCACGCCACGCTGCTGGCCGCCGCCGACCGGCTCGAACTCGCCGGGCGGGCGGCCGAGGCGCGGGACCTGCTCGCCGCCGAACTCGCCGCCGACCGGGCCGGCGCGGCCGACCGCGCCCTGCTGCGCGGACGGCTCGGTGCCGGGTACGGCCACGACCACCCGGCCGCCGCGCTGACGTACCTGGGTCTGGCCCGCTCCGGTGTGCCGCCGGAGCGCCGGGCGTGGTCGCGCGCCACCGAGGCGTGGGTCGCCGCGCGGGTCGGCCACCCCGACGCCGACGCCCTGCTGCGCTCGGCGGGCCGGGCACGCGCCGCGTACCCGGCGCCGGCCGCCGCCGTGCGGCTCACGCTCGCCCGGGCCGCCCGCGCGCTGGCCACCGGCGCGGTGCCCACCGCCGGCGACATGCTCGCCGCCGTCGACCCCCACCACCCGGCGGTACGCGGGGAGGCCGTCGCGGTCCGTCTCGACCGGATCGAGGTCCAGCTCGCGCTCGGCCGGTACGAGGACGCGGCGGCGGCGCTCGACGCCGCGTACCCCGATCTGCCGGCGGTGGCCTGGCCGGCGCTGACCGCGTGGTCCGGCCGGCGGCTGCTCGCGGTCGGCGCGCTGCCGGAGGCGGACGCCCGGGCCCGGCTCGCCCTGGACCGGCCGGCCGTCCCGCTCGGCGTGGAGGCCCGCGCCGCCCTGACGGCGGTACGCGTCGAGGTGGCGTACCGGACCGGGCGGCCGGAGCGGGCGCGGGCGCTGCTCGCCGACGCCCGGCCGGCCCGGTCCTGGCCGGACCGGATCCCGTACGCGTCGCTCGGCCTCGCCGCCGCCGGCGACCCGGAGCCGGCGCGGCACCGGGACCTGCTCCGCGCCGTCGTGGCCGACCTGACCCGCACGGCGCGTCCGCTGCTGGCGGTCGCCCACTGCGGCCCGCGTCTGGTGCAGGCGCTGCTGCTGCTCGGTGACGCCCGCCGGGCGAGGGCGGTGGCCGACCGCCTCGCCGAGGTGGCCGGGCGGACCCCCGTACCCCTCTGGTCCGGGCTGGCCGGGCACGCGGACGGCCTGGTCCGCCGCGATCCGGAGGCGCTGCGGGCGGCGGTACGCGCGCTGCGCCGGGCCGGCGCCCGGCCGGCGCTGGCCGACGCCCTGCTCGACCTGGCCCGGTCGCCCCGGGTCCGGCTGCCCGAGGCGCGCGCGGCGGCGCGGGAGGCGGCGGCGGTGTACGGGCGGTCCGGCGCGACCGGTGACCAGGAGACCGCCGAGCGGTGGGACGGGCATCTCGACGTCACCCGCCGCCGTCCGGCGCCCCGGCCGCCCGGGCACGGCCTGGCCGCGCTGACCGCCCGGGAGGCCGGTGTCGCCGACCTGCTCGCCGCCGGGGCGACCAAGCAGCAGGTGGCCGGCCGGCTGCACCTGTCGGTCCACACGGTCGACACCCACGTCCGGGCCGTCTACGCCAAGCTGGGCGTGCGCAGCCGGCTGCAACTGGCCCGCCTGTGGGACGCACGGCCGGTCAGCGCACCACCGGACGCTTCTCCCTCGGCAGCGCCTCGATCATCTCGCGGGGCAGGTTGAGCGTCGCGGCGCTGATCTCCGCCGGCAGGTTCGCCATCCACTGGGTCAGCGAGATGTCCTCGAACCGGGGCTTGCGGAACATCTCCAGGAACACCAGCGGCTCGTCACCGACGTTCTCGATGTAGTGGCCGTAGGCGAACGGCACGTAGCCGACGTCGCCGGCCCGGAAGTCGAACGTGCGGGCCACGCCCGTGCTGGCGAACACGCCCATCCGGCCGTGCCCGGAGATCCAGTACTGCCACTCGTCGTCGGTCGGGTGCCAGTGCAGCTCGCGCAGGCCGCCCGGCTCGATCTCCACCAGCGCCGCGCAGATCGCGGTGGAGGCGGCGAAGTTCGCCGAGTCGGCGATCCGGACCGTGCCGCCGGGGAAACGCTGCGGGGCCTGGGCGAGCAGCCGGTGCTTGAACGTGCGGGGCACGTCGCCGGTCGGGCTGACCACCCGGTCCTCGGTCAGCGGCGGCGGCACCTCACCGGGGAAGATGTACTTCTCCCGCTCCGGCAGGCTCTCCATCTGCTCCATGGTCCAGCCGAAGTTCTTGGCCAGCACGCTCCGGGGCGTGTGCGCGAAGAAGTCGCTGAGCAGGAACGTGCCGTTCTCCGAGAACGCGCCGTCGTCGAAGACCAGCAGGAACTCCACCCCCTCGTCGAGGGCCTGGATGTGGTGCGGCACGCCGTGCGGAAAGAACCAGAGGTCGCCCTGCCGCACGTCGTCGAGGAAGTTGCGGCCCTCCTGGTCGACCGCGCCGATCCGGCAGCTGCCGGAGATGACGTACGCCCACTCGGCCTGCTTGTGCCAGTGCAACTCCCGGTACGCCCCGGGCTCCAGCGCCATGTCCACGCCGGCCAGTTCGGTGGCGATCGGCAGCTCCCGCTGGGTCACCTCGCGGGTCCAGCCGCCGCGCTCGATCCGGGTGTGCGCGTCGGAGAAGGAGAACTTCAGGTTGGGCAGCGTGCCGGAGTCGGTGGGCGGCGGCGTCAGCACGTCCGGGTTCTCCCGGTCCCGGGTCACGTCGCGCGGTCCGGTGTCGCGGCTTCCGGCGCCGGCGCGTACCGGCTGGGGCGGGTCGGCGGAGGTCATGCTCGGCTCCTTCGGTAGGTCGGTGCGGTGCGGACGGGGCGGGGCGCCCGGAGCAGCGCGCGGGTGGCGGCCGGGCCGTCGCGCAGCGCCACCGCGACCGGTACGCCGAGGCAGGTCAGGCCGACGGCGGCGGCGGCCCAGGGGAGCCCCGCGACGGCGAGCGCGGCGGCGGCCAGCAGCAACGCGGCGAGCCGGCGGCGCAGCCCGGCCGGTGGGGAGACGTCGGTCATGCGCCGATCGTCCGGCGGAGGACCGGGGGCCCACATCACGTGTTCACGGGATCCCGGATTCCTCCACTTGCACGTAGCTACGTACTTACGTACATTGGTGGACGTGGCGACTGTGGAGGAACGGCTGGCGGCCCTGGAGGCGCAGGTGGCGCGGCTGGTCGGCGCGGCACCGCCGGCCGAGGCCGACGACACCGCGCCGGAGGACATGTTCTGGGCGCTCGCCGGCCTGAAGCGGCGGGTGCCCGCAGACGGCCCCGGAGCGGTGCTCTACACCGGCACCGTCCACACCGCCGACCGGCACTACGACTGGCAGTACGGCGCCACCGTCGACGACCTGCTCGACGGCGACTGGCCGGCGCTGGCCGGCACGCTCACCGCGCTGGCCCACCCGGTTCGGCTGCGGCTGCTGCGGGAGATCCTCGGCGGCCGGCACGGCACCGCCGAACTGGCCGACCTCGACGGCCTCGGCACCACCGGGCAACTCCACCACCACCTGCGGCAACTCGCCGCCGCCGGCTGGCTGCGCAGCGGCGCCCGCGGGCGCTACGACATCCCGCCCGAGCGGGTGGTGCCGCTGCTGGCCATCCTCACCGCCGCGCGCCGCTGACCGACCCCACCCCACCCCGACGGGAGGCAGCACCATGCGTACCCCGACCGTCCTCACGGTCGCCGCCGGCCTCGTGGCCGCGGCCGCCGCGACCGGCCTGGCGCCCCGGGCCCCCGAACTCGGCCGGCAGCAGACCGGCGACGCCGAGCTGGCCGCGACCGTCCGCGCCGCCGTCGACGACCCCGATGGCCTGCGCGGCCTCGCGGTGGCCTCGATCGAGGACGGCCGGATCCGGGTCGCCGGTCTCGGCGACCGGGCGCCGGGCGGGCCGGCCGTCGAGCCGGGCACCCCGTTCGAGATCGGTTCCGTCGGCAAGCCGCTCACCGGCATGCTCCTGGCCCACCAGGTGGCGTCCGGCGCGGTCCGCCCCGACGACCGGCTCGGCACCGTCCTGCCGGGCGTCACCGGCCCGGCCGGCGAGGTCACGCTCGCCGAACTCGCCAGCCACCGCGCCGGGCTGCCCCGGCTGCCGACCGGCCCGTCCACCTGGGCCGGAGCCTGGTGGACGTCGCTGACCGCCGGCAACGCCTACGCCGGCGACGACGTGGACCGCGTCGTGGCCGACACCGCCGGGCTCGAGCCGGGCGACGGGCGCGGCGCGGTCTCCTACTCCAACCTGGGCATGTCCCTGCTCGGCCAGGGGCTCGCCGCGCAGGCCGGTGTCGGCTACCCGGAGCTGGTCGGGCGGGACGTGCTGCGTCCACTGGGCATGACCGCCACCGTGGTCGCCACCGGGCCCGACCAGCTACCCGCCGCTCGGGCGGAGGGCGCCACCGCCGGCGGCCGGTCCGCCGACGCGTGGGTGGGCGCCGGCTACGCCCCGGCCGGCATCGGCGTCTGGTCCACCGCCGAGGACCTGGCCCGGCTCACCGCCGCGATGCTCGCCGGCACCGCGCCCGGCGTCGACGCCGCCACGCCCCGCTTCGACGCCGGGGGTGACCGTCGGATCGGCTACGGCTGGTTCACCAGCCGGTACGGCGACCGGGAGATCGTCTGGCACAACGGCGGCACCGGCGGCTTCCGGGCGTACGTCGGCTACGACCGCGCCGCCGGCCGGGGTGTCGTGGTGCTCGGCAACACCGCCCGCGACCTGGACGCGCTCGGTCTGCGGGTGCTCGGGGTCACCGGCGACGCGGCGAGCGAGTCGACCGGTCTGCCGGGCTGGATCGGCGGCGGGCTCGCGCTGGCGTTCACGTTCCTCGGCGGCCTGTCGCTGTGGAGCGTCGCCCGCCGCGGACCGGACCGGACCACCGTGCTCTCCGCCGCCGTCTGGGCGGTGCTCTACCTCGGCCTCGCGCACCGGCTCGGCGACTGGTCGGTGGTCCCGGGCTGGCTCTGGCCGCTCGGCGCGGCGCTGAGCGGGGCGGCCCTGGTGCCCGCCGTCCGGCGGTGGCGGGACCTGCCCGTCGTCGCCGGCGCGCCCCGCTGGCGGCGCGCGACCGGCACGGCGCTGTCCCTGGCCTTCGCCGGGCTGGCGGTGGCGGTGATCGCCGCCTGACCCGCCGGCGTCCCCGGACAGGCGGGCGGCGCGTCGGCAGAGGCTGTCGGAGTCAGGCGGGGCGGCGGGGTGGGAGGCCCAGGGCGGCGCGGACCTTGCCGGCCGTCCGGTCACCGGTGTGCGCCTCGGCGGCCTTGATCTCGCGGCGCAGCACGGCACTGCTCCCGGCCTCGGCCGCCAGCTTCCAGTGCCGCAACGCGATCTCGTGCTCGGCGAGCAGCGCGGTCATCGGCGCCTGCACGGCGGCCGGCCAGCGCGTGCCCCGGAGCTGCTCCGCGCAGGCGGCATTGGCGGCGGCGACCGCACCGGCCCGCTCCCGCACCGTCCGCCACTGCCGACCGGCCTTCATCGCTTCCGCCACCTCGTCCCGCGCGATGTCGTACGGCGCGACCAGCGACAGGTAACGCCCCTTCGCCTCCTTGACGGTCAACGCCGCCGGCGAGGTCGGCGGGGCGCTCGACGGCGGCGGCAGGGCGACCTGTTCGGTCCCACCGCCGCAACCGGTGAGCAGCAGGACCAGGACCAGGGCCGGAGGTGCGAGCCGAGGACGCACGGGGCCTCCCATCGGGCGATCGGGGGCCCCGAGTGTAGGCCGCCCCGCCCCGCCCCGTCGCCCTGCCGCGACGACCAAGGAGTTCGCGTCGGGGGCGAGCACCCGATCCGACGCGAACTCCTTGACCGACGGGGGCGGCGTGGTCCGGGGTCAGTGGTTCCGGGGGTGGGGGAGCAGGCGCCAGTACTGGCGTTTTCCCTCGTCGCGCACCACGACGCCGAGCCGGGCCAGCTCCCCGTGCAGCTCCCGGGCCTCGTCGCCGTGGCCGCGGTCGACCGCCCGCTGCCGGGCCCGCAGCAGGGCGTCCGCGCCGGGCGGCAGCCCGGGCAACCCGGCCACCCACCGCCGGTAGGCGTCCCGGTGCGGGTCCTGCCCGGTCCACGGCCAGCCCTGCCGGGTGAACGCCGCGCGCAGCCGCTCGGCGCTCAGGTCGGACCGCTCCCGGGCCAGCTCGCCCCCGGCGTCGTACAGCAGGACCAACGCCCTGCCGTCGACGAACACGCCGGTGACAGCGGCCCGGGCGACGTCCCGGCCGTGCCCGTCGCGGTGCAGCCGCACCGACCGGTGGCCGACCGTCACGGTCAGCCGCTCCCGGGCCCCCAGGAACGCCAGCACCAGGCCGGCCAGCGCCGCCACCCCCGCGCCGACCGGGTACGCCCGCTGGTCCGGCCACCGGTCGAGCAGCTCGAACACGCCCTGGAAGGGGAACCAGGCCAGCCCGGCGATCCAGCCGGACACGGCGGTCAGCCCGGCGCCCAGTCCCGCCCCGAGCAGCGGGAACCCGACCCACATCAGCACCTGCTCGCCAGGCCCGCCGTCGACCACGACGACGTCGCCGGGTTCCCGGGCCGCCACGGTCAGGACACCTCCCGCCGCAGCGTGCGCACCAGCCCGGCGGCCAGCGGGAGGACCATCCAGACGGCCAGCGAGACACCGAGCCGGCCCCACTGCCCGGCGGTCACGTCCGGGCCGAGCAGCGGCTCCATGGTGAGCGAGGTGTCCAGCCAGCCGGCCGGCTCCCGCAGCGCCTTGATCATCGCCGACAGCACGCTCCACACGGTGGGCAGCAGCAGGTAGGTGACGATCGCCAGCGGCGTGTTCAGCAGCAGCAGGCCGAATCCGGCGCCCATCAGCACGTTGGCCACCTGGAACACCGCCGCGTACGGCAGCAGCTGCCAGTCGAACGTCCACGCCCCGGCCCCGCCGGTGGCCCGGGCGGCGAGCGTGCCGACGGCGGCGACCGCCAGGCTGACCAGCACCGAGCCGAGCGCGGCCAGCACCACCGCGACGAGCTTGGCGGCGATCACCCGCTGGCGGCGGGGCACCAGCGCGAACGTGGTCAGCGCGGTGCGCTGCGACCACTCGCCGGTGATGGAGAGGATGCCCAGCACCGGCAGCAGCAGCCCCACCGGCAGCAGCGACGGGGTGAAGAAGGCGGTGAAGGTCTGATCCTCCGGCTCGACGACGAAGAGCTGCACCACCACGATCACGGCGGCGATCAGCCCGATCGTGACGAGCAGCCAGCGCCCGGCCCGGGTGTCGGCGAGCTTGCGCAGCTCCACCCCGGTCAGCCGGGCCAGTGAGGGACCGGAGACGACCGGCTCGCGCCGGGCCGGCGCCGTGGTGGGGACGGTGGCGGTGGTCATCGGACGGCCTCCTTGGTCGACGCGCCGGCGGTGAGGGTGAGGAAGAGCTGTTCCAGGCCGCCGGTGCCGGCCGGGCGCAGTTCGGTGAGGACCAGCCCGGCGTCGGCGGCCGCCTGGCCGACCTCCCCCGGCTCGGCCCGGACGACGAAGCCGCCGTCGGTGCCGGCGGTGGCCGGCAGCGCGGCCCGGTCCAGGGTGAGCCGCAGGGCGTGCTGGTCCCGGGCGCGGACCAGGGTGCCGGCCCCGGCCAGCAGCTCGTCCTTGCCGCCCTGGGCGACCACCGTGCCGCCGCCGATGACCACCAGCCGGTCGGCCACCGCCTCCACCTCCCGCAGCAGGTGGGAGGAGAGCAGCACCGTGCCGCCCCGGTCGGCGAAGTCGCGCAGCAGGCCGCGCATCCAGAAGATCCCCTCCGGGTCCAGGCCGTTGGCCGGCTCGTCCAGGATCAGCACCCGGGGGTCGCCCAGCAGCGCCAGCGCCAGGCCGAGCCGCTGCCGCATGCCCAGGGAGTACGCGCCGACCCGCCGTCGCGCGGCGGTCTCGTTCAACCCGACCAGGTCCAGCTTCGCGGCGACCTGCCCCCGGTCCACGCCCATGGTGCGGGCGGCCAGGGTGAGCGTCTCCCGGCCGGTGCGCCCGGCGTGCTGGGCCGAGGCGTCGAGCAGGACGCCGATCTCCCGCCCGGGGTTGGGCAGCTCACGGTAGGGCCGGCCGGCGACCGTGGCGCCGCCCGAGCTGGGCGGCGTCATCCCGCAGATCATGCGCATCGTGGTGGACTTGCCGGCGCCGTTCGGGCCGAGGAATCCGGTCACCGTGCCCGGTTCGCAGCGGAACGTCACGTCCTCGACGGCGGTGTGCGGGCCGTACCGCTTGGTCAGGTGGTCGACTTCGATCATGCCGAGAAGCCTGCCGGGGCCACCCGGTGATCCGCTGCGGCCGCCGGTAGCTGCCGGCGCCGACCGAGGTTCACCGCAGACGTCGACTTTGGTAGCTGGCAGCCGGTCCGGACGGCTACCTACCATGGGGCGGGTGAGCAGCGCCGTCGTACCCGATCACCCCTGGCTCCTGCCGGGCTCCCTGGTGCCCGCCCGGGCCTCCCGGCGGACCCCGCGGGACTGGTTCGTCGACAGCCTGCTGTTCCTGGTCGCCCTGCTCTGGGTGCTGGTCGCGCACGAGGACGCGGTCAGCCGGGACCCCGAGTTCGCGCTCAACGTCGGTCCGGACTGGCTGATCGGGGTCGACCTGCTCGCCGGTCTGCTGGCGACCGTCGCGCTCTGGCTGCGCCGGCGCTGGCCGGTCGGGCTGGCCGTGGCCACCGCGCCGCTGACGTTCTTCTCGGTCACCGCCGGCGCCGCGCTGCTGATCGTGCTGTTCACCGTGCTGGTGCACCGCCCGCTGCCGTTGGGGCTGACCCTGGTCGGCTGGAACGTGGTCACCTCGCTGCCCTACATCGCGCTCCGCCCCGACCCGGCCATGCCGCTCTGGGCGGCGATGGCGTGGACCGTGCTGTTCCTCGGCATCGTGCTGGCGTGGGCGCTGTTCGTCCGGGCCCGCCGCCAGCTGGTGCTCTCGCTGCGCGACCGGGCCGAGCGGGCCGAGGCCGAGCAGCAGCTCCGGCTCGAGCAGGCCCGGCACCTGGAACGTGGCCGGATCGCCCGGGAGATGCACGACGTGCTGGCCCACCGGATCTCCCTGCTCAGCCTGCACGCGGGCGCGCTGGAGTTCCGTCCGGACGCGCCGCCGGAGGAGGTCGCCCGGGCGGCCGGGGTGATCCGGGCCAGCGCGCACGCCGCGTTGCAGGACCTGCGCGAGGTGATCGGTGTGCTGCGGGCCGAGGTGAGCACCGAGGCCACCCCGGAGCGGCCGCAGCCGACGCTCGGCGACGTGCCGGCGCTGGTGGCGGAGAGCCGGGACGCCGGGGTACGGGTCAGCGTGGTCGACGAGGTGACCGAGCCGGCCGAGGTGCCGGCGGCGATCGGGCGCAGCGCGTACCGGATCGTGCAGGAGGGGCTCACCAACGCGCGCAAGCACGCGCCCGGTGCGGTGGTGACCGTCCGGCTGGCCGGCGGCCCCGGCGACGGGCTGGCGGTGGAGATCCGCAACCCCTGGCCGGTGGGCGGGCCGGTCACCGCCATCCCCGGCACCGGCACCGGGCTGGTCGGCGTCGCCGAGCGGGTCACGCTGGCCGGCGGACGCCTCGACCACGGCCGGGACGCCGACGGCGACTTCCGGCTGACCGCCTGGCTGCCCTGGGTGGTGGCCTCATGACCGGGTCCGTGCGGGTGCTGATCGTGGACGACGACCCGCTGGTCCGGGGCGCGCTGTCGATGATCCTCGGCGGCGTGCCCGACCTGACGGTGGTCGGCGAGGCCACCGACGGGGCGGAGGTGCCGGCGGCCGTCGCCGCCCACGCGCCGGACGTGGTGCTGATGGACATCCGGATGCCCCGGGTGGACGGGCTGGCCGCCACGGAGGCGTTGCGCGCGACCGCGGAACCGCCCGAGGTGCTGGTGCTGACCACGTTCGACGCGGACGAGCAGGTGCTGCGCGCGTTGCGCGCCGGGGCGAGCGGCTTCCTGCTCAAGGACACCCCGCCGGCCGAGATCGTGGCCGCGGTGCGCCGGGTGGCGGCCGGGGAGGCGACGCTGTCCCCGGCGGTGACCCGCAAGCTGATCGCGCACGTGACCGCCGCCGCGCCGGTGCCCGGGCCGGATCCGAAGCGGGACCGGGCGGTACGGCTGCTGGGCGGGTTGTCGGAGCGGGAGCGGGAGGTCGCGCTGCTGCTCGGCCGGGGGCGTACGAACGCGGAGATCTCCGCCGAGCTGTTCATGAGTGTGGCGACGGTGAAGGCGTACGTGTCCCGGCTGCTGACCAAGCTCGACCTGAACAACCGGGTGCAGGTGGCCCTGCTGGTCCAGGACGCCGACCTGGTCTGACAGCGGTCACCGCATACCGTCCCGCGGGATTGAACTGTCGCCGTTTCCGGGCCGTACCAGTGGTCGAGGATGTGGTGCGGCCGGTCCGCCGCACCGCTGCCGAGCTGCGGGAGGCCTGCCGTGCGAGTTGGTGAGCAGTCGACGGATCCCATCGACCAGATCCTGGGCGAGGTGCCGATGCCGGCGCCGTTGACCCCGGAGGACGTCCGCCTCGCGGTCCGGGCGGTGGTGGTGCACGCCGCCGAGGAGTGGCCCGCGGGGCCGAAGTGCCGCAACGACGGGGCGGCGTTCCCCTGCCGGTTGCACCGTTGGGGGCGCCGGGTGCTGGAGACGCACGGCCTCAACGAGCGTCAGATCGACGCGCTGATCCGGCACGGCAATCCGTTCGTGCACGTACCGTTCCCGTTCGTGCTGGGCGGCCCGTCGGCCCGTCCGGCCGCCGGCCAGCCCGCCCGGCCGGGCGCCCCGGGCCAGCCGGCCCGGTCCGCCGCCCCGGCCGCGCGGGGTCCGGTGCCACGGGTCGCCGCGCCGCCGGTGCGGCCCGGTCCGCGACCCGTCGCCGGGCGGCCCGCCCCGGTCGCCCGGCCGCGTTGGCCCCGGGCGAGCTGACGCCCGTCCCTCGGGTCGCGACGTGGCGTCGGCCGCGCCGTACCGGGGTCACGCCGGCGGCGGCCCGACGCGGGGAGCCCCCACCCCCGCGCCGGGCCGCCGTCGCCGTCAAGGTCAGTTGACCGCGCAGTCCGGTGCCGACCAGTCGGTGGTGTTCGCCGTCTTGTCCTTGGTGTTCTCCCGGCGCGAGTCCACGTGGGTGTGGTCGTCGTGGTCCGGGTAGCCGGGGCCGTAGATGCCGCTGAAGCCCTGGTCCCGGGCCGAGCGGGCGATCTCGCAGAGGGTCCGGTCCCGCGAGGTCAGGTCGGCCGCGTTGCCGTAGAGGTGCTGGCTGTCCGCGGCGCCGCCGACCTGCTTGTTGCAGGCGATGCTGCGGAATCCGCTGGAGACGTAGAGCGGCTTGTCGCCGAGGCTGCGCCGCAGCGCCTCCAGCTTCCACATGGTGCGGACCGCGTTCTCCCGGGTGGCGGACGACGAGAGCGGGCCCCCGCTCCACCCGCCCTTGCCGCAGCCGTTGTCCAGCTCGCTGTAGCTGAAGTGCTTCGGCGTGCAGTCGTCGTCCTGGAGGCCGTAGATCTTGGCGAAGGTCTGTGGTCCGGCCACGCCGTCGGCGCGCAGGCCGTACGCGGACTGGAAGCGCTTGACCGCGGCGGCCGTCTCCGGGCCGTACTTCCCGTCGATCCGGACGACGCCGGCGTATCCGGCCCAGCCGGCCACCCGGATCTGGAGCTGCCGGACGTCCTCGCCGGAGCGTCCCTGCGACAGGGTGCGGGGCCAGGTGTAGCAGCCGTCGGCGTGGGCCGCCGGTGCGGCGACGACCGTCGCGACGGCGGCCCCGGGCAGGGCCAGCGCGAACGCGACGGCCGCCCGCTTCAGGGTGTTGACGCGCACAGGAGTCCTCCCGATGAGAGCGGAACTGGGGTTGGGACGGGGCACATCGACCGCTACGTCCCGTCCTGTTTACCGTGACAGCCGACGGGAGTCTTCGTGGTGATTAGCGGAAATTGTTCTCACATACCATTGTTGCTGGGTATTGCCTGTGAATAGTGGCGTTTGCGAATCGGACGACCGGGCACCATCCGCGCGCGGAGTGACACCGAGGGTGATGTCGCCTGTCGGACGGGGGCGGTAACGTCTGCTGCCGGGCCCGGGGGCGACCAGGGCGGCGACCCTCGTGGGCGGGGAGGTGGGCGTTGGCGCGTGGCGGCGTGTTCTGCGTCGAGGGGCAGTGGCACCGTGACCTCAACGAGCGGGGCTCGGTCCTGCCCACCCTCGACCTGCTCGAACGGCTGGGCCGGATCCGCTATATCCACAAGGACGCCGCCACCCGCGACGAGCTGTTCTACTTCCTCGACCGGTGGCTGCTCAAGCAGTACGCGGACCACCGGGTCGGCTTCTTCGCCATGCACGGCGAGCCGAGCCGGCTCTGCCTCACCGACTGGGACTCGGTGGAGCTGTCCGACGTGGCCGAGCGGATGGCCGGCCGCTGCGAGGGGCGCCGCCTCTACTTCGGCAGCTGCTCGGTGCTGCGCGCCTCGGACGCCGCGCTGCGCGGGTTCCTCGACGTCACCGGGGCGGCGCTGGTCTGCGGTTTCACCCGCGAGGTCGACTGGGTCGAGTCGGCCGCCTTCGAGACCGTGCTGCTCGACGTGCTGGCCAACGGGCAGCGGCACAACGCCGCCGAGCTGCGGATGGGCTCGGCGCACTGGGCGCCGCTCGCCGCGTACCTCGGTTTCCGGGTGATCTACGCCAACGGCCGCGCCTGGCGGCCGCCCGCGCGCCCGCGTGTGCCGGAGCAGGTCTCCCCGCGGCGGGCCGCCGGCCGCCCGCGCTGAGATCCGGCCGCCGGCCTGGTAGAACCGAGGGATGCCACGCAGCATCGCGCGCAACACCCGGGTCGACCGGGACGCCCTGACCGAGTTCCTCCGCCCCCGGCACCGCGTCGTGCTGATGACGACCCGCTCCGACGGCCGCCCCCAGTCCTCCCCGGTCTCCTGCGGGGTCGACGCCGAGGGCCGGCTGGTCATCTCCACCTATCCGGAGCGGGCCAAGGTGGCCAACATCCGCCGCGACCCGCGCGTCTCGGCGTGCGTGCTCTCCGACGACTGGGACGGCCCCTGGGTGCAGGTGGAGGGCACGGCCGAGGTGCTCGACCTGCCCGAGGCGCTGGAGCCGCTGGTGGACTACTTCCGCAGCATCTCCGGGGAGCACCCCGACTGGGACGAGTACCGGGCGGCCATGGCGAAGCAGGGCAAGTCGCTGATCCGGGTCACGATCTCCTCCTGGGGTCCGATCGCCACCGGCGGCTTCCCGGCCCGGCTGGCCGACTGATCAGTACGCGGCGGTGAACCGCGCGTTGCCGAACCTCGGGTTCTCGATCTCGTCGACGATCGCCACCGCCAGGTCCTCGTAGGTGAGCACCGAGCGTCCCTGCGCGTCGGTCACCGGGTGGTCGGTGCCGGTGCGGTAGAGCCCGGTCCGCTCGCCCGGGTGGAACTCCAACGGCGGCGGGGAGACGTACGTCCAGGTCACCCCGTCGGCGCTGGAGCGGTAGAACTCCAGCGCGTCGGCCTGGCCCTCGGCCGAGTCGCGGTAGTCGGCCGGGAAGTCCGGCTCGTCCAGGTAGCGGGTGCCCTTCGGGGTGAGCAGCGTCGCGCCGCCGCCGACGTGGATCACCCGGGGCGGGTCCGGCAGCTCGCGCAGCGTGTCGACGAGCGTCCGGGCGGCGTCGCGCCACAGCGCGCGTTCCCCGCCGCCGATGGCCACCACGACCACGTCCGCCTCCTCGGCCAGCTCGCGTACGCTCCGCGCCGAGGTGGCGTCGCCGGTGACCGTGCGGACGCCCGGCGGCAGGTAGCCGACGGCCTCGGGGCGGCGTACCGCCGCGGTGACCCGGTGCCCCCGCTCGACCGCCTCGGCGGCGATCCGGGAGCCCGCCGTCCCGCCGGCGCCGAACACGACGATGTCGCTCATGCCTCACAGGCTAGGCAGCGGGCCGCCGGGCGGGTGCCGTTCCGCCGAACCGGTCAGTCGACGAGCGCCGAGTAGACGAGCTGGCGCAACTGGCCGCGCAGCGGATAGGTGCTCGACGGCATGAGCTGGGTGAACAGCAGCGCGGTGACCTCCTCCACCGGGTCCACCCAGAACGCGGTGCTGGCCAGGCCGCCCCAGTAGAACTCGCCCACGCTGCTGGGCACCCGCGACGGCACCGGGTCCAGCACCACGGCGAAGCCCAGCCCGAAGCCGATCCCGTCGAGGACGGTTTCGCTGAACCCCTCCGGGGAGAACGAGGCCAGGTCCCGGCCGCCGGGCAGGTGGTTGCGGGTCATGAAGCGCAGCGTGCGGGGGCCGAGCAGGCGGACCCCGTCCAGCTCGCCGCCGCGCAGCAGGAACTGGGTGAAGCGGTGGTAGTCGGCGGCGGTGGAGACCAGACCGCCGCCGCCGGAGTGCCAGCTCGGCTCGGCCAGCGCGGCTCGGCCGACGCCGTCGGCGCGTACCGCCTGGCCGGTCGCCGGGTGCGGGGCGTAGAGGGCGGCCAGCCGCTTGGCGTCCGCCGCGTCGACCCACCAGCGGGTGTCGGTCATCCCGAGCGGGCGCAGGATCCGCTCGGCGAGGAACGCGTCCAGCGACTGCCCGGAGACCACCTCGACCAGGCGGCCCAGCACGTCGGTGGAGACGCCGTAGTTCCAGCTCGTGCCGGGCTGGAAGAGCAGCGGCAGTCGGGCCAGGCCGGCCGAGGCCGCGGCGAGGTCCGCGCCGGCCGGCACGCCCAGGTCGAAGCCCGCCGCCCGGTAGAGGCCGTCGACCACCGAGACCTGGGCGAAGCCGTACGTCAGGCCGGCGGTGTGGGTGAGCAGGTGCCAGATCCGGATCGGCTCGGTCGCCGGCACGGTGTAGGGCTTGAGCACGGAGCCCTTGTCGTAGACCCGGACGTCGGCGAACTCCGGCAGCCAGCGGCTGACCGGGTCGTTGAGCTCGAACCGGCCCTCCTCCCAGAGCATCATCGCGGCGACCGAGGTGATCGGCTTGGTCATCGAGTAGATGCGCCAGAGCGTGTCCGCCTCGACCGGCGTGCCGGCCTCCCGGTCCCGCAGCCCGTAGGTGGCCGAGTGGGCGATCTCGCCCCGCCGGGTGACGACGATCTGCCAGCCGGCGAGCCGGCCGTCGTCCACGTAGCGGGCGAAGTGCTGGTCGATCCGCGCCAGCCGGGCGGGGTCGAAGCCGACGCGGTCGGGCTCGGTGCTCACTGCGACACTCACGACGCGAACCTACCGGCCGGTACGGCGGGCGGGAAGTGTCGGCCGCCCACACTAGTGTCGGCGGCATGCCCGAACCGGTCGAGGACGTCACCTACCGCCAGCAGGACTGGTACGCGGAAGACCTGGTCGACCGCCACTTCGTGCGCTGCGAGTTCTTCGACGTCGACCTGACCGAGGCGGTCAGCCGAGGCGCGGTCTTCACCGAGTGCGTCTTCGGCTCCGTGGCGTTCAACGCCTCGCGGCACACCGACTCGGCGTTCACCCGGTGCTCCTTCACCCGGTGCAACCTGTTCGAGGCCGAGTTCACCGGCTGCAAGTTGGTCGGCAGCACCTTCGACCGCTGCGACCTGCGCCCGCTGCGGGTCGACCGGGGTGACTGGTCCTTCGTCGCGCTGCCCGGCGCCGACCTGCGCGGCGCGCGGTTCACCGACGTACGGATGCGCGAGGCCGACCTGACCGGGGCCGACCTGGCCGGCGCGGTGCTCACCGGCGTCGACCTCTCCGGCGCCCAGTTGCACGCGGTCAAGCTGACCCGCGCCGACCTGCGGGGCAGTGACCTGTCCGCGCTCGACCCGACAGCGGTGGAGCGGGCCGGCGCGCGGATCGACGCCGAGCAGGCGGTGCTGCTGGCCCAGGCGCTCGGGTTCCAGGTCGGCTGAGTTCGCGGGAAAAGGCGCCGCGCCCTGTCAGGTTTCCCGGACAGACTGGGCCCATGACGTGGTGGTCCGACCTGGTGGCGTCCGAGCCCGACTTCGCGGCGCGGGTGCGGGCCCGTTTCGCGGTCCGCAAGCACGGCACGATGGCGACGTTGCGGCGGGACGGCTCACCCCGGATCAGCGGCACCGAGGTCGACTTCGGCGACGACGGGCAGCTCCGGCTGGGCAGCATGGCCGGTTCCGTGAAGGCCCTCGACCTGCGACGTGATCCTCGGGTGGCAGTGCACAGCCCGACCGAGGACACGCCGCCGGACGATCCGTCCGCCTGGGCCGGGGACGCGAAGATCGCCGGCCGGGCGCACGAGGAGCCGCCGGCCGAGGACGGCTCGCACCGGTTCCGGGTCGAGGTGACCGAGGTGGTGCTGACCCGGGTCGGGGACCCGCCGGACCACCTGCTGATCGAGAGCTGGCACCCGGACCGTGGGCTCCGCCGCCGCGAGCGGCGCTGAGCCGGCCCGATCACCCGCCACCTCGGGGGATTGGCGGCAACCGGTCCGTTCGGAAGGGGCCACCCCGCCGGAACGGCGGCGGGCGCGCGGCGACTGTCGGGAAATTGGCCTGGGTCGACGGCTTCTCGACGATCGAGGGGTGTGTCATCCTGCCCTGCGGCGAGCCACGGTGACGGCCGCCGGCGCGGTGGCCGAGGGAGGGTCCGTGGCCGAGGACGAACTCACGCAGTCCGGAATCCGGGTCGGCGGCTGGCTGCCCGCCGTGCCGGACGGGCCGGCCGGCACGCCGCCGGCGCCCGCCGGGCCACGCCGCCTGCCCGGCGATCCGGACCTCCCCGCGGGCCCGCCGGCCGGTCCGGAACCCCCGACGGCGGAGCACGGGGGTGACGCGCCCGTGGTCGACGCGGTGCCGGCGCACCCCGCCGTCGGCGGGTCCCCGCTGGTCGGACCCGTACCGACTGGGCCGGTAGCGACCGGGCCGGTAGCGACCGGGCCGGTAGCGACCGGGCCCGGACCAGTCGGCCCGGCGCCCGCCCGATCGTCGGACGACGGCGGCGGCATCGCGACCCGGGGCGAGCCGGCGTCGTCCCACCTCGACGGGGCGTGGGACGGGAGAACGCCGGGTCGGCACTCGGCGCCGGAGAGTCTCCGCGCCCGGCTCGCCGACCTGGCCGGCCCGCTCACCGCCCGGGTGCGGGCGTGGTCCGCCCGGCTGCCCGAGGCCGCGCGCCCCGGGCCGGCGTCGGCGCCTGACCAGCCGGCCACCCGGGTGGCCGCGGCCCGCGCCCGGCGGCGACGCCGACGGGTCGTCCTCGCCACCGCCGCGCTGACCGTGACGGTGGTGGCGCTGGCGTACGCGGCGCGGTCGCCGGAGCCACCGGCCGGACGGCGCCCGGGCCCGCCCGCGGCGGCGCCGACCGCGTCGACGCCGGCTCCGACGGCGGCGCCCCCCACTGTGGTGCCGGACACCGGTGGTCCGGCCCTGCCCGGCGGGCCGCTGCTCGACCTGGACCAGGAACCGGTGCCCCCGTCGGTGTCGCTCAGCCTGCTCGGCACCCGGGACTGGCGGCAGTGGGGCGGCACCGGCGCGGACAGCGTGCAGCGCAAGCAGCGCGGCACCGGCGAGATCGAGGACCCGGGCGGTGACCGGCTGGAGCACAACGCCGGGGTCGCGGCCCTCGGTTGGACCGATGGCACACCCACCGCGCGGCAGGAGGGCACCCGGGCGGGTGTCTTCCAGCGCGGCGCCGGGAAGACCTTCACGCTCGCCGTGGCCGGCAGCGGGGATCTGCGGACGGTGCGGCTGTTCGTCGGCGCGTTCTCGGCCGGGGCGCGGCTCGACGTGTCGCTTCCCGGCGGCCGCGACCCGGCCGTGCGGGAGGTGGCGCTGGCCCGGGGCGACCGCTTCTACCAGTACGTGATCCACTTCCGGGCGCCGCGTGGCCAGCGCCTGCTGATCACCTGGCGGGCGCTCACCGTGACCGGCGGGGAGAACGACGGGGTGTCGCTGGAAGCGGTGACGGTAAGCTGAGCGACCGCGTTGCCGGACCGGTACCGCTTGGTAACGAACTGGAAACGCCCGTCGGCCCACATATGGCGCAAAGGGCTGTCCGGTGACACCGTGAAGCCCGTCGCGCTCCGGTGGCCCCTCGACGGCGCCGGGTGACCGAAGCGGAGGGTGTGTGGGCGAGGAGGATCGTTCGCGAACCGGCCCCGGCTCGCACCGTGAGGGCCGCCCGAACACCCGGTCCGCGCTGCGCCGGCTGCGGCGCCGGCGACGGCTGGCGCTGGAGGGCCTGGCCGCGTTCCTCTGCCTGGCCGCGCTGGTGGCCTACCTGGGCACCGAGCACCACGACACACCCCGCGAGGAGAGCGCGGCGCTGCCGGTGGCGCCGACCGGCCGGGTCGGGCTGCCGAGCGAGGGGGACGGCGCGGTCGCCACCCCCGGCCTGCGGCCCCGACAGCGGCCGCCGTCGCCGAGCCCGTCGCCGTCCACGGTGGCCCCGTCCCCGGTGGCCCCCACGCTCGCGGTCAGCCGCGCCGAGGTGCCGGCCACCGTCGACCTCAGCGCCGTCGGCGCCGTCGACTGGGTCCACTGGGGACTGCTCGGCGCCGACCGCACGGTGCGCAAGCGGGGCGGCTCCGGCGCGATCCGGGACGAGGGCGGCCGGGGGCGGCGGGAGAGCTACAGCAACAACCCGGAGGAGTACGCCTGGCGCGACGGCGTGCCGGTCGGCTCGGCCAGCGGCACCATGTCGGGCGTCTACACCTGCGACCGGGGCAGCGGCTTCACCCTGGCCGTAACCGCCGACGGGCAGCCGCGCACCCTGCACCTCTACGCCGGGCTGTGGATGGCCCGGGGCCGGCTCGACGTCCGGGTCGCCGGCGGCCCGGTCAGCACGGTCCGGATGGAGGATCCGCACACCGCGCTCACCGCCGACTTCACCATCCGGTTCCGGGCTCCGCGCGGCGCGAAACTGCTGCTGAGCTGGACCGTGGAGGAGTCGCTCGGCCAGTGCGGGAACGTCAGCCTCCAGGCCGCCGCGCTGCGCTGATCGACGATCGCCGGGTGCCCGGCCCGGGCCGGCGGTACCGTGGGCCGGACCAGCCCGAACGATCTCCGGAGCGACCGATGACCACCAGCGAGCAGGTGCGCGACAGTCCCGAGGGGTGGGTCGCCGACCACATCCGGCGCTATGTGGAGACCGGCGGTGCGGAGGGGCACGAGTGGCGGCCCGGGGTGTTCACCCTGCTGCTGACCACCCGGGGCCGGCGCTCCGGTGACCTGCGGCGCACCGCCCTGATCTACGGCCAGGACGGCGACGCGTACCTGGTGGTCGCCTCGCGCGGCGGATCGCCGCGGCATCCGGCCTGGTATCTGAACCTCCTCGCCGACCCCGAGGTCACGGTGCAGGTCGGCCCGGACACCTTCCGGGCGCGGGCGCGCACCGCCACGCCGCCGGAGAAGCCGCGCCTGTGGCGTGCCATGACCTCCGTCTGGCCGGCGTACGACGAGTACCAGACGAAGACCGACCGGGAGATCCCGGTGGTGGTGCTAGAGCGGATCTGACCGCGCTTACCCGCCGGGTAATCGACCGGGCGCGGACGCCCGCGCAGAATCGGTGGCACCTGCCGCGTCGCGAGACCGGCGCCGTCACCGGGGAGGAACCATGCCTGCGTTCGCGCTCGCCAGCCTGCGTCCCGCGCAGCTCAACGAGGAGATCCTGGAATACATCGAGAAGGTGCAGTCCACCTTCGCGCCGTTCGGCGGGCGGTTCCGGGTGCACGGCGCCGAGCCCGAGGTCCTGGAAGGGACGTGGCCGGGCACCGTGGTGATCGTCGAGTTCCCGGACGTCGAGCGGGCCCGCGCCTGGTACGCGTCCCCGGCGTACCAGGAGATCCTGCCGCTGCGGACCCGGAACATCGAGGGGGAGACGATCATCATCGACGGGGTCGGCCCGGACTACGACGCGGCCCGCACCGCCGCCCGCATGCGGGCCGCCCGCGGCTGACCCGCCGGGACAGTTTGTCCGTCGCGTCGGGAGCGGGGCGTCGTACGTTTTCGACGTCCCGCCCGACCATCCTCAGTGGAGGAACGACCGATGAGCCGCCCCGCGCCCGTGGCCCCCGCCCGCCCGTCCCCCGACGGCGGCGTGCTGCGGGAAATCCCGCTGCCGCCGTACGTGACGGTCGAGGACGTCCAGTTCGCGGTGCGGGCGGTGGTGGTGCACGCGCCCCGGTCCTGGTCGGGCGGGACGATCTGCCGCAACGACGCCAGCCCGCACCCGTGCCGCCTGCACAGCTGGGGCCGTCGGGTGCTCGCCCTGCGCGGCCTGCCGCCGGCCGAGATCGACGCGCTGGTCGAGCGGGGCGACCCCACCGCCGACCCGCGCCCCTACCGGCCGGGGGCCTGAGCGCCCGGGCCGCCGGTCAGCAGAGGGCCGGCTTGACCCAGGAACACTCCCGCCCCTCCGGCACCCGGGGTGAGTCCGGCGCGGTCGGCACCGTCATCCGGGCCGTGGTCGCCCCCTTCTCGGTGTAGGTGGCCAGCGCGATCGCGATCTGGTCCTCCAGACCCTTGACCGACGAGGTCAGGTAGTTGTTGAGCACGATCGAGAAGGCCAGCAGCCGGCCGTCGGCGTCGGTGACGTAGCCGGAGAGGCCGGACGCGCCGGTCAGGCTGCCGGTCTTGGCGTGCACGTTGTCCGCGGCGGCGGTGCCGACCATCCGGCTGCGCAGTGTGCCGCCGACGAACCGGTCCGGGTTGCCGGCGACCGGCAGGGCGGCGTACCAGGTGTCGAACCAGGGCTCGGCGCGGACCGCCGACAGCAGCGTGACGAACTGGGCCGGCGGGACGAGGTTGCGCCGGGACAGCCCGGAGCCGTCGCGCTGCCGCAGCGTCCCGGTGTCCACCCCGGCGTCCCCGGCGTACTCGCCGATGGCGGACAGGCCGGCGGCCCAGGTGTCCGAGCCGGAGAGGACCCGGCCCAGCTCCTTGGTGAGGACCTCGGCGTGGCCGTTGTTGGAGAGCTTGAGGAACGGCACCATGAGGTCGGCCAGCGGCATCGAGTCGTGCCGGGCCAGCGGCCGGGCGGTGTCCGGGGTGGCCGCGCCGAGCACGGTCCGGCCGAGCACCCGTACGCCGTGCCGGCGCAGCGCGGACCGGAAGACGTCGGCGGCGTAGCCGGTCGGCTCCCAGACCGTCACCCAGTCGCTCTCGGTGGCCTGACCGACCCCGATCTGCCCGGTCACCACCACGGTGTTGCCGCCGTGCTCGCGCTCGATGGAGATGGTCGTCTCGCCCCCGGCGACGGTCTGGGCCCGGTTGTCGACGCGCAGCCAGCCGTTGTCCGGGGTCATCGAGATCTTCGGCCGGGAGCCGGCCCGCGGCCCGGGCTCGGCGTGGACGATCACCGTGCCGGCGTCGTAGTCGGTGTCCGGGGCGACGGTCAGCGCGGACACCTGCGCCGCGTAGTAGTAGGGCTCGTCGTCCCAGGTCCAGTCCGGGCCGAGCCGGCTGCGGTCGTAGCGGGTGTCGTCGGCGACCAGGTCGCCGGTCACCACCCGGACGCCCGCCGCGGCGACCTGCTCGGCGAGCTGGTCGTAGTCCGCCGCCAGCATCGTCGGGTCGCCCCCGCCACGCAGGTAGAGGTCGCCGGAGAGCAGCCCGGCGCGACGCGGTCCGTCGGTGCTCACGTCGGTGGTGAAGCGGTGCCCGGGGCCGAGCAGCTCCATCGCGGCGGTCGAGGTGAGCAGCTTCGTGTTCGAGGCGGGGACGAGCCGCCGCTGCCCGTTGCGGTCGTAGAGGGTGCGGCCGGTGGCGGCGTCGACCACGACCACGCCGGCCTGGGCGCCGTCGAGTCGACTGTCGGCGAGGATCGCGTCGATGGTCGCGTGCAGCCGGGTCTGCGCGGGGGTGGGCGCTTCGGCCGTGGCGGTGGTGGGGCCGGCGGCGGCCGCGGTGGCGACCAGCGCCGACACCGCGAGCGCCCGGGTGAAGAGACGGCGATGCATGTGTCGATGCTGCCATGGAGTTTTCCTGCGGGAAAGACTCCGCGGCGAAAGGTTATTGCCAACCGCCGGCGCTGCCTCAGGGGCGCGGGGTGGCCACCCGCTCCGCCGGTCCCGGACCGTCCGCCCCCCGGCGCAGGATCAGCGGCGCGACCAGGGCGGCGAGCGCACCGCCCAGCAGCGGGAAGACGATGAACACCCAGAGTTGGCGCAGCGCGGTGCCGCCCTGGAACAGGGCCGGACCGAAGGACCGGGCCGGGTTGACCGAGGTGCCGTCGAGGGTGAGGCCGACCAGGTGCGCGGCGGCCAGCGCGAGACCGATCGGGACCCCGGCGAACGCGGCGTGCTCGCCGCGGCCGGTCACCACCAGCACCACCAGGACGAAGAGGAACGTCAGCACCGTCTCCAGCACGGCGGCGCCGCCCAGGTTGATGTGCGCGCCGTACCCGTTGGTGCCGAGCGCGCCGGTCTGGTCGACCACGTCACCCCAGCGGGTGAGTGCCCAGATCACGAACGCGGCGACGGTGGCGCCGGCGAACTGGGCGATCCAGTACGCCACCGCGCCCAACGGGGAGATCTTCCCGGAGAGCAGCACGCCCAACGTGACCGCCGGATTGATGTGGCTGCCGGAGAGCGGCCCCATCGTGTACACCAGCGCCAGCATGGTGAAACCGAAGGCCAGGGCGACCACCACCACGCCGCCCTGGACCCGGGCGAAGACGGCACTGCCCACGCCGAAGAAGATCAGCAGCAGCGAGCCGAGGAACTCGGCGACGTACCTGCGCGGGTCGTCCATGCCCCGAGCTTATGGATCCACCGACCCGCCGGAGGGGAAAACCCCTGTTCACGCCGACCGCGGCCGATCCGCCGACTCCATTTGACGGATCCCCGTCCAGGGGGCACCGTGGGTGGGGAGGGGCCGTGTACCGCCCCGCTTCCGTGCGGCGAACGGTGGTTCGCCCACTTCCGGGTCGCGAGCCGACCGCGTGGGCCGTGTCGCCCGCGAATCCCGAAACCCAGCCATGAGGAGTTCCGCCATGCTGACCATGACCGACAACGCCGTCCTGGTGATCCGAGACCTCGCCGCCCAGCAGGACGTCGCCGACGCGGGCGGGCTGCGGATCGCCGCCGACACCGAAGCCGGCGCGCTCTCCATCGAGCTGGTGCCCGAGCCCGTGCAGGGCGACCAGGTGGTGGACACCCAGGGGGCCCGGATCTTCCTCGACTCCGATGCCGCCGAACTGCTCAACGACACCTCGGTCGACGCGGTCGTCGACGAGGAGGGCGTCGTCCAGTTCGGTTTCACCGAGCAGGAGTGACTCAACCGGCGCGGCGGGCCTCCCCGCCGCGCTGCCGGCCGGCGCGTCCCCGCTCCGGGGCGTCCCGGCCGGCCCACGGCGACCCCTCGCGCCGCTCCCGGTCCGGACCGGCGAGCGCGGCCAGCACGTGCGCCAGGTGGTGCGACGTGCTCCAGGCGATCCAGTTGGCCGCCGAGCCCGCGCCCGCGCCGCGCCGGGCCCGGCGCAGGATCTCGTGGTCGCCCCAGGAGAAGCCGGCCCCGGCCGCCGGCCAGTGCGGGGCGGCCACCAGCGTCCGGCACAGGTCGGCGAAGCGTTCGTCGCCCCGCCCGCCCCGCCGGGACCAGCGGTAGACCCACCACGCGTCCTCCGCCGTCCACCGCACCGTCGGGAACCGGTCGCCGGGGGCGTCCGCCCCGCGCGCCGCGCAGCCCACGCCGTAGTCGCCGTAGCCCAGGCGGAGGTCGGCCAGGCGCTGCCAGAGCAGCCAGTCGTAGCGCTCCAGCCGCACCGGCTCGTCGGTGGGGAGCCGGGACAGCGCCGGTGGCATTCCGCCCGCCGCCACGGTCACCGAGCGCCAGGCGTGCCGCCGCGCCCACTCGGCCGCGCGGCGCACCCGCGGCTCGGCCAGCCGGACGTCGGCGGGGCAGCACACGTCCCCCGCGTCCAGCAGCAGGTCGCACTGCTCCGGCATCAGCCCGGTCGACCGCCACACCCGCTCCACCGCGGCGGTGGTGGCGTCCGGACCGGCCCGGTCCGGGCCGGTCCGCAGCCGGATCACGGCCCGCCGCGCCCAGGCCCGGGCCGCGACGCCGTGGGCGGCGAGCCGTCGGTCACTCTCCGCGAGGCCGATCACCGGCACGAGCGGTACGCCCCAGCGCACCGGATCGTGTTCCGGGGCGTCCGGCAGCGCCGACACGTCGACGGCCGGCAGCAGACCGGCGGGAAGTCGACCGAGGGCATCCGGTGTGGACGGATCGTCGGGCGGGACGTCGACGACCGGGGCGAGCAGCGCCGCAGCGGCGTCGTCGAGGTGGGCCAGGGCGTCCAGTTCACCCCGCCGGCCGGCCAGCACCGGGCGGTAGACCGGGTCCGGCCGTCGAGCTCCGGGTGCGGGCACCATAATTCAATGTAGCGGGGCGATTGCTCTCCGTCACCAGAATCTGGCCCCGCTGCCGGTCGGCGGCCTCCCGCCGTAGGAACGTCGTCGGGGCCGGACGCGGACCCCGCCGCGTTCCGGCCCCGACAACCGGTCGCCGGTCAGTCGTCGTCGCCGTGGTCGTCGTGCCGGTCGTGCGTCCCGCGGCTGTCGTCCCGTCCCCCGTCGTCGTCCCGTCCCCCGTCGTCGTCCCGTCCCCCGTCGTCGTCCCGGCCGCCGTCGTCGTCCCGGCCGCCGTTGTCGTCCCGGCCCCGGTCGTCGGCGCCGGCCCGCTCCCGCTCGACCTCCAGCACGGTGCCGGTGCCCCGGTCGACCTTCACCTCGTGCCGCCAGCCGTCCCGGTCCACCTTGACGCTCCACGCCGGACGGCCGTGCTCGGTCTCCGCCTCGACCTCGGTGACCCGGCCGCCCCCGGTCCGGGCCAGCGCCACCTCGGCCGCGCGCTGCCGGCTCACCGTGCCGCCGGTCGCCGCACGGGTCGCGTCGTCGTCCACCCCGCGTCGGGCCGGGTCGTCCTCGCCGCCCCCGGCGGTGTCGTCGGCGCCCCGTCGGGCCGGGGCGTCCTCGCCGACGGCGCCCGGGCCGGCGGTGGCGTCGTCGTCCACCCCCTGCCGCTCCGGGTTGTCCTCGCCGGACGCGCTTGGCCCGGTCGTGTCGTCGGCCCCCTGCCGGGCCGGGTTGTCCTCGACCGTCACGGCCGCCGGCGCGGTCGGCCCGTCCGACCGATCGGCGGCGGTCACGCCGAGCGCCGCGCCGGCCACCGCCAGCACCGCCACGCCACCGGCCGCCGCCAACACCAGGGAAGTTCGTCGCATGTCGCCACCTCTCCTCGATTCCTGGCGTCGAGACTGCGCCCCGCACGGTCGCCGTCGCGCTAGCCGAGGGACAAGGCCGGGTTAAGGCGGGAAGACCGGGCCGGCCGGGGGAAAAGCGGTTGCCCGGTGACCGGTCAGGGGGATGAATGGGCGGGTGCACGAGACCCTGGAGTTCCCCGCGCTGCTGCGGCTGATCGACGAACGGTCGGCGGCCTTCCGCGCCGCGGTGGCCGCCGCGCCCGACCTCGACCTGCCGGTTCCGACCTGTCCGGAGTGGACGCTGTTCGACCTGGCGCGGCACCTGGGGGAGGGGCGTCGCTCCTGGGCCGCGACCGTCGCCGCGGGACCGGACGCCCCGGGCCGGATCACCCCGGAGGGACCGGCCGCGCCCCGGGAGCGCGAGGCCCTCCTGGCCTGGCTGGCGGACTCGACGCGGCACCTCGTGGACGCGTTGCGGGACGCCGGCCCGGACCGGGGCTGCTGGACGTGGTGGGCCACGTCGCAGTCACCGCAGACCTGTGGCGCCGTCGCCCGGCACCAGCTCCAGGAGATCGCCGTGCACACCTACGACGCCCAACTCACCGTGGGCGCGCCCCGGCCGCTGCCGGACGACGTGGCGCTCGACGGCGTCGAGGAGTTCCTGTCCACCTGCTGCACGACGACGGCCGGCTGGCCGCACGGGCCCGCCGCGGTCGACTACCACGCCACCGAGGGCCGCTCCTGGCGCCAGCGGCTCTCCGCGGACGGCGTACGCGCCGACCGCCTGCCCGGCCCCACCGACGCGGGCGCGGCCGACGTCTCCGCCCGGGGTACGGCCGGCGAACTGGTCCTGGCCTTCTACGGCCGGATTCCGATGGACTCGCTCGACCTCGAGGGCGACCGCGGCCTCTTCGACCTGCTCGACGAGTGGGAGCCGGAATAGGCGGTGTCAGCGCGGTGCCACGACGCCGAGCGTGAGCGCCAGCCGGGCGCCCCCGTCGGGACCGGCCGACAGCTCCAGGCGGCCGCCGCCGGCCCGGGCGGCCCGCTCGGCGATGTCCAGCCCGAGACCGGTCGACCCGGCCCCGCTGGCGCCCCTGCGCAGCGAGCCCGGGGGCAGGCCCGGGCCGGCGTCGGTCACGGTGAGCGTCACCTCGTCCGCCCGAGCCGCGAGCCGTACCTCGAACGGGGTGCCGTCCGGGGTGTGGGCGAAGACGTTGCCCAGCAACGCGTCCACCGCGGCGGCCAGTTCGTCCCCGCCGATCCGGACCGGCACCGGGCCGGGCGCGAGGTCGACCGTCAGCGCCCGACCGGTGTCCTCCGCGAGCACCGACCAGAACGTCACCCGCTCGCCGACCACGACCGCCGCGTCACAGCTGCCGCCGGCGGACGCCGTGCTGCGCCATCGGGCCTGCCGGATCACCACGGTCACGGCCCGTTCCAGGCCGTCCACGGCGGCGGTCAGCCGGGCCGCGTCGTCCGGATCCCGCAGCGTCTCGGCCTCCAGCCGCAGGGCGGTCAGCGGGGTACGCAGCCGGTGCGACAGGTCGGCCACCTGCTCGCGTTCCTCGCGCAGCAGGACCTGGATCCGTCCGGCGAGGTGGTTCAGCGCGCCCGCGACCTCCCGCAGCTCGGGCGGGCCGGCCGGCTCCACGCGGGCGTCGAGTTCGGCGTTGGCGAGCCGGTGGGACACGGCCGACAGCGCGGAGATCGGCCGCACCAGGGTGCCGGCCAGCCGGTCCGCGACGACGAGGCCGACCAGCACCAGGAGCGCGCCGAGCAGCGCCAGCACCAGCCAGGCGCGGGTGACCCCGGCGGTCAGCTCGCCCCGGGGCACCAGTGTGCGGATCACCCCGGTCCCCTCCGGGCGGCCCTGGACCGCGACGACCACCTCCCGCCCGGCGGCGGACTCGACGGTCAGGCTCTCGCCCCGGGCGGCCAGCTCGACCGTCGGGGTGCGGGGGGCCGGCGTGCCGAGCACGGTGCCGTCGGCCAGGAAGACGCTCACGTCGCGGCCGGTGTCGGCGCCCAACTGGTCCACGGTGGACCGGATCGTGGCCGGATCGGCAGTGCCGACCAGGGGAACCAGGCGCTGGACGTCCGCGGCCGCGCGGGTGGTCGCCCGGTCCGCGGCGACGGTGCGCACCAGGACGGCCAGCGGCACCAGGAACGCGATCATGACGAGCACGCCGACCGCCGCGACCAGCAGCGTCAGCCGGCCCCTCACCGGTCGGATCCCGGCACGTCGAGCCGCACTCCGACCCCGCGTACGGTGTGCAGGTAGCGCGGCCGCTGGGCGCTCTCGCCCAGCTTGCGGCGCAGCCAGGACAGGTGCACGTCGACCGTCTTGTCCGCCCCGCCGTACGGGATCCGCCAGACCTCGGTCAGCAGCTCCCGCTTGGTGACCACCTGTCCCGGCCGGCCGGCGAGATGGTGCAGCAGGTCGAACTCGCGCGGCGTCAGCTCGACCGGCGCGCCGTCCAGCGTGACCCGACGGCCCCGCGGGTCGATCCGCAGCCCGCCGACCACCAGTGCTGCCTCCGCCGCGTCCCCGACGGCCGAACGCCGCAGCACCGCGCGTATCCGCGCGTCGAGCTGCGCGGCGGTGAACGGCTTCACCAGGTAGTCGTCCGCGCCCGCGTCGAGCAGGCGGACGATGCCGGCCTCGTCGTCGCGGGCGGTCGCCACCACGACCGGCACCGCGCTGACCGCGCGCAGCATGCGCAGCATCTCGGCACCGTCCAGATCGGGCAGTCCCAGGTCGAGCACGATCAGGTCGGGCCGGTCGTCCAGGGCGTCGCGCAGCCCGTCCAGGGCGGTCGACGCGGCCGCGACCGCGTGCCCGAACTCGCGCAGGGCGCGCAGCAGCGGGGTGCGGATGGTCAGGTCGTCCTCGACGAGCAGCAGGCGCGCCACGAAGGCAGGTTAGCCCCCGGACGGGCCGGGGACCGCGCCCCTTAACCGGACCTTAGCGTCGCCCCACGACCCGCCCAACCCGGTCGCGGGGGACACTCGGGGCATGGATCGCCGCTCGTGGCTCGCCGTCGCCGGCTGGTTGGCCACCACCGCCGCCGCCACGCTCGTCGGGCTGGCCGCCGTCGACCTGGTGGGCGCGGGCATCACCGGCACGGCCGGCGGGGTACGCACCGAGCAGGACGTCGCCCGCGCGCTCGCCGAGCCCGGGGCGGCTCCCCCGAGGTCGGAGGGCGCGCCCCCGGTGCCGACGACGGCCGGGCCGTCCACCCCGGCCGGGTCCCGGCGTGGCTTCGTGACCGCCGGCGGCAGTGTGGAGGCCGAGTGCGGGCCGGCCGGGGTGCGCGTGGTGACGTGGTCGCCGGCGCCGGGATACCGGACGAAGGACGACGACAGAGGTCCGGACGACCACGTCGAGATCCGCTTCGTCGGCGTCTCCGACGAGCACGAACTTCGACTGCGCTGCCGTGACGGGGTCCCGGTCCGGGATCTCGACGACTGACGTTTTCCCAGCTCAGAGGCGTTGACTGTCAGTGATCGGACAGCCCTGTCGCTGGTTGACGGGCGACGGATCGACATAGCTTCGGAGGAAGAGGGCGATCGCCGCTGATCGTCCGCAAGCACCACGAACGCCTCCCGCCGGCGTACCGGTGGGAGAGAGGAACACCATGCCCAGCCCCAGATCGAGGAGGGGAACGACCGGCCAGCCCACCCCGAGCGTGCAGGAGGTCGCGCGCGTCGACACCGAGATCAACTCGTGCTCGCCGGCCGGGCTGCCGGCCACCGCCCGGGTGCTGTTCGCGGTGGTCGACGCGAACGGCACCCTGGTCCGCGGTCTCGGCGCCACCTCGGCCACCCGACTCGCCGCCGGGATGTACCAGGTCGCGTTCGACCAGGACGTGGCCGGGGCCGCGTACGTCGGAACCGTCGGCCCGGCCACCGGCGGCGGGCTCGCCCCGCAGGGCGTCATCACCGTGGCGCCCCGTACCGGCATCGCGAACGCGGTCTTCGTCGAGACGCACGCCCCCAGCGGGCACGCGGACCGTCCGTTCCACCTGGCCGTGCTCGCCTGACGGGCGACGGCGGGCCGCCCGGTGTGGCAGCATCGCGCGGTGCGTCCGTACCGCCTGCTCGCCGCGACCGCCGTCCTGCTGGCGCTCGCGCATCTGGCCGGGAACTGGTCGGCCGAGCCGCTGCTGCCCGCCGCCCGACCCCTCGCCTGGTGCGCGGTGGCTGCCGTCGCCCTGACCGCTCCGGCGCTGTCGCGGTGGACCCGCTGCGGGCTCGCGGTCGCCGGGTTCGCGCTGGCCGCGCTGAGCCTGCCGGTGGGGGAGCGACCGAGCTTCGGATGGACGGCGCTGCGCCCCGAGCCCGTCGCGCCCCGCACCTGGCTGCTCTGGGCGCTGGTCGGCGTGGCGCTCGCGGTGACCGTCGCCGCGCTGCCGCCGACCGGACCCGACCGGCGCCACGCTGGTGACAGTGGCGCTGCTCGGGTCGGCCGTCGCGCTCGTCGTGGTCCGGGACGCCGTGACGCCGCCGTACCTGACGACCCCGGGGCTGGACGTCGTGCTGCCGCCGTACCTGGTGCTGGTGGGGTTGGCGGTGGTCGCGCTGCACCGGTCGGCGGCGGTCGTCGTGGCGGCGGGCCTGGGTCTGGCCGCGGTGGCCGCGCTCGGCGTGACGGCGGCGCTGCCGGCGCTGCCGGCCCCGGCGGCCGGCGGGTTGACCTTCTACAGCCCGCTGGAATACCAGGCCCGGGTCGGCGGTGGCATCTGGGCCGACCTGTTCGGATACGCGGCGGCGGCGCTGGTGCTGCTCGGGTGCGTGCGGGCCCACAGACGAGCGCACGGCGCCGCACGACCGGGGTCGTAACGTCGCCGCGCTCTGGCCGTCTCCCACCGCCGCAGCCGTACGGCGGTACGTCAGCGGGGACCTGGCTCGACCGGCCCAGCCCGCACCGGTCTTGTCGGCAGCAGATGCCCGTCCGGAGAGGATCCAAACCTGACCGGGGTGGGGAATTCCACCATCTGCGAGTCCCGGCGTGGCCGGCGCGCGAACGGGGTATGAGCGGGCCATGGAGCATTTCACGATCGCGACCGTCGCCGAGAAGAGTCCCGACTTCCGCCGCGTGCTCTGGACCGGGGAGCACACCCAGCTGGTCATCATGACCATCCCGCCGGGCGGTGAGATCGGCGAGGAGGTCCACGACGGCATCGACCAGATCCTCACGTTCGTCAGCGGCACCGGCGAGGCGCGGGTGGCGGGCGAGAAGAAGGAGGTCGTCTCCGGCGACCTGGTGGTCGTGCCCGCCGGCACGAAGCACAACTTCGTCAACACCGGCCCGAACCCGCTGGTGCTCTACACCGTCTACGGCCCGCCGGAGCACGCCGACGGCGCGGTGCACAAGACCAAGGAAGAGGCGGACGCGGCCGAGGAGGCCGGCGAGGACGAGCCGCCGACGTCCTGACGCCCCGTGGGGCAGGTGTTAAGCGGGGGCCCCGCCTCTACCGGAGACGTTAGGAGGGGGCCCCTCCTTACACCAGGCCCGGGTACTTGATGCCGGCGCCGGTGTTCAGCACCACCACCCGCTCGTCCGGCCGGATCCAGCCGCCGGCCCGCAGGTGCCGGGCGGCGGTCAGGCAGGCCGCGCCCTCCGGGCACAGCAGCAGCCCTTCGCGGGCGGCGAAGTCGCGCAGGTCGGTGAGGATCTCCGCGTCGTCCACCGCGATCGCGGTGCCGGCGCTGTCCCGCAGCGCGGTCAGGATCAGCTCGTCGCCGAGCGGGGCCGGCACGGTGATGCCGAACGCCACGGTGTGCGCGTCCGCCCACGGGATGGCCCGCGCCTCGCCGGCCGCGAACGCGCGCACGATCGGCGCGCAGCCGGTGGACTGCACGGCCACCAGACGGGGCAGCCGGTCCTCCACCCACCCCAGCTCACGCATCTCGTGCAGCGCCTTGTGGATGCCGATCAACCCGACGCCGCCCCCGGTCGGGTAGACGATGACATCGGGCACCTGCCAGCCGAGCTGCTCGACGATCTCGTACCCCATCGTCTTCTTGCCTTCCAGGCGATACGGCTCGCGCAGCGTGCCGGCGTCGAAGATCCGCCCGTCCGACCCGGCGACCAGCTCGGCGATCTCCCGACCGGCGTCGTTGATCAGGCCGTCGACCAGCCGCAGGTCCGCGCCGGCGGCGAGGCACTCCTGGCGGCAGATGGTCGGCGCGGCCAGCGGCATGGCGATCGTCGCGCCCATCCCGGCCCGGGCGGCGTACGTCGCCCAGGCCGCCCCGGCGTTGCCGTTGGTCGGCATGGCGATCCGCTCGACGCCCAGTTCCCGGGCCCGGCTCACGCCGACGGCCGCGCCCCGGGCCTTGAACGACCCGGTCGGGGTCAGCCCCTCGTCCTTGACGATCAGGTCCGCGATGCCGATCTCGTGGCCGTACGCCGGCGCGCGCCACATCGGCGTCCAGCCCTCGCCCAGCGTGGTGACGAACCTCGGGTCGGCCACCGGCAGCAGCTCCCGGTAGCGCCACAGGTCGGCCGGGCGCAGCCCGAACTGCTCCGGGGTCACCGTGGCGGCCACCGTGGCCAGGTCGTAGCGGGCCAGCAGCGGCGAGCCGCACCCGCACAGGTTCTGCGGCTTGTCGGCCGGATGCTCCAGGCCGCAGCGCGGGCACTCCAGGTGCGTCAGGTGCACGGTGGTCCTCAGCTCGCGTCGATGCTCAGCCAGTGCCGGCTGCGCCGGCCCGGCTCGTACGGGGAGTCGAGGCGTTTCGCCACCACTCCCGGGAGCCCCTGCTCACGGGCGGCCCGTAGGGCGTCCGCGCCGACTCCCGGGAACCAGGGCGGAGTCTGCCAGTGCGGCCCGGCGAGCGCCAGACCGTCGAGCAGGTCACGGCGTTGCGCGTACGGCACGTCGAGGCTGCTCACGCCCTCCAGCCAGAGCAGGTCGAGGGCGAGGAACTGGCCGTCGCGCCGGGTGGGCGGGTGGAGCCGGCCGGCCGGGTCGATCCGCGCCAGCACGCCGTCCAGCACCACCTCGGTCGGGGCCAGCTCCTCGGCCATCGCCCGCGCCCACGGGTACGCCCCGGTCACGTCCGCGTCCTCGCCGTCGAGCAGCCGCAGCCGGCCGCCCGAGACGTACGCCATGGCCCGCACGCCCGGCCAGCGCAGCTCGTACCCCCAGGCGTCGGCGTCGCGCGGCAGCCGCTTCCCCTCGGCGGCGCGCATCGGGCGGACCAGTTCGGGCATCGGCGTCCAGCCCGCCGGTGCCGGGTCGGTGCGGCGGACCATCCAGTCCCGGCCCCGGCCGCCGGTGGCGAACAGGACGTACCGCCCCTTGGTGCGCTCGCCGTCGAGCACGACGATCACCTCGTCGTCGCGCCACTTCTCCGCGCGGTAGGTGCCGGTGTCGTGCACGGTCATCCGCCCGCCGCCGTACTCCCCGGCCGGGATCTCGCCGGAGAACGTCAGGTACTCCATCGGGTGGTCCTCGGTGTGCACGGCGAGGTGGTTGCGGCCCGGGTCGCGGGGCAGGCCGCGCGGCACCGCCCAGGAGGCCAGCACGCCGTCGTGCTCCAGCCGCAGGTCCCAGTGCAGGCTCCGGGCGTGGTGCTGCTGGATGACGAAGCGGGGCGCCGCCCGGGCCGGCCGTCGGCGGCGCGGGGTCCGCTCGGGGACCGGCTCCGGGGTGCGCGCCGCGTCCCGCCTGCGCCGGTACTCCTCCAGCCGGTCCGCCACCCCCGCATTGTCCGTCAGACCGGCCCGTCGTGCCGGCATGGCGGCGACGATCAGGGGTAGAACCGACGACATGGACCTCGACCAGCCCACCCTCCCGCTCCCCGGCGACGTCCGGATCCCGCTGCTCGGCTTCGGCACCTGGCAGGCCACCGGCGAGGACGGCTACCAGGCCGTGCTCGCCGCGCTGGACGCCGGCTACCGGCACATCGACACCGCGACGATGTACGGCAACGAGAAGGAGGTGGGACGCGCGGTCAAGGAGAGCGGACTGCGCCGGGAGGACCTGTTCATCACCACCAAGCTGCCGCCGGACCGGGTGGGCCGGGAGCGGGAGACGATCGAGGCCAGCCTGGCCGCCCTGGACACCGGGTACGTCGACCTGTGGCTGGTGCACTGGCCGCCGTCCGCGCCCGGTGACAGCATCCCGGTCTGGCGGGAGATGCTGGCCGCCCGGGACGAGAACCTGGCCCGGGCCGTCGGCGTGAGCAACTACTCGGTCGCGCAGCTGGACGAGCTGATCCAGGCCACCGAGGAGACGCCCGCGGTCAACCAGATCCGCTGGAGCCCGTCACTGTACGACCGGCAGACGCACGCCGCCCACCGGGACCGGGGGGTGGCGTTGGAGGGCTACAGCCCGTTCAAGACCAGTGACCTGTCCGATCCGGTGCTGGTCCGGATCGCGCAGGCGCACGACGTGTCGCCGGCCCAGGTGGTGCTGCGCTGGCACATCGACCACGAGATCGTGGTCATCCCGAAGTCGGTCACGCCGGAGCGGATCCGGGCCAACGCCGACGTGTTCGGGTTCTCGCTGACCGCCGAGGAGATGCGCGACATCGACGCCCTCGGCGGCTGACCGCGTACGTGGAAAGGGGCGCGGTCGCGACGGCGACCGCGCCCCTTCGCGCTGCGGTGGTCAGCCCCGGGCGCAGGTGGCGCCGTTGAGGGAGAAGCTGCTCGGCGCGGAGAAGCTGCCGTTCAGCGTGGCCTGGTAGCCGAAATTGGTCGAGGCGCCCGGGGAGAGGGTGCCGTTGTAGCTGACGTTGCGCGCGGTCACCGCCGAGCCGCTCTGGCTCACGGTGGCGTTCCACGCGCTGGTCACGTTCTGCCCGGAGGGCAGGTTGTAGTTCAGCGTCCAGCCGTTGATCGTGCCGGAGCCGGTGTTCTTGATGGTCACCTCGGCGGTGAAGCCGTTGTTCCACACGTTCGTCGCCCGGTACGTCACGGTGCAGGCCGCGCCGGACGGCGGGTTCGTCGTCGGCGTGCCGGTCGGCGGCGTGGTCGTGGGCGGCGGGTTGCTGCCGGTGTTGACGCTCTGCGAGAACGAGTTGACGGCCAGCCCGACGCCGCCCTGCCACGGCTCGAAGCCGGCCTGGATGCTGGTCAGGTACCAGTCGTTGGTGATCGCGCCGCGGTTGCGGGTGTCGTTGATGAACGCCATCGCGTCGAAGCTGAAGCTGGGGACCGCCGACGGCGCCACGTACGAGATGACGTTGTTGGAGCCGTTGCTGCCCCGCCAGACCTCCCAGGTCCGGCCGGCGATGCTGGCGTTGCCGACCGGCGAGCCGATGGGCTGGATCGGGCCCTGCCGGTTGAGCCAGATCATGATCTCCATCTGGTTGACCCCGTCCCGCTTGGGCGACGGGTCGAGCCAGATGTCGTAGGCGGCGTCGTAGATCGCGCCGCTGACGTAGTTGTAGCTGATGCTGGCCGGCGCGCTGCTGATGTTCTTCACCTGGACCGGCAGGTTCGTGCCGGGCGAACAGTTGGTGTAGTGGCAGCCCACGAAGACGGACGGGTAGGAGACCGGCGCCCCGTTGGTCGGCGCGGAGCCGTCCGCCCGGGTGATCGAGAAGCCGGTCGAGGTGACGTTGATGCACTGCTGCGCGCTGGTGCCCCAGCGGTTGTTCTGCACCACGTACTTGCCGCCGATCGTGGTCGAGCCGTACTGCTCGCAGATCTGGGTGTCGGCGGAGGCGTTGCCGCCGAGCGCGACGGCGACGACGGCGCTGGCGGCCAGCAGACCGGCCGCGGCGATGGCCCTGAGTGGACGCTTCATGATGCTCCTTGGCTCGGCGCGAGGGGCGCCGGATCTGTGGGGTGGTACGAGCGGGAGCGCTCCCACGTTCACGTCACACATTTACATGTCTGAAACCGTTGCGCAACTGGACCGGTTAAGCTGAGATGGCCGCCGATCCTCCGGTTGGCGTGGGATTCCTGCTGGTGGGACGGCGGAGGCCGTCGACCGGGTGCCCGCGCCAGGGCCGACGGGCACTTTCGCCGCCTGGTTGCGGCGAGTAATGTCTTGCCTCCAACGCGTTCCGATCCCCTCCGGAGGCGTACCCCACGATGGGTGGTTCCCCCCTGCGCATCCTCGTCGTCGGCGCGGGCATCGCCGGCCTCGCCGTGGCCCGGGCGCTGCGCCTGGCGGGGTTCCGGCCCGACGTCACCGAGCGGCTGCCGCCCACCGAGCACACCGACACCGGTCTCTATCTGCCCGGCAACGCGGCCCGGGCGATGCGCCGCCTCGACCTGGACGGTCCGCTGCGCCCGCTCGGCCAGGTGGTCCACCGGCAGCGCTTCCTCGACGCCGCCGGGGCGCCGCTGTGCGAGGTCGACCTCGACGCGCTCTGGGCCGGGGTGGGGGAGTGCCGGGCGCTGCCCCGGGCCGAACTGCACCGGGTGCTGCTCACCGGCGCCGGCGGCGCGGTCCGGCACGGCGCCGAGGTGAGCACCGTCGAGCCGCTGCCCGGCCGTGTCGCGGTCGGCTTCACCGACGGCACCTGCGGGGAGTACGACCTGGTCGTGGGCGCCGACGGGCCCCGCTCCGCGGTGCGCACGCTGGCCGCGCTCGGCGGTCCGCCCCGCCCGGCCGGCCAGGTGGTCTACCGCGCCGTCGTGCGCGGCGGCCCCCGGGTGGGCGACTGGACCGCCCTGCTCGGGCAACGCGCCGGCTTCCTGGTCGTGCCGCTCGGCGCCGGTCGGCTCTACTGCTATGCCGACGAGGCCGGCACCGACCTGCCGGCCGACCCGCTCGCCCGGCTGCACGAGCTGTTCGGCGACTACGGCGGTCCGGTGCCCGAGGTGCTGGCCGCGCTGGAGACCGTGCACGTCGAACGCACCGAGGAGGTCGAGCTGGGGCGCTGGTTCCACGGCCGGGTGCTGCTCGTCGGTGACGCCGCTCACGCGACCGCGCCGACGCTCTCCCAGGGGGCCGCCATGGCGCTGGAGGACGCCGTCGTGCTCGCCGAGTCGCTGCACGCCGCCGGCAGCGTCGACGCCGCCCTGATCGCGTACGAGAGTCGCCGCCGGCCGCGTACCCGCTGGGTGCGGGACCGGACCCGGGACCGCAACCGCACCCGCGACGTGCCGCCGGCGCTGCGCGACCCGCTGCTGCGCGGGCGCGGCGGGCGGATCTTCGGGGAGCACTACCGGCTCCTCACCGGCCCGCTGTGAGGGCCGAAGATCGTAGCCGCCCACCCCACGCGGCGGGGCCACCTACCGGGGACTATCCTCCTTGCGGATGACGGCTGCGCCGATGACCAGCGCGCCGAGCGGGACAACCCAGAACCGGAGGCCACTCGTGACCACCGTCGCACCCAAGCCGGTCGTGACCCGGCCCTGGCCGGTCCGCGAGCCGGTCAAGGGGTCGGCCATCGCGCGGCTGCTGCGCACCACGGACGCGAAGCAGATCGGGATCATGTACATGGTCACCGCGTTCGCGTTCTTCATGATCGGTGGCCTGATGGCCCTGATCATGCGCGCCGAGCTGGCGCGACCGGGGCTGCAGTTCCTGTCGCCCGAGCAGTACAACCAGCTCTTCACCATGCACGGCACGATCATGCTGCTGTTCTTCGCGACGCCGATCGTGTTCGCCTTCGCGAACTACGTGGTGCCGCTGCAGATCGGCGCGCCCGACGTGTCGTTCCCCCGGCTGAACGCGTTCGCCTACTGGCTGTACCTGTTCGGCGGCACGCTGGCCACCGCGGGCTTCATCGCCCCGGGCGGCGCGGCCGACTTCGGCTGGACGGCCTACACGCCGCTGAGCACGGTCGAGCACTCGCCGGGCGTCGGCGCCAACATGTGGGTGGTCGGCCTGGCCATCTCCGGTCTGGGCACGATCCTCGGCGCGGTCAACCTGATCACCACGATCCTGACCCTGCGCGCGCCCGGCATGACCATGTTCCGGATGCCGATCTTCACCTGGAACATGCTGGTCACCAGCCTGCTGGCCATCCTGGTCTTCCCGCTGCTGGCCGCCGCGCTCTTCGCGCTCGCCGCGGACCGCCTGCTCGGCGCCCACGTGTACGACCCGGCGACCGGCGGGCCGATGCTCTGGCAGCACCTGTTCTGGTTCTTCGGTCACCCCGAGGTCTACATCATCGCGCTGCCGTTCTTCGGCATCATCACCGAGATCATCCCGGTGTTCTCCCGGAAGCCGATCTTCGGTTACAAGGGCCTGGTGGCGGCGACCATCGCCATCGCCGCCCTGTCGATGAGCGTCTGGGCGCACCACATGTTCGCCACCGGCCAGGTGCTGCTGCCGTTCTTCAGCTTCCTCAGCTACCTGATCGCCGTGCCCACCGGTATGAAGTTCTTCAACTGGATCGGCACCATGTGGCGGGGCCAGATCACGTTCGAGACGCCGATGCTGTTCGCGGTCGGCTTCCTGGTGACCTTCCTCTTCGGTGGTCTGACCGGTGTGCTGCTGGCCAGCCCGCCGCTCGACTTCCACCTGCACGACTCGTACTTCGTGGTGGCGCACTTCCACTACGTGCTCTTCGGCACCATCGTGTTCGCCGTCTTCGGCGGCATCTACTTCTGGTTCCCGAAGATGTTCGGCCGGATGCTCGACGAGCGGCTCGGCAAGATCCACTTCTGGCTGACCATGATCGGCTTCCACACCACGTTCCTGGTGCAGCACTGGCTGGGCAACGAGGGCATGCCCCGGCGCTACGCCGACTACCTGCCCAGCGACGGCTTCACCACGCTGAACATGATCTCCACGATCGGCGCGTTCATCACCGGTATCTCGACCCTGCCGTTCATCTGGAACTGCTGGAAGTCGTACAAGACCGGTCCGGTGGTCGAGGTCGACGACCCGTGGGGTCACGGCAACTCGCTCGAGTGGGCCACCAGCTCCCCGCCGCCGCTGCGCAACTTCGACCGGATGCCGCGGATCCGCTCCGAGCGGCCGGCCTTCGACGCGAAGTTCCCCGAGCTGGCCGCCGGGCAGAGCCTGGCCGGCCCGCCCGAGGGCGGTGCCAAGCCGCTGACCAGCGAGGTCAACGGTGGCGCCAGCTACCAGGAGGACACCGCGGGCAACCTCGACCAGCGCTGACCCAGTTCAAGGCCGGGCGCCGCACTCCCTCACGGGGTGCGGCGCCCGCTCTGTTTCCTCCCGCCCTCCCCGCCCGCCTGTCCCCGCCCGCCTGTCCCCGCCCGGCCCGTTCCCGCCCGCCCCCACCAGCCCCGTTGATCATGAAGTTGACGGTGTTTCGTGTCCGATTTGTCGCCGCCAACTTCATGATCAACGGGTTGGGGGCGGGGTGCGGCACCAGTTCGGGGAAGTGGTGGTGTCCGGAGCGCCTGGAACCAGCCACTTCCCCGTACTGGTTCGCCCCGCCTCGGGGCGCCCCGGTGATCAAGGGGCTTGTGTCGGTTTGGCCTGCATGAGGGGACACCAACTCCTTGGTCAACTTCCGGGAACGTGGGGTTCCGGGCCGGGGCCGTCATGCGACGCCAGTACGGGGGAGTGGTGGTGTCCGGGGTGCGTGGAACCAGCCACTTCCCCGAACCGGCGTCGGCCCCGCCTCGGGGAGACGCGAGCTCCTCGATCACGCGGGGCGGGGTGGGCGGAAGGCGTGCGTGAGGGCCGGGGGCTAGCGGGAGGCCAGGGCCAGGTCGGGGTCCGTCGGGGTGGGGAGCTGGGCGCGGCGGTGGCGCAGCTCTATCGGGAGCACGGCCAGCGCCACCAGCGAGCCGATCGCACCAGTGACCACGAAGCCCCACGCGGGCGCGGAGGCGTCGATCACCGCGCCGGCCAGCGGCGCGCCGAGCGCGATGCCGACGGTGACGGCGGAGCCGTGCAGGCCCATCGCCATGCCGCGGACGCCGGGCGGGGCGAGCCGGCTCACCGCGTCCGAGGTGGCCGCGATGGTGGGCGCGCAGAGCGCCCCGGTGGGGATCAGCGCGAGACTGAGCAGCCACCAGTGCGACCCGCCCAGGCCGACCGGAATGGTGGTGAGGCTGAGCGCCGCCACCAGCGCCAGCGGGGAGAAGGAGCGGCGTACCGCGCCGTAGGCGAAGCCGCCCACCAGCGAGGCGACCGCCCAGGCGGCCAGCACGGCGCCGGTCCAGCCGACCTCGCCGCCGGCGCGGAGCACGGCCACCACGGCGACGTCGGTGCCGCCCAGCACCAGAGTGGCGGCCAGGCTGGCCGCCAGCACGGCGAGCAGGCGCGGGGTGAGCCACTCCCGGCGGGACACCGCGCGCTGCGGGCCGGCCGACTCGTCGGCGGCCCGGGTCGGCGGGTCGAGCAGCCAGAAGCAGATGCCGGCGGCGACGATCCCGGCACCCACCGCCCAGAGGGTGAGCCGGGGCGTGACGGTGGTGGCCAGGGCCACGGCGAGAGCCGGGCCGACCATGAACGACAGCTCCACCGACATCGAGTCCAGCGCGTACGCCGGCCGGCGTCGCTCCGCCGGCACCAGCGCCGCGATCGACTGGCGGACCACCGAGAAGACCGGCAGCGCGAGCAGGCCGGCCAGGAACGCGGCGGGCAGCAGCACCGGGTACGACAGGGTCGGCGCGGCGGCCCAGAACAGGCCCTCGGCGACCGTGGTGAGCAGCAGCACCGGCCGCAGCCCGCGCCGGTCGACCAGCCGGCCGAGCAGCGGCGAGCCGAGCGCGGCGCCGATGGTCGACGCGGCGCCGACCAGACCGGCGGCGCCGTAGCCCCGCCCCAGGTCGAGCACCACGTAGAAGGTGAGCGTCACGCCGGTCGCGGTCAGCGGCATGCGGGCCAGCACGGACACCAGCAGCAACGACCGCAGGCCGGGCAGGGCGAGGGCCTCCCGGTAAGGCTTCAGGTTCACGACGGTCCGTACCTCCCGCGCCATCCTGGGCCGGGGTACGACAGTCGCAAGCGATTACCTGGTCAAGCGGCCCTGATCACAGGCTCGCCCGTCGTGGCGACCCCGGCGCCGTCGAGCGCGCGCAGCGCCACGTCCAGCGTCTCGGGGGCCACGGCGGCGGTCAGGTCCAGCAGCACCGTGGTGCGGAAGCCCTCCCGGGCGGCGTCCAGCGCGGTCGCGCGTACGCAGTGGTCGGTGGCGATGCCGACCACGTCGACCCGGTCGACGTCGCGGCGGCGCAGCCAGTCGGCCAGGCACTCGCCGTCGCGCGCGTGCCCCTCGAAACCGGAGTACGCGGCCGCGTGCTCGCCCTTGTGGAAGATCTCCTCCACCCGGTCGGTGACCAGCTCCGGGTGGAACTCGGAGCCGGACGTGCCGACCACGCAGTGCCGGGGCCAGGAGTCGACGAAGTCCGGCGGGTCGCCGAAGTGCGCGCCCGGGTCGATGTGGTAGTCCTTCGTCGCGACCACGTGGTCCCAGCGGTCCGGCTCGGCGGCGAGCAGCCGGGAGATCCCGGCGGCCACCCCGGCCCCACCGCCGACCGCGAGGGACCCGCCCTCGCAGAAGTCGTTCTGCACGTCCACGATGATCAGGGCGTTCGCCATCTGGCCGGTCCTCCTCAGCTCGCGGGTACGACCGTCACCGGAACGGCCGGGTCCCCGCCGGAGAGCTTGAGCCCCTCCCACGGGATGGAGATCAGACACTGTCGCAGGTGCTCGCGCGACTCGTCCAGCGTCGGGAGCGTGACCGGTTCGCCGGAGACCACGAACGAGTGCTGGAGCAGCCGGTCGTTGGGCTGCCGGTCGGGCACGCCCTGCGGCACGACGACCTCCTCGGTGGCGGTGCCGGTCGGCTTGTGCCGGCGTACCGCGACCTTCCGACCGCCGATGGTGGCCTTGTGCTCGGAGCGCTTGACCACCGGACGCCCCTCCACCTCGACCAGCTTGTAGACGAGGCCGGCGGTGGGCGCGCCGGAGCCGGTCACCACTGCCGTGCCGGCGCCGTACATGTCCACCGGCTCGGCGGCCAGCGAGGCGATCGCGTACTCGTCCAGGTCGCCCGAGACGATGATCTTCGTCTCGGTGGCGCCGAGCGAGTCGAGCAGCTCCCGGGACTGCTGGGCGATCACCGCGAGGTCGCCCGAGTCGATCCGGACCGCGCGCAGCTCCGGGCCGGCGACCGCGATGGCGTTGCGGATGCCCTGGGCGATGTCGTACGTGTCGACCAGCAGCGTGGTGTCCTTGCCCAGCGTGGCGACCTGGGAGGCGAACGCGGTCCGCTCGTCGTCGTGCAGCAGCGTGAACGCGTGCGCGGCGGTGCCCGCGGTGGGGATGCCGTAGCGCTGCCCGGCGGCCAGGTTGGAGGTGAACCGGAACCCGGCCAGGTACGCCGCCCGCGCGGCGGCCACCGCGGCCTCCTCGTGCGCCCGGCGGGAGCCCATCTCGATCAACGCCCGGCCCCGGGCGGCGGTGACCATCCGCGCCGCCGCGGCGGCGACCGCGCAGTCGTGGTTGAGCACCGACAGCACCAGCGTCTCCAGCACCACGCACTCGGCGAACGTGCCGGACACGGTGAGGATCGGGGAGCCGGGGAAGAACAGCTCGCCCTCGGCGTAGCCGTCGACGTCGCCGGTGAAGCGGTAGTCGGCCAGCCACCGGGCGGCGCGGTCGTCGACCACGCCGGTGCGACGGAGGAAGTCGATCTCCGCCGGGTCGAAGCGGAAGTCGCGGATCATCTCGATCAGGCGACCCGTGCCGGCGACCACCCCGTACCGGCGGCCGGCCGGCAGTCGCCGGCTGAACACCTCGAAGACGCAGCGTCGGTCGGCGGTGCCGTCCTGCAGGGCCGCGCTGACCATGGTCAGCTCGTAGTGGTCGGTCAGCAGCGCGGGGCGAAGGGTGCTCACCGCCCCAGCCTAGAGTTCACGCCGGATCCGCGCCGTCGTGCCCCGGCATCGACCGCAGCGCGGCCCGCAGCTCGCCGCGGCCGGTGACGCCGAGCTTGCTGTAGACCCGCTGGAGGTGGTTCTCCACGGTGCGGGTGGACAGGAACAGCCGTTCGGCGATCGCGCGGCTGGTCACGCCCTCGGCGGCGAGGCGGGCGACCTCCCACTCCCGGTCGCTGAGCGTGGGACGGAGCATGCGCAGCGCCGGGGTGGAGATCTCGTCGCAGCGGCGCAGCAGGTCGGCGAGGCGCTCCCGGACCGGCCCGGTCGCTCCGGCGCGCCCGTCCCGCATCCGGTGCAGCGCCATCGCGGTCGCCTCGGCGGCGTAGACGACCAGATCGCGGGCGGCGAAGCCGTCGGCCACCGCGAGCAGGTCGTCGGGGGAGCCGTCGAGCGCGGCCCGGCCGTAGCGGGCGACCAGCGGCGGCAGCACGCCGTCCACCTGTTCGGAGAGCTCCGCGAGGCGCTGCGCCACGGTGCGCCGGCCGCCGTCGGTGCAGGTCGGTCCGACCGGCGCGGCGGCCTGGTCGAACCGGACCAGGTCGAGCAGGACGAGCAGCTCGTGCCCGGCCAGCCCGTCCTCGCGCAGCCGGTCGGCCAGCGCGCAGAGGTGCTTGGTGGCCGCCGGCAGGTCGCCGACCGCCGCCTGCGCCGCGCCCCGGGCCTGCTCCAGCCACGGGTAGAGGACGGCCATCCCGGGCGCGTGCGTCCGGTCCGCCTCGGCCATCGCCTCGGCCGCGTGCGCCGCGTCCCCGCGCAACGCCGCCGCCTGGGCGCGTTCGGCGTGCGCCAGGCCGGCGTACACCCGGCTGGTGGCGAGCACCGCGCAGGCGCCCAGGCTGGTCTTGAGCGCGTCGTCGCCGCGTCCGCGCAGGCGGGCCGCGTACGCCTGGAGGATGGCCAGGTAGCCGGTGCCGAGCCGGAAGTCGCCGGCACCGGCCAGGTCGGCGAACTCGTCCGCGACGATCGCGTCGATGCCGGCCAGGTCGCCGGAGAGCGCCAGCCGGGTGCCCCGGGCCAGCTCCATGGCGAGTTGGAGGTAGGGCATGTCGGACCGCCAGCACGCGGCCTCGGCCTGCACCCGGGCGATCGCGGTGGCGCTGCGGCGGTACTGCCCCTGGGCCGCCTGAAGGTGGGCGAGCGTGCAGCGGGCCAGCTCGCGGGCCGCCATCGGGGCGGCCGGACGGTCGAGCACCTCCTGGGCCAGCCGCACCGCGACGTCGACGTCGAGCCGGTGCAGCCGCATGATGGCCTCGAAGGCGCGGACCCGGGCCCGGTCGGCCGGGTCGGACAGCTCCTCGCCGCGGGCGGCGATCTCCTCCACCGTGGACTCCCGGTTGAGGCCCCAGTAGCTGACCATGCCCCGGACGGTCAGCCAACGGCTCCGTCGGCGATCGTCGTGGATCTCGCCGGCGACCTGGTCGAGCACCCCGATCGCCTCGTCCGGCCGGTCGCCGAACATGAGGATGGTGGCGAGCAGCTCGGCGGCGTCGGTGCCGCCGCCGGCCTCCAGCGCGGCGCGGGCCAGCCGGGTGGCCAGCGGCACGTCGTACCGGCCGAAGGCCTGCACGGCCGCGTCGAGGAGCAGCGCCACGTCCTGGGCCGTGCCCGAGTCGAGCCGCCACACCGCGACCCGCAGCAGGTCGTCCCGTCGGCGCTTGCCGACCCGCTCCAGCAGCCCGGCCAGGGTGGCCTGGAGCCGCCGGGTGCGGCTGACCGGGCACTGCCGGCGCATCACCTCGCCGTAGAGCGGGTGGGCCAGGCGGACGTTGAGCCGCCGGTCGTCGCGGACCATGGTGATGAGCCCGCGTTCCTCGGCCGTCTCCACGTCGGTCGGATCGACCGCCTGCTCGAGCAGGTGCAGGCCGAGCGGCTCGCCGAACGCGACCAGCTCGACCACGGCCCGGACGGAGGGGGTGAGCTGACCGATCCGGGTGTCGATCAGGTCGGTGAGGCTGGGGGCCAGCTCCAGCCGGCCGGTCCACTTCCAGATCCCGTACGTGCTCTTCAGCTCGTCGTCGGCGGCCAGCACCAGCTCGCGCAGCAGCAGCGGGTTGCCGGCGGAGAGCCGGAACAGGCGCTCGGAGGAGCCGGCGTCGACCGGGCCGCCCAGGATCGCGGCGAGCAGCCCGGTGGTCTCGCTCGGGCCGAGCGGCCCCAGCTCGACCAGGTCGACCAGGTCGTCGGTCCACAGGGCGCGGATCGGCAGCGGGATCTGCTCCCCGTTGCGCAGCGTCCCGATCACGGTGGCGTTCTCGGACCGGGCGACCAGGTGCACCAGCGCCGCCGAGGGCGGGTCGAGCAGGTGCGCGTCGTCGATGGCCAGCACGATGGGCCGGCCGGCGGCCTGTTCCTGGAGCACGTCCACGGCCCAGCGCAGGATCCCGGCGGGGGAGAGGCCCTGCGGTTGCGCGGCCGGGAGCACCTGGACCAGCCCGCCGAACGGCAGCGCGGCGGTGGTCGCGCTGGCCGCGACGGACCAGATGGCGTGACGTTCGGGCGAGAGCGCGGCCACCCCCTCCCGCAGCAACCGGCTCTTGCCGACGCCGGCGTCGCCGCTGAAGAGCAGTCCGCGCCCCTCCGGGCCACCGACCGCCGACAACAGACGGTTGAGTTCATCCGTTCGGCCGACGAACTCCCACCTACTCATCGGTGCAGCATATCGATGGTGTTCCGTCCGCGCGCAGACCGTCACGCAGTGAAGTTGAGTAATCTGTTCATTACCCGTGAGTACCGGATGTGTTCGGTGTCGGATCCCTGACACACGTACTCTTCCGGCATCCCCTGCGACCAGGGGATTCGACCGCGACCGGCCCCCCGGTCGCCTGACCGGGAGGCCGCCTGATGAAGCCGGGTCCACTCCCCTCGGTCGACGTGCCCGAAACAGGAGGCCCGGCCGAGCCGCCCCGGTGCGCCCCGCTGCCGACCCGGGTCGGGGTGACCGAGCCGGGGCCGGACGAGCCGATGGCGGTGGTCGTCGCCGGTCCGGCGGGCGCCGGACGACGCGAGCTGATCGCCGGCCTGCTCGGGCTGGACGCCGGGACGCTCACCGTGCCCGCCGGCAGCCACCTGCTGGTCAACCACGCCAAGGTCGCCACCCGGGCCGCGTACGTCCCGGGCTACCGCCAGCCGCACTCCTACGGCGCCGACCCGCTCGCCGCCGGCCCGGCGCTCGCCCGGCCGCCGCGCCGGGTCGAGCTGAGCCTGCCCGACCCGCTGCTGCGGCACTTCTCGGTGCTCGACACGCCGGACACCGGCGCCCTCGGCGTGGCCGGTGGCCGGGTGCTGCTGGACGCCGTGGGCCGGGCCGGCGCGCTGCTCTTCACGATCTCCGCCGACCAGGCGTTCAGTGCGGCCGAGCTGCACCTGCTGGCCGAGGTGGCGCGGGCCCGGGTCGCGGTCTTCTTCGCGGTCACCCCCGGCGTGACCGGCTGGGCGGCGCCGGCGGACGGCGCGGCGGTGGAGGACACGGGGGCGTCCGTCCCGTCGGCCGGCCGGACCGGCCCGCCCGGCCCCGCCGGTCGGCTCGACCCGGTGGCGGTCTCGATCGCGGCCCACCGCGCCGCGCTGCTGGCCGCGGTGCCCGCTCTCGCCCCGGCCCGGTGGTTCCCGGCCCGCCGGGCGGAGCTGCCGAACCTGCGCCGGGCCCTGGTCGGCTGGGCCGCCGACGAGGGGCTGCGCCGGGCCAGCGCCCGGCCGCCGGAGCCGCCCGGCGCGCACGGCCGGGTGCCGGTGGTGGCCGGGGTCGAGCCCGCCGAGCTGACCGACCGGATCGACCGCCAGGCCCGCTCCTGCGCCCAGCGGATCCGCCAGCACCTCGCCCTGGAGCTGGCCAACATCCACCTGCGGGTGGTGCAGGAGATCGTCTTCGGGGTTGGCTGCGCCGGTCTGCCGCAGCTGCTCGACCGCGAGCTGGAGGCGCTGTCGCTGCTCGCCACGGCCCAGTGCGACGAGGCGGTGCGGGGCATCGTCGACGACGCCGCCGCCCGGGTCTTCGGCGCGCCACTCGCCGAGGGCGTGCGCCGGCGGATCGACCACGCCGTGCGCTGGGGCCTGGCCGACCACCCGGACAGCCGGGAGCTGGACCGGGTGCTCCTGGTCACCAGCACGGCCGGGGTGGCCGGGCTGACCGGCACCGGCGCGCTCGACGCGCTGGCCGGCCTGCCCGGGGCGGAGCGCGACGAGGTGCTGCCGCCGATCGGCGTGGCGCTCAACGGCGGCTGTTGGCAGCACTGGCGGTCACCGGGCAACGATGACCCGGGCGCCGCCCGCTCCTGGGCCCAGCGAGCCCTGCGCGAGGTCGAGCTGGAACTGTCCCGCGAGGTGTCCCGCCGCTTCGAGGTGATCCGTCTCTCGCTGAGCGCGGTGCTCACCGATGCTGTCGACCACGGCATCCTGCTTGCCTGAGAACAGGGGCGCCGCGGGGGCGGCCGGGCCGACGTTCGCGGCTCGGGCGGGTGATCCCGACCGCCGCGCCGTTCCGGTTCATCGGTTCCCCGGATCCGGTGGCACGATGGGGGGCATGGCGGCTCCACAGGTTGCGCCGGTCGAGACGCCGGACACCGAAGAGGTGCCGGTCTCCGACCGGCCGTGGGTGACCATCGTCTGGGACGATCCGGTCAACCTGATGACGTACGTGACCTGGGTTTTCCAGAAGCTCTTCGGGTACAGCAGGGAGAAGGCGGAGCAGCTCATGCTGGACGTGCACCACAAGGGCAAGGCGGTGGTCTCCAGCGGGGCCCGGGAGCGGATGGAGCACGACGCGTCGCAGTTGCACGCGTACGGGTTGTGGGCGACGGTGGACCGCTCATGAGCATGTTCCGCCGCCGGGGCGACCGCTACGTGGCGACGTTCGCCGTCGACGAGGTGCGCGTGCTGCGCAAGGTCGCCTCCGAGGTGGTCGGGCTGCTGACCGACGGCTTCGACCACGGTGACCCGGTGGTCGGCCGGCTGTTCCCCGAGGTCTATCCGGAGGACGCGGCCGGCACGGCCGAGTTCCGCCGCTACACCGAGGGCGACCTCAAGACCGCCAAGATCGACCAGGCCGGCGCGATCCTCGCCGCGTTGCCCGACGGCGACGCCGGGGGCGAGGTGCGGCTGGACGCGGAGGCGGCCGAGGCGTGGCTGCGCGCGCTCAACGACGCCCGGCTGGCGATGGGCGTCCGGCTGGAGATCAAGGACGGCACCGACCTGGGCGAGGAGCTCGACGACGCGGTCGCCGCGGACCCGGCCTCGTCCCGGGTGTTCCAACTGTCGGTCTACGCCTATCTCGGATATCTGCAGGAGTCCCTGCTCAACGCGCTCATCGACTGAGCCGTGACGGTCGCCACCTCGCCGCCCGGGACGGCCAGGCGCTAGGCTGGGCGGCGTGCTGAGCATCGACCGGTCGATCATCGACGCGATCGTCGCCCACGCGCGTCGGGACCACCCGGACGAGGCGTGCGGCGTGGTCGCCGGTCCCGCCGGCAGCGACACCCCGACCCGGCACATCCCGATGGACAACGCCGCCCGCTCGATGACCTTCTACGAGTTCGACTCGATGGAGCAGTTGCGGGTCTGGCGCGAGATGGACGACCGCGACGAGGAGCCGGTCGTCATCTACCACTCGCACACCGCCACGGAGGCCTACCCGTCCCGCACGGACGTCTCCTTCGCCGGTGAGCCGGGAGCGCACTACCTGCTCGTCTCGACCCGTGAGTCCGACACCGAGGAGATCCGCTCCTTCCGGATCGTCGACGGCGTGGTCACCGAGGAGCCGGTCGAGATCGTGGATGCCGCCGTGGACCCGCACGCCGTCCAGTCCTACATGTTCGGGCAGAGCCCGGCGACGGTCGACTACGAGTGTTCCGGCCGCTGACCCCAGCGCCGGCACATCTTCCCTGTCCGTCACCTGGCACGACCCGAACGAGGAGCACGAGACACCATGGCCATCGAGGTTCGCATCCCCACCATCCTGCGCAGCTACACCGGCGGCGCGAAGGTCGTCGAGGGCAGCGGTGACACGCTCGCCGACCTGCTCACCGACCTGGACTCCCGGCACGCCGGCCTGCGGGCCCGGCTGGTCACCGACGCCGGGGCGCTGCACCGGTTCGTCAACGTCTACGTCAACGACGAGGACGTCCGCTTCCTGGGCGCGCTCGACGCCAAGCTCAACGACGGCGACAGCGTGACCATCCTGCCGGCCGTGGCCGGCGGCGCGTTCGGCTTCGCCGCGGCGGCGGCCATCGCCTCGCACGCGGTCGCGGCGCGCGCCACCGCCGCCCGCTAGGGGGTCGGTATGGCGCGGTACGACAGTCTGCTCGACGCCTCCGGCGGCACGCCGCTGGTCGGGCTGCCGCGGCTCTCGCCGACGGTGCCCGACGGCGCGCCGCCGGTGCGGCTCTGGGCCAAGCTGGAGGACCGGAACCCGACCGGCAGCATCAAGGACCGCGCGGCCCTGTTCATGGTCCGCGCGGCCGAGGAGGCCGGCCGGCTCCGCCCCGGCGACACCATCCTGGAGCCGACCAGCGGCAACACCGGCATCTCGCTGGCCATGGTGGCGAAGCTGCGGGGCTACCGGCTGGTGTGCGTGATGCCGGAGAACGTCTCGACCGAGCGGGTGCAACTGCTCCGGATGTACGGCGCGGAGATCATCTTCTCGCCGGCCGCCGGCGGCTCGAACCAGGCCGTCGCCACCGCCAAGCAGATCGCGTCCGACCACCCGGACTGGGTGATGCTCTACCAGTACGGCAACGAGGCGAACGCCCGGGCGCACTACGAGACGACCGGGCCGGAGCTGCTGCACGACCTGCCGGGCATCACCCACTTCGTGGCCGGGCTGGGCACCACCGGCACGCTCATGGGCACCGGCCGCTACCTGCGGGAGAAGGTCGACGGGATCCAGGTCGTGGCGGCCGAGCCGCGCTACGGCGAGCTGGTCTACGGCCTGCGCAACATCGACGAGGGCTACGTGCCCGAGCTGTACGACGCCGGGGTGCTGTCCCGGCGGTTCTCGGTCGGCACCCGGGACGCGGTGCTGCGGACCCGTCAGCTGGTCGAGGTCGAGGGGATCTTCGCCGGGTTCTCGACCGGCGCGATCCTGCACGCCGCGCTCGCCGTGGCGCACGAGGCGGTCCGCGACGGCCGCCGTGCCGACGTGGCCTTCGTGGTCTGCGACGGCGGCTGGAAATACCTGTCGACCGGGGCGTACGGCGGCACCCTCGCGGACGCCGAGGACGCCCTGGAGGGTCAGCTCTGGGCCTGACGGCCCGACGATCGGTCCGGTCGGCGACGTGTCGCCGGCCGGACCGTCGTCATCTCCCGGGACCAGACGTGTACGGGTGTCACGTTGATGACAACTTCCGGCAGATGATTCTTGCCCGACCGGGCCGACGCGTAGGCTGCGCAGCGTGGCGAGCGCGTCGGTAGAGATCAACGGCGGGGCGACTTCCGACGCGTCGACTACCCACCGTGAGATCGAGGCAACCGGATGCGACTGACCGTCCTCGGCTGCGCGGGCAGCTTCCCCGGGCCCGAGTCCCCCTGCTCCGCCTACCTCCTGGAGGCCGACGGTTTCCGGCTCCTGATCGACTTCGGGGTGGGTTCGCTCTCCACGCTCCAGCGCTACGTCGGGCTGCACGCCCCGGACGCCGTCCTCCTCACCCACCTGCACTGCGACCACATGTTCGACGCGGTGTCCTACGTGGTGGTGCGCCGGTACGCGCCGGACGGCCCGTACCCGCCTCTGCCGATGTACGCCCCCTCCGGCGCGCCGGACCGGCTGGCCAGCGCGTACGGGCAGGAGGAGGGCTCGGTGGAGGACGTCTACCAGTTCTACGGCCTGCAGCCGGGCACGTTCCCGATCGGCCCGTTCACCGTCACCGTCGACCGGATGAACCACCCGGTCGAGACGTACGGGGTGCGGCTGGAGCACGGTGGCCGGGTGTTCTGCTACTCCGCCGACACCGCGCCCTGCGAGGCGCTGCTGCGGCTGGCCCAGGACGCCGACGTGTTCCTCTGCGAGGCCAGCTACATGGACGGCGTGGACAACCCGCCGGACCTGCACCTGACCGGCCGGGAGGCCGGCGAGGCGGCCACCAAGGCGGGGGTGGGCCGGCTGCTGCTCACCCACCTCGTCCCCGCGTGGGGCAGCGAGTCGCACACGGTGGAGTCGGCGGCCGGGGCGTTCGCCGGGCCGCTCGAGGTGGTCCGGGCGGGCGCCAGCTACGACATCTGACCGGCCGGCGGCACCCGCGGGCGGGGCGATCACCGCACCGCATAGGGTGCAGGCATGGCGCGACCTGACGGGCGGCGGCCCGACCAACTCCGACCGGTGACGCTGACCCGGGGCTGGAGCACCCACCCGGAGGGCTCGGTGCTCGTCGAGTTCGGCGCGACCCGGGTGCTCTGCACGGCCAGCGTCACCGAGGGCGTGCCGCGCTGGCGCAAGGGCTCCGGGCTGGGTTGGGTGACCGCCGAGTACGCGATGCTGCCCCGCGCCACCAACACCCGCTCCGACCGGGAGAGCGTCCGGGGGAAGGTCGGCGGGCGCACCCACGAGATCTCCCGGCTGATCGGCCGCAGCCTGCGTGCCTGCGTCGACCTGAAGGCGTTGGGCGAGAACTCCGTGGTGCTCGACTGCGACGTGCTCCAGGCCGACGGCGGCACCCGCACCGCCGCGATCACCGGCGCGTACGTCGCCCTGTACGACGCGGTGACCTGGCTGGCCGAGCGCAAGGCGCTCACCGGCAAGGTGGAGAAGGTGATGCACCGCTCGGTGTCCGCGGTGAGCGTCGGTGTGATCGGCGGCGAGCCGATGCTCGACCTCTGCTATGCCGAGGACGTGACCGCCGAGGTCGACATGAACGTGGTCTGTACCGGCGCCGGCGACTTCGTCGAGGTGCAGGGCACGGGCGAGGCCGGCGTCTTCGCCCGCGACCAGCTCGACGCGCTGCTCGACCTGGGCGTGGCGGGCTGCCTGGAACTGGCCGACGCGCAGCGGAAGGCGCTGAACCTGTGACCGACAACAAGGTGCTCCTGGCCACCCGTAACCGCAAGAAGCTCGTCGAGTTGCAGCGGATCCTGGACGGCGCGCTCGGCGCCCACCGGATCGCCCTGCTCGGCCTCGACGACGTGGAGGAATATCCGGAGTTGCCGGAGACCGGCCTGACGTTCGGCGAGAACGCGCTGATCAAGGCCCGGGAGGGCTGCCGGCGCACCGGCCTGCCGACCATCGCCGACGACTCCGGCATCGCGGTGGACGCGCTCAACGGCATGCCCGGGGTGTTCAGCGCCCGCTGGTCCGGCGGGCACGGCGACGACCGCGCCAACCTCCAGCTCCTGCTGGACCAGGTGGCCGACGTGCCGGACGAGCACCGGGGCGCGGCCTTCGTCTGCACGGTGGCGCTGGTGCTGCCGGGCGGCAAGGAGCACCTGGTCGACGGCCGGCAGCCGGGCCGGCTGCTGCGCGCGCCGCGCGGCGAGGGCGGGTTCGGCTACGACCCGATCTTCCTGGGTGACGGGCAGGAGCGGACCAACGCCGAGCTGACGCCCGAGGAGAAGGACGCGGTCAGCCACCGCGGCAAGGCGCTGCGCGAGCTGGCCAAGCTGGTCGCCAAGGTGCTCCCCGCAACCGGCTGAGGGCGGCGACGGCGGCGGAACCGACGGCCGTCGGGCCGCGTCCGGTTGCGGACGGGTGACCCCGGCCATACCGTCGGTGCAGGCCTGTCCCGAGCGTCGGGCCCTTCTCGACGGGGGAAGCGCCATGCTCGTTCGTCCACTGTGTCGTGTCCTGCCGGTGGTCCTGGTGGTGGGGGCGTCGGTCGCCGTCGGCGCCGCGCCGGCCGCCGCGACCACGTCGCCCGCGCTCGGCGTCGGCGACATTCGGCTGATGGAGCCGATCGGCGGTGCGCCCGACGCCCGCGCCGCGGTGCCGGTGGTGCTGGACCGGCCGGCGACCGCGCCGGTCACCTTCACCTGGGCGGTCCGGGCCGGCACGGCGGACGGCGCCGACCTGGTGCTCGGGTCCGGCACCGGCACGATCGCGGCCGGCCAGCAGGCCACGTCCGTCCCGGTGCAGGTGCGCGGGGACGGCGTGACGGAGACGCTCGACCAGGTCGCCACCGTCGAGGTCAGCGCCGTCGCGGGCGCCGGCGTCGAGCGTGCGGTGGGGCGGGTCGTGATCCGGGACGCCGTCTTCGACGGCGTGCCCGCCGGGTTCGTGATCGGCGACGTCACGGTTCCCGAACCGGACTCCGGATCCGTCCGGGTCGCGGTGCCGGTCACGCTTCCGGTGCCGGCGAAGAAGTCCACCTCCCTCATCTGGGAGCTGCGCTCGCAGTACACCGCGCGAACCGGCGAGGACGTGGCCGCTGCCGGCGGCACGCTCACCCTCCCGGGCAGCACCACCTCCGGTTCCATCCCGCTGACCGTCCAGGGTGACGTGTCGCCGGAGCCGCTGGAGACCCTGCTGCTCAAACCGCTGTCGGCGGGCAACGCGCAGATCGGCGACCCGTGGGGCCAGGTCCGGATCCTCCGGGACGACGCCGACGACGTACCGCTGCCGTGGACGGCACCGGAGCCGGTGCTGTCCGGGCCGGCCACCGCCGTCTACCTGGAGAGCAGCATCGGCGACTGGGCCGGCCAGGGGATCAGCACGTACGACACCCTGGCCACCGCCGGGGTCAAGGTCGTGGAGAGCGACGGGGAGCTACGGGTGGATCTCGACGGCGACCGGGACGCCTCCCTGCGCCTGACCACCAGTGGTGACCGGGTCAGCCCGATCGTCGCCGGCGCCTGGACGGTGCACGGCTACCAGTACGGCGTGCCGGGCTTCGACGCCGGGCGTGCGGGGACCAGTTGCAGCAGCCCGGACGCGACTGCCACCTTCGTGCTGGAGGACGTGGCCCGGGGTGGGGACGGCACGCTGGACCGGTTCGTCCTGCGCTTCGAGCAGTTCTGCCCCGACTCGCTGGACCCGACGCGGGGCTTCGTCCGCTACCAGCGGGACGATGCCACCGTGCCGGCTCCCGCGAAGGATCCCTCGACCTATCCGTGGCAGCCGCCCGCCGGTGCGGTGCCGGCCGCCGGCAACTGGCTCTATCTGGCCTCGGCCCCGGGCGAGTTCGTCGGGCAGGGCCAGACGCGGCTGCTGGCGGTGGACACCGCCGCCCGGGCGGACTGGTCGGCGGCCGGGGTGCGGTTGAGCTTCGGCGACGGTTACAGCGAGACCTGGAACTTCCTCGCGGGCCAGCCGGGATGGGCTCCCGTCTGGCAGCCGGGTTGGTACCCCGTCGGCTACGGCGCCGCCGGCAACCCCGTCAAGGCCGCCCTGTCGGTGAGCGGAAACGGTCGCGCCTGCAACAAGGTCACCGGCGACCTGGTGGTGGACACCGCCACCCACGACGCCGACGGTGCCCTCACCGCACTGACTCTGCGCTTCACGCAGCTCTGTGACGACGACCCGGATCCGCTGCGCGGGATGCTGCGGTGGAGCCGGGCCTGACCGGTCAGCCGAGCGGGCCGACCTCGCGTTCGATCGCGGCCCGCAGCGCCGGCCCGAGCACCACCTCGCGCGCCGCCTCCATCAGCGGGGCGAGGAACACGTCCGGCCCCGGCTCGCCGATCGCCCCGCCGAGCGCGGCCAGCGCCGCCCGGCCCGCCGGCGACGGCTCCAGCGGCGCCCGCAGCTGAAGTCCGCGTACGGCGGCCAGCAGCTCCACCGCGAGCAGGCTGGTCAGGTTGTCCAGCACGGTGCGCAGCTTCTTGGTGGCCGCCCAGCCCATCGAGACGTGGTCCTCCTGCATGCCGCTGGTGGGCAGCGAGTCGACCGAGGCGGGGGCGGCCAGCCGGCGGTTCTCCGCCACGATGCCGGCGGCGGTGTACTGGGCGATCATCAGCCCGGAGTTCACCCCGGCGTCGGGGGAGAGGAACGCCGGCAGGTCCCGGTTGCGGGCCACGTCGAGCAGCCGGTCCACCCGCCGTTCGGCGATCGCGCCCACCTCGGCGGCGGCGATGGCCAGGTAGTCGGCGGCGAAGCCGAGCGGCGCGCCGTGGAAGTTGCCCGTCGACTCGACCCGCCCGTCGGGCAGCACGACCGGGTTGTCCACCACGGACAGCAGCTCCCGGCCGGCGACCACCTCGACGAAGTCGAGCGTGTCCCGGGCCGCGCCGGCCACCTGCGGGGCACAGCGCATCGAGTACGCGTCCTGCACCGCGTGGGCCAGGTCGTCGCGGTGCGAGTCCATCACCGCCGAACCCTGCAGCAGCCGGTGGATGTTCGCCGCCGACGCGGCCTGCCCGGGGTGCGGGCGGATGGCGTGCAGCTCGGGCAGGAACGGCCGCTCCGAGCCGAGCATCGCCTCGATGGCCAGCGCGGCGGTGACGTCGGCCATGGCGAACAGGTGCCGGGCGTCGCGGACGGCCAGCAGCAGCATGCCGAGCATACCGTCGGTGCCGTTGATCAGCGCCAGTCCCTCCTTGGCGGCCAGCGACACCGGCGCCAGCCCGACCCGGCGCAGCGCGTCCGCGGCGGGGATCCGGTCGCCGGCCGGACCGAGCACCCAGCCCTCGCCGAGCAGCACCAGCGCGCAGTGCGCCAGCGGCGCGAGGTCACCCGACGCGCCGAGCGAGCCGTGCTCCGGCACCCAGGGCGTGACCTCGTGGTTGAGCAGGTCCACCAGCGCCTCGGCGACCAGCGGGCGGACGCCGGAGCGGCCCAGCGCGAGCGAGCGCACCCGCAGCAGCATCATGGCCCGCACCACCTCGCGGGGCATCGGCGCGCCCACGCCGGCCGCGTGCGAGCGGATCAGCGCGTGCTGCAACTCGGCCCGCCGCTCCGGGGCGACGAACGTGTTGGCCAGCGCCCCGAACCCGGTGGAGACGCCGTACACCGGGCGGCCGGCGGCCTCGATGCCGTCCACGATGGACCGGCTGGTCGCCATGGCCTCGGTGGCGGCCGGGTCGAGCACGACCTTGGCGGTGCCGCGAGCGACCGCGAGCACGTCGGCGGGGGTGATCCCGGTGGACAGGATGGTCACGGTGGTCATCGCGGCACTCCGTTGTGCAGAACCTGGCGGATCAGTGGCACACCCGGCCGGTAGGCCAGGTGCAGGTGGGTGGGGGCGTCGAGGATCATCAGGTCGGCCCGGGCCCCGGGGGTCAGCCGGCCCACGTCGGTGCGGCGCAGCGCCGCCGCCCCACCGGCGGTCGCGGCCCACACCGCCTCCGCCGGGGTCATCCGCATCTCGCGTACGGCGAGCGCGACGCAGAACGGCATCGACGAGGTGTACGAGGAACCGGGGTTGCAGTCGGTGGCCAGCGCCACGGTGACGCCGGCGTCGAGCAGCCGGCGCGCGTCCGGGTAGGGCGAGCGGGTGGAGAACTCCGCCCCGGGCAGCAGCGTGGCGACCGTGTTGGTCGGCGGCCCGGAGAGCCACTCGACGGTGGTCGAACCGGCGAGCGCGTCGATGTCGGCGTCGGTCAGGTGGGTGCAGTGGTCCACGCTGGCCGCGCCCAGTTCCACCCCGAGTTGGACGCCCGGCCCCGGGCCGAGCTGGTTGGCGTGCAGCCGCACGCCCAGACCGGCCGCCTGCCCGCAGGCGAGGATCGCCCGGGCGTGGTCGGCGTCGAACGCGCCCCGTTCGCAGAACACGTCGATCCAGCGGGCGTACGGCGCGGCGGCGGCCAGCATCGGGCCGCAGACCAGGCCCACGTAGTCGTCCGGGCGGTCGGCGTACTCGGCGGGGACCACGTGCGCGCCGAGGAACGTGGTGTCCTCGGTGAACTCGGCGGCGATCCGCAGCGAGCGGGCCTCCTCGGCGACGCTCAGGCCGTACCCGCTCTTGATCTCGACGGTGGTGGTGCCCTGCCGCAGCATCTCCGCGCGCAGCCGGCGCACGGTGGCGCGCAGGTCGTCGTCGGAGGCGGCGCGGGTGGCGCCGACGGTGGTCCGGATGCCGCCGCCGGTGTAGGGCTCGCCGGCCATCCGGGCGGCGAACTCGGCGGCCCGGTCACCGGCGAAGACCAGGTGGGCGTGGCTGTCCACGAAGCCGGGCAGCACGGCCGCGCCGTCGGCGTCGATCCGCCGGTCGGCGGCGGGCGCGTAGCGGGCCGGCCCGACCCAGGCCACCTTGCCGTCCTCGATCAGCAGGGCGGCGTCGCGGCGGACGCCCAGCGGGTCGCCGCCCCGCCCGTCGTTGGTGACCAGTTCGCCGATGTGGTCCACCAGCAGGCTGCCGATCACGACAACACCGCCGCGATCGAGTCCCGCAGCTCGGTGGGGACGTCGACGGTCAGGTGCCGGCCGTCGGCCACCACGGTCCGGCCGTCCACCACCACGTGCGTCACGTCGGCGGCGGTGGCCGCGAAGAACACGCCGACCGGCGGCACGCCGGCCGTGCGGGCGCTGTCCAGCCGTACCGTCACCAGGTCGGCCCGGTCGCCGACGGCGAGCCGGCCGGCGTCGCCCCAGCCGAGCGCGGCGTGCCCGCCCACGGTGGCGGCGGTGACCAGGTCGGCGGCGCTGAAGTGCCCCCGTTTCCGGGTGCGCAGCCGCTCGTCCAGCTCCACCGCGCGGGCCTCCTCGAACAGGTCCACCACGGCGTGGCTGTCGCTGCCGAGGCTGAGCGGGCTGCCCGCCTCGGCCATCCGGCGGGCCGGGCCGATCCCGTCGGCCAGGTCCCGCTCGGTGGTGGGGCAGAGGCAGACGCCGGTGCGACTGTCGCCGAGCAGCGCCACGTCGGCGGCGGTCGGGTGCGTGGCGTGCACGGCGGTGGTGTGCCGGCCGAGCACGCCGTGGTCGGCGAGCAGCCGGGTCGGGGTGCACCCGTGCACGGCCCGGCAGGCGTCGTTCTCGGCCGGCTGCTCGGACAGGTGCACGTGCAGCGGCAGCCCGTGCCGGTCGGCCCAGCCGGCCACGGTGGCGAGCTGCTCGGCGGGCACCGCGCGGACCGAGTGGATCGCCGCGCCGAGCCGGACGTGCTCGTCGGCCGGGCGGAACGCGTCGACCCGCTCCGCCCAGCGCAACGCGTCGCCGTCGCCGAACCGGCGCTGCGGGCCGACCAGCTCCGCGCCGTCCACCCCGGCGGTCAGGTACGCGGCGTCGAGCACGGTGAGCCGGATGCCGGCGTGCGCGGCGGCCTCGACCAGCACGGCGGACATCGCGTTCGGGTCGTCGTACGGGGTGCCGCCGGGGCCGTGGTGCAGGTAGTGGAACTCGCCCACGCAGGTGATCCCGGCGAGCGCCATCTCCGCGTACGCGGCCCGGGCCAACGCGAGGTAGGAGTCGGGGTCGAGCCGGGCGGCGACCGAGTACATGAGGTCCCGCCAGGACCAGAAGTCGCCGCGCCCGTCGTGGGTGCGCCCGCGCAGCGCCCGGTGGAACGCGTGCGAGTGGGCGTCGGCCAGCCCGGGCAGGGTCAGCCCGGGCAGCCGGGTGGCGTCGCCGAGCACCTCCACCCCGGCGGCCGGCGACCCGCCGCCGGTCAGCGGGGTGACGGCGGTGAGCCGCCCGTCCGTCGCCTCGATCAGCACGTCCGGGGTGGGCTCGGCGTGGTCGGGCAGCCAGGCGTACTCGGCCAGCCAGCGGGTCAACGGCATGCCAGCTCCTCCAGCACCCGGGCCAGGGCGGCGACCCCGGCGGCGCAGTCGGCGTCGGTGGCGGACTCGGCGGGGGAGTGCGACACCCCGGTCGGGTTGCGCACGAACAACATCGCGGTGGGCAGGTGCGCCGCCAGCACCCCCGCGTCGTGGCCGGCGCCGGTGGGCAGCACCGGCGCGTCGAGCAGCGTGACCAGCCGCCCGGCCAGCCCACCGTCGAACGCCACGAGCGGGGTCGCCGACTCCTGTGTGCAGGTCAGCGCGGTGCCGTCCCGGCCGGCCCGCTCGGCGGCCTTGGTCCGTACCGCCTCGACCAGACCGTACAGCGTGTCCGCCTCGGCCGCCCGGGCGTCCAGCCAGCCGGTGACCCGCGACGGGACGGCGTTGGTGGCGTTCGGCTCGACCGACACCCGGCCGACGGTGGCGTGCGCGCCGCGCAGCCGGGCCTCCTTGTTCGCGGCGAGCACGGTGAACGCGTAGGTGAGCATCGGGTCGCGGCGGTCGGCCATCCGGGTCGTACCCGCGTGGTTGCCCTCGCCGGTGAAGTCGAACCGCCACCGGCCGTGCGGCCAGATCGCGGAGGCCACCGCGACCGGCGTGTCCGCGTCGACCAGGGCGCGGCCCTGCTCGACGTGCAGCTCGACGAAGGCCGCGAAGCGGCCGAGCAGCGCCGGGTCGGCGCCCGCCGGCCGGTCGCCCAGCGCGTCGGCGAAGCTCACCCCGGCGTGGTCGCGCAGCCCGGCCGCGCGGTCGACGTCGATCTCGCCAGTGAGCAGCCTCGACCCCAGGCAGGGTACGCCGAACCGCGCGCCCTCCTCCTCGACGAACGCGGCCACCACCACCGGCCGGACCGGGGTGACGCCGGCGGCCCGCAGCTCGTCCACGGCGAGCAACGCGCTGACGATGCCGAGCGGCCCGTCGTACGCCCCGCCGTGCGGCACCGAGTCGAAGTGGCTGCCGGTGAGCACCGCGTCGCCGGCCGCCGGGTCGCCCCACCAGGCGAACATGTTGCCGTTGCCGTCCTCGGACACGGGCATGCCGCGCCGGTCGGCCTGGTCCCGGAACCAGGCGCGCAGGGTGAGTTCCGGCTCGGTCAGCGCGTAGCGCAGGTAGCCGCCGCTGCCGGCGTCCCGCCCGATCGGCGCGATCTCGTCCCACAGCTCCCGGAACCGGTGAGGAAGGGACCCTTTCCATGCAGGATGCGTTAACAAGGGGCCCCTCCTTACGCCTCGGCCATGGGGACGCGCACGCCGGTGCGCGCGGCGACCTCGCGGGCGTCGTCGTAGCCGGCGTCGACGTGCCGGATCACGCCCATCGCCGGGTCGTTGGTGAGCACCCGCTCGATCTTCTGCCCGGCCAGCTCGGTGCCGTCGGCCACGCAGACCTGGCCGGCGTGGATGGAGCGGCCGATCCCCACGCCGCCGCCGTGGTGGATGGACACCCAGGACGCGCCGCTGGCGGTGTTGACCAGCGCGTTGAGCAGCGGCCAGTCGGCGATCGCGTCGGAGCCGTCGGCCATCGCCTCGGTCTCCCGGTAGGGGCTGGCCACGCTGCCGCAGTCCAGGTGGTCCCGGCCGATCACCACCGGCGCGCTCAGCTCACCGGACGCGACCATCTCGTTGAACCGCACCCCGGCCCGGTCCCGTTCGCCGTAGCCGAGCCAGCAGATCCGCGCCGGCAGGCCCTGGAACGCGACCCGCTCGCCGGCCATCCGGATCCACCGGGCCAGGGAGTCGTTCTCCGGGAACAGGTCGAGGATGGCCCGGTCGGTGGCGGCGATGTCCTTCGGGTCGCCGGAGAGCGCGGCCCAGCGGAACGGGCCCTTGCCCTCGCAGAACAGCGGCCGGATGTACGCCGGCACGAAGCCGGGGAAGTCGAACGCCCGCTCGTACCCGCCGAGCTTCGCCTCGCCCCGGATCGAGTTGCCGTAGTCGAAGACCTCCGCGCCGGCGTCGAGGAAGCCGACCATCGCCTCGACGTGCTTGGCCATGGAGGCCCGCGCCCGGTCGGTGAACTCGGCCGGCTTGGCCGTCGCGTAGTCCCGGGCGTCGCCCGGCTCCACCCCCTCCGGCACGTACGACAGCGGGTCGTGCGCGCTGGTCTGGTCGGTCACGACGTCGATCGCGACGCCCCGGCGCAGCAGCTCGGGGAAGACGGTGGCGGCGTTGCCGACCACACCGACGCTCAACGCCCGCCGGTCCCGCTTCGCGGCGAGCGCCCGCTCGACCGCGTCGTCCAGCGAGTCGGCGATCTCGTCCAGGTAGCGGTCGTGCGCCCGCCGCTCCAACCGGGTCCGGTCCACGTCCACGACCAGGCAGGCGCCGCCGTTCATGGTGACCGCGAGCGGCTGCGCCCCGCCCATCCCGCCGCAGCCGGCGGTGAGCGTCAGCGTGCCGGCGAGCGACCCGCCGAACCGCTTGGCGGCGACCGCGGCGAACGTCTCGTAGGTGCCCTGGAGGATGCCCTGGGTGCCGATGTAGATCCAGGAGCCGGCGGTCATCTGCCCGTACATGGTCAGGCCGAGCGATTCGAGGCGGCGGAACTCCGGCCAGGTGGCCCAGTCGCCGACCAGGTTGGAGTTGGCCAGCAGCACCCGGGGCGCCCACTCGTGGGTGCGCATCACCCCGACCGGGCGTCCCGACTGCACCAGCATGGTCTCGTCGTCACGCAGCTCGGTGAGCGTCCGCACCAGCGCGTGGTACGACGGCCAGTCCCGGGCCGCCTTCCCGGTGCCGCCGTAGACGACCAGGTCCTCCGGGCGCTCGGCCACCTCCGGGTCGAGGTTGTTCATCAGCATCCGCAGGGCGGCCTCCTGCGGCCACCCCTTCGCGGTGCGCGTGGTGCCCCGGGCGGCGCGGACGGGCTGGTGCATCTCGTACTCCTCTCAGCCGAGGAACAACTGGCGGCGGGCGGCGGACGACTCGAACGCCTCGAGTCGGGTCTGGGTCTCGGCCGGTGCGGCGTCGCAGATCGCCTGGAGCACCACCATGGCCAGGGTCATCGGTGCGGTGTGCAGGTCGAAGACCAGATCGGCGCCGACGGCGGCCGGCAGGACCACGTCGGCGTGGTCGGCCGCGGGGCTCACCGGGGAGTCGGTGATCGCCACCACGGTCAGCCCGGCGTCGGCGGCCTCGCGGAGCGCGTCCAGCGTCTCCCGGGGGTAGCGGGGCAGCACGAAGGCGAGCAGCGCGGTGGCGCCGGCCGCGACCGCCTGGTCGAGGCGGTCGGCGAGCAGGCTGCCGCCGTCGTCGAGGACCCGCACGTCCGGGTGCACCTTGGCGGCGAAGTACGCGAAGTACGCGGCCAGCGGCGCGCCGGCGCGCAGCCCGAGCACCGGCAGCGGGCGGCTGGCGGCGAGCATCCGGCCCACCCCGGCGATCCGGTCGGCGTCGGCCAGTTGGGCGGCGAGCCGGTCGAGGTTCTCCATCTCGGCGTGCACGGCCCGTTGCAGGGCGTTCCCGGCGGCCGGGTCCGTCGCGCCGGCGGCGGTCAGCTCCCGCAGCCGGCGGCGCAGCGCCGGATAGCCGTCGTGCCCGAGCGCCATGGCGAACCGGGTGACCGAGGGCTGGCTGACCCCGGCCAGCTCGGCCACCTCCGCCGCGGACAGGTACGCCGCCGCGCCCGCGTGCCGCACCAGGCAGTGCGCGATGCGGCGCTGGGTCGGGGTGAGGCGGACGCCGTGGAAGAGGTCGAGCAGGCGGTCGGGGCTGGACGCGCCGCTTTCATTCACGGGCTGACTCTATGCATGAAAACTTTCACCGCGCAAGGCCGCGCCGCCCACCATCCGACCGCAGGGCGGACCCGCGAGCGTGCTCTCTGTACTATCCGCACGGCGGGTGAGCAGAGGAGTGGGGCATGCAGCCGGAAGGTCCGTACAGGTTCACCGAGGTGCTGGGCGAGTGCCAGGTCGGCAGGGCCTGGGCTGCGCTCGACGGGCAGGACCGGCCGGTGACCGTGGCGACGCTCGACGGGGCGGCGGCCGGCGACCAGCGGTGGCGTGAGGCCTTCACCAACGCCGCCAACGTGCTGGCGCAGACGCCGGGCGGTCACCGCTACGTCAACGCCGACTTCACCGCGGGCCAGCCCTGGGTGGCCTATCCGTCCGAGGAGGACGGCGCCGCCGAGCGGCTGTTCGGCTCCCTCGGTATGGACTACCAGCGCACCGCCACGGCCGAGATCCTCCCGCCGCCGCCCCCGGTCTCGGCGCCGCCGCAGCCGGTCTCGTCCCCGCCCCAGCTGCCGTGGAGCCCGCAGCCGTGGGCGATGGCGCCCCAGCAGCCGGTCTCCGGTGCGCCGTCGTCCGGCGCGCCGGTGTCACCCGGCATGCCGGTCCCGGTCATCCCCGCCCAGGCCACCGCTCCCGACCCGCTCGCCTCGACCGGCGGCCCCCGGATCGCCCCGGTGGCGCGCCCGCCGCGCAGCCGGACCGGTCTCTGGATCGGCGGCGTGGTGATGGCCGCGGTGCTGGCCGGCGGCGCCGGGCTGCTCGCCGGCGGGGCGCTGGCCGACGGTGACGAGCCGTCCACCCCCTCGGCGAGTGCCTCCCCGGCGCTCTACGAGGCCACCCAGCTCTCGCTGAACAAGGCGAAGTTCGACGCCGAGCTGATGCCGCTCGCCGAGCCCTGGCTCGGCGAGGTGGGTGGTTGCGCGATCAACACCGAGAAGAGCGGCCCGGCGCTCGCCGACGGCGAGAAGCAGCACGTCTTCTGCCGCTACCTGGGCGTGTCACTGCACTTCGCGGCATATGAGTCGGCCGAGAAGAAGGAGGCCGCCCGGGCCTTCCGACAGCAGATGGGCATCATCGGCCGGGCGCTCGCCCCGGGCATGCGGGAGGCCGCGCAGGCCACCGGCGGGGTCAGCGGCGCCACCGGCAACTACGTCGAGTACGCCGGCAACGGCCAGGACGGCCGCCCGGTCTGCGGTATCTGGTGGGGCCGGGACGACAAGGTCGCCGCGATCTACATGGAGACCCCGTGCGGGGCGGGCCTCGGCGGCAACTGGGACGCGCTCCGCGACCTCTGGCAGCGGCACAGCTAACGGACGGCCGCGCCGTTCGGCGGCGGCACCAGGCACACGTCGGTCCCCTTGGTGGCGCCGGCGACCAGGTCGAAGCGGACCACCCGGGCACCGCCGAACGGCCGCTCGGCGACGGCGACGCCACCGCCGCCGAGCCGGACGATGACGTCCCGGTTCGCCACGTCGGCCCAGTCGGTCGCCTGGAAGAGCCAGACCCGCGAGCGCCCCGCCAGCAGTGTCGACACCGTCCTCCCCGGACAGCCGCCGGGGCCGGCCGCCACCACGTACGCGTCCGCCGGGGGCCCGTACCAGGACTGGGCGTTCCACGAGACGGTGGTGGCCAGCACCAGGTCGCCCGGACGCCGTTGGGCGTCCAGATAGTCGAGCGCGGTGCGGTAGTCGGCCGCGTTGGCGCCGCCGCCCTGGGCGAAGGCCCGCGCCGGATGCACCGTCGCCACCAACACGGTGGCCAGCTGCGGCACCGCCAGGGCCAGCAGCAGCACCACCCCGACCACCCAGCGGACGCGAGCTGGCATCCCGGCCCGGACCTCCGGCGGCGCGGCGGCCAGCGCGGCGAGCACCAGGCAGGCCGGCACCGCGTAGAGCGCCAGGCGGCCGTTGAACGGGTAGACCGACACCGCCGCCCCGGCGAGCCCGGCCGCGAGCGGAGTGAGCAGGACCAGCACCGCGACGGCGGAGAGCCGGCGCAGGCCCGCGGCCGCGCCGAGCACCAGCAGCGGTATTACGACGAACGCGGACCAGGCCACGAACGGCACCGTCGCCAGGCTGCGGTAGGTCGCGACGATCCAGTCCACGGTGGCCGGCAGGTCGGTCAAGGGGTGGGCCGGATAGATCGACTTACCCTGCCAGTAGGCGGCGAGCTGCTGGTCCGCCAGCCCGGGCGCCAGGAACAGGACGTAGACCACCAGCGCCACCGCGGCCCAGGCCGGCGCCGGGGCGAGGAACCGACCAAGGTCCCGCCACCGCTGGCCCGGCAGGCGGCCCGGCCGGGTCAGCGTCCGCGCGACCAGCAGCACGCCGAGCGTGCCGGCGACCGGGATGGACAGCGTGCTGAAGACGGCCGCGACCGCGGCGACGGACCAGAACAGGGCCGCACCGGCCCAGCTCGGCACACCCTGGGACAGCAGCAGCGCCAGCCCGACCACCAGGGTCACGAAGAAGGCCTCGGCGCTGTACTGCTTCAGCTCGTTCGAGTAGCCGATCAGGAACGGGGCGACCGCGACGAGCAGCAGCGCCGTCAGTCCGGCCAGCGGCGGCAGGAGTCGTCGCCCGATCCCGGCCACCAGCGGCAGCAGCGCCAGCCCGAACAGCAGCGGGACGAGCCGCAGGGACCGTTCGGAGTCGCCGAGGTGCTCGAGGGAGAACCGTTCCAGCCACAGCCAACCGGGCGGCGCCGACTGGCTGAACGCCAGCGGCTGCAACAGGTCCAGGTAGCCACGCTCGCGCACGTTGTGCGCCACGTACAGCTCGTCGCTCCAGAAACTGCGCGCGAAGCCCCACTGCCGGATCCGCAGCCCGGCGCCGAAGGCCACGAGCAGGCCGGCGACCGGCCAGTAGGGCGACCGGCTGACCCGGTCCCACCCGGAGGCGGCGAACGCCGCCGGTCGGGGCGCCGTCGCCGGCGCCGGTGACCCGGGCGCCACCGCGGGGGAGAACGCCGGCAGCGGGCGTGTCACGGACACGGCGAGACCGTATCAAAGCAGCGTTCGCGTCAGCGGCCCCGCGCGCCCGGCCCCGCGCCCTCCGGCGGATCGGCCACGGTGGACGGCACCAGCGACCCGATCATCCGTGCCGCCCGCTGGTGCCGGCGGGCCGGACGCGGTAGGCCCAGCAGGAACTCGGGGAACATGCCGAAGAAGGTCCGGGCGCTGCGCAGCTCCAGCGTGTGTGCCCGCGACCAGCGCAACGAGTTCGTCGCCCGGGCCCAGTGGTGGGTCCACCGCACGTCGCCGAGCAGCGCGACCGGCAGCCCGTGCCGCCAGGCGCGCAGACCCAGCTCGTGGTCCTCGTAGTAGAGGAAGAACCGCTCGTTCCACCCGCCCAGCGCGGTCACGTCCGTGGTCCGGCCCGCCACCGCAGCCCCCATCAGCCAGGCGACGTGGACCACCTCGCCGGGACCGGCCGCTATCCGGTAGGACGCGTGCAGGCGGGACAGCGGCCACACCCTGCGGTTGCCCAGCTTCGCGGTGGCGTACGGGAATCCGCGACCGTTCGCCTGCGGCGTGCCGTCGGCGCCGAGCAGTTGCGGCCCGACCAGTCCGCCGTGCGTGTCCAGGTGCCGGGCCAGCGCGTCCAGGCCGGCCGGGCGCACCTCCAGGTCCGGGTTGGCGAACAACACGTAGCGGCCCGCCGCCTGGCGCAGCGCCACGTTGTTGGCACGGGAGAAGCCGACGTTCTCCGGCAACCGGATCACCCGCGCGCCCAGCTCCTCGGCGACGGCCGCCGAGTCGTCGGCGGAGGCGTTGTCGACCACCAGCCACTCGTACGGCTTCCCGCCGGACCAGCAGCGACGCAGCGTCTCCGCCGAGTTGTAGGTGACCGTCACCACGGTCCACACCGGTCCCGCCATCACGCCCTCCGAGCGGTCAGGTAGCCGAGCAGCGAACCGAAACCGAACCGGCGGCCGGTCCACCGCCGCCGCGCCCCCGGCCCTTCGACCAGTCCGCGCCCGACGCCCCGCAGGAACGGCCGCAGCAGGCCCTGTCGGACCCGGCGGGCGGCCAACGCGACGTGCGCCAGCGCGAGCACCGGCACCGCGACCAGCAGCAACGGCCAGGTGAACGTGCGCGCCGCCACCAGCAGCCGGTTGCGGGCCAGCAGGAAGGCCCGGAACCCCTGCAACCGGTCGTCGCCGTCCACGCTGTGCCCGCCGGCGTGCGGCAGCACCAGGTCCAGCCCGCGCGTGCGCAGACCGGCGGCGTAGAGCCGGAACGCCAGGTCGGCGTCCTCACCCCAGGCGAACAGGTGCTCGCAGAATCCGCCGAACCGGCGGTACAGCGCGGTCGGGAAGACCGCCGCCCCGCCGGACGGGCCCAGCGGCGCCCGGGCCACCGTCGCCGGGCGGTCGATGAAGAGCGACACCGGGTTCAGGTCGATGCCGACGTAATCGCCGCCGTGCATGGCGAGGCCGACCGCGAGCGGGGTGTCCGGGTGCTCGGCCGCGGCGGCGCAGATCCGGGCCAGCGCGCCGTCGGGCAGCCACACGTCGGGGTTCAACAGCAGGACGTGACCCGTGCCGACCGTCTCCACGGCCCGGTTGCACCCGGCGGCGAAACCCGGGTTGCCGTCGTCCGGCAGGTAGGCGTAGCGGTCGGCGGGCAGGTGGGCGGCGACGACGTCGGCGCACCCGTCCGCCGGCCAGTTGTCCGCGAAGACGAACCGCACCGGCAGGTCGCCGGCGCCGCGTACCCAGGTCGGCAGCGTCTCGGCCAGCATGCCGGCGGACCGGTACAGGACCGTGACCACCGTCAGCCCGTCGAACGACGTCCCGCTCACGCCGCGGTCCTCCCCAGCCGGTGCAGGATCCACAGACCGGGCACCAGGCTCAGCCAGGTCGGATAGATCAACGGATACAGCTCGTAGACGCCGAACAGGGCGAAGTAGACGACGAAGGCCCTGGCCAACTGCCCGGCCGGAGCCGCCGAGAACTCGAACCACCGTTCCGTCGCGCCGACCGCCAGGCCGAGCGCGAGCAGGAAGAACACCGCGCCGAGCGGCCCGTAGTCGAGCAGCGGGATGGCCACGAAGGTGGCGGTGTTCATCAGGTACGGCTGGCTGAGCTGTGAGGTCAATCCGTACAGGTCCGCCTTGCCGACGATCGGTTCGACCCGGGAGCCGAGAAACGTCAGCGAGTATGTGCCGTACCGGGGGTCCAGGTGCTCCCGCTGCGACCAGACCCGCCCGAACGTCTCGGTGGAGGAACTGAGGGACAAGTCGAGCGAGCCGGCGCTGCTGGTCAACGCGTTGCTGCCGTAACGGGCCCGGAACTCGGTCTCGAACGCGCCGGTGCCGGCCATGGTGCGCTGCCCGCCGAGGAACACCGCCGCGCCGAGCGCCACGGCGCCGATCAGGAGCACCACCGGCGTCCGCGCGGCCAGGAACCTCGCGGCCCGCCCCCGGGTACGCCGCACCGACAGCGCGGCGATCAGCGCCGGCGCGATGCCCACCAGCACCGAGTTCTTGCTCGCGCCGAGCGCGGCGCCGACGGTGAAGACCGCCGTGAGCGCGTAGTAGACCGGCAGCGCCCGCCGCTGCCCGGACAGCGCCCGCAGCAGCGAGATGCCCATCCCGAGCGTCCACGCCTCGGAGAGCAGACCGATGACCAGGTTGGACTGTTCGCGGAGTACCTGCCGGGCAGCGTCCGGGTTGTCGGCGAGCAGCGGCGGCACGGTGCCCCGGAAACGGACCGCCGCGGTCGCCGCCGCGACACCGAGCAGCACGAGCAGGTAGGTCAGCAGGCGCCGCTCGGACGGCCAGGTCAGCTCCGGCCGGGCCCGCGCGCCGACGTCGTCCCGCCGATCGACCAACCGCCGCCCGGCCGCCCAGGCCAGCAGGAAGACGGTCACGTAGCCGGCCAGCACCGGCAGCACCCCGCGACCGGCCCAGGAGTCGTACGGGCCGGGCAGTACGCGCACGGCGGTCAGCGCGGCGGTCCAGACGGCGGCGCACGCGGCCAACGCCCACATCCGGCTACGCGCGGCCAGCAGCGCGCCGACGGCCAGCGCGATCGTGACCGCGATCCCGGCGTCCCAGGTCGACACGAGCAGGACCACCCCGAGCGCGAACGGGATCCCGACCGACCAGAGCCGTCGCTCAGCGGGTGTCATGGGCCACCGCTCGGTAGAGGTCGAACCAGGTGTCCACACAGCCGGCGAAGGAGTGCCGGGCGGTGTACTCCCGGGCCAGTGCGTGGCGTCGCTCGTCCCACGCGCCCGGCTGGGTGGCCGTGCGTACCGCGGAGGCCAACGCCGGCGCGGTCAGCTCGGCCCGGTAGGCGAGCACGCCGTCGCCGGCCGCGGTGACCTCGGCCAGACCGCCGACCCCGGAGTGCACCACGGGCACGCCGAGCGACATCGCCTCCAGCGCGCTGCGCCCGAACGCCTCCACCCGGGACGGCACCAGCAGGCAGTGCACCCTCCGGAGGAAGTCGGCCGCGTCCACCCGGCCGATCAGGTGCAGGTTGGGCCGTGCGGCCAGCCGCGTGGTGCCGGCGCCGGCGACGAGGAACTCGACGTCGGGCAGTGCGGTCGCCACGTCGGGGAGCAGGTCGGCCCCCTTCTCCCGTTCCAGCCGGCCGAGGAAGCCGACGCGGACCGGACCGTCCGGCGCGGGGTCCGGTCCGTCGGCCGCGTCCGGCCAGATCGCGGGGAGCGGGTTCGGGATCACGTGCACATCCCGGACCTTCCCGCGTACCCGAAGTTCCCGCGCCTCGAAGGCGGAGACCGCCACGGTCGCGTGCGGCCGGAGCCGACGCAGCATCAGGTCGGTGCTGATGTTGGCCTGCACCGCGGCCCTGGCCCGCAGCGACCCGGCCGCGTCGCGGTACTGCCAGAGGCTGTTGTGCAACGTCACCACCAGCGGGGTGCGCCGGCCGCGCAGACCCAGCCCGGCGCGGGCGTGCATCGCGGCGGAGAGGAGGTGCGCGCTCACCACGTCCGGCCGCAGCTCGTCGACGAGCGCCCGGATCCGTCGCGCGTAGTCGAGGTCGACCCGCCTGGCGGCGCCGAGCGGCAGCCACCGCACGCCCGCCGCCCGCAACGCCTCCGCCACCTCGTCGTCCGGGGTGGCGGCCACCACCTCGACACCTCGGGCGGCCAGCGCCGGCAGCATCTCGACCAGGAAGCGCTCCGCGCCGCCGAGCTGCCGCCGGCCGGAACCCCCCGTGGTGCAGACGAACAGCACCCTCATCGGGCACCCATGCCCTCGAGGGCGCCCCGCGCGACCGCCCGCCGGGCCGCGCCGCCGCCGACGGCGGCGCGCGCGAGCACCCCGACGGTGTACGCGGAACAGGCGACCGTGCCACGCCAGCCGGCCAGTTCGCGGCTGGCCCGGATGAACTCCCGGGTCTGCCGTCGGGCGATCTCCTCCGCGGCCCACCGGCGCTTCGCGCTCGCGTCGTCCTCGTGCGTGACCACGGCCTCCGGCAGGTACGCCAGGCGCAGCCCCAGCCGACGCACGGCCCAGCACAGTCGCAGGTCCTCGGAGTAGAAGAACGACGACTCGTCCACCCCGCCGATCCGGTCCAGCGTCTCCCGCCGGATCGCCACGAACGGCCCGGAGAGCCAGTCCCCCCGCTCCGGCGGGGCCACGATCCGCAGCTTCGGGAAGACGAGGCTGAGCCCGGTGGCGTGGGCCATCCCGGTGCCCACGGTCAGGAACCGGCCGGCGGCGGTCTGGTCCCGACCGGTGGCGTCCAGCACCTTCGGGAACGCCGCGCCGACCGTCGGGTCGTCGAGCGCGGCGGTCAACCGCTCGATCGCGCCCGGCCGTACCAGGATGTCGTTGTTGGACAGGACCACCCGGGAGCGGGTGCTGTGCCGGACGCCGAGGTTCATGCCCCGGGCGTAGCCGAGGTTCGTCTCCGACCGGACGTACCGGGCGCCGGTCTCGGCGCACATGGCCCGCAGCGCTTCGCTGATCGCGGTGGCGCTGCCGTTGTCGACGACGACGGCTTCCACGCCGGCCGGCAACGAACGGACACAGCCGTCGGTGCGCTCGAAGTCTTCCCAGGTCAGAACAACGATTGAGACGTCCACCGCTTAGGCCATCCGATTGACGAGTGCCGGCGTGGACCGGTGCAGGCGCTGTCGTGTCCGGAGCGCGTACACGAAGTAGGCGACCGACGAGGCGACCGCCGCGCCGACGGCGCCGGCCCACGGGATGAGGAGAACGTACAGCACGACCGACACGGACATGGTGACGAGGGCGACGGCCGTGGTCGCCCCCTCGCCGCTGCGCTTGAGCAGCGCCGCGCTCCACGTCTTGCCGGCCGACAGCGCCAGTGTCCCGGGCAGCAGGAGCAGCCCGAAGACCCATGCGTTCCGGTAGTCCGGGGACAGCACCCCGAGGACCGCCAGGCCGACGACGGCGAGCGCGGCGATCGGGAACGCACCCTTGACGACCTCGCGACCGTGGTCACCGACGGCGGCCGGGTCGCGTTCGGCCAGGATCCGCTGCGCCCGCACCACGGCGCCCGACTGCGCGAACTCCAGCGCCGCCACGGCCAGCGCGAACACGCCGAGCGGACCCGCGCCGGCGAACCGGGCCACCAGCACCTGACCCAACCGGTACGTCAGCATCTGCGCGCACACTCCGACATGCAGGCGGCCCACCGCGAGCAGGTCCGCCCGGTACTCCTGTCGCCCGGCCGTTGCCGCCGCCACCGGCCCGGACCGCCGCGCCCAGGCCAGTACCGCCACGCCCAGCACGGCCGCGGTGCCGACCTGCACCCCCAGCCACAGCTCGCTCCACAGTCCACCGTCGAGCCGCCGGCCCAGCCAGAGCAGCCCGTAGCCCGCCACCAGCACCGCGCCGCCGAGGGCACGCATGGCGTAGACGAACCAGAACCGGCGCAGCCGCAGACCCAGCGAGGCGGCGGTGTTGAAGACGGTGAGGGCGCAGCCGGCCGCGATGGCCACCGGGTGGCTGCCCAGACCGGCCGCCGTGGTCAGCGCCGCCGCCGCGAGCGCCGTGAGACCGAGTGACACGGCGAGAATGCCGGCGATCCACCCCCGGCCCCGGGACATGATCCAGCCGGCCGGGCGGGAGAGCAGGAAGGTGTCGACGGAGAGACCGCCGAGCGCGGCACCCACCGTGGCGCTCACCATGTTCGCGGCGAGTTCCCCCCGCTCCGCCGCCGGCAGGGTCACCGACACCAGCGCGGCGAGCCCGGTCAGGCCGAGGGCGACGAGGTAGAGACGCTCGGGGGAGACGAGACGCCGCGCCAGGTCCACCACGGTCCTCCCCCAGGATGCGCGGATGTGCGGGCACGACGAGTCCACGTCGCCGGCCTGTTCTACCCGACCGGAGCGGCCCTCCGCAATCGCCGGCGACCGGGGTACGGCTCGGGCCGGCCGGTTCCGGGCCGACCGGTAGGCTCACGCCTCGTGGACCTGGCCCGCTACCGCGACGTGATCGGCCGGCGGTGGACGATCGTGGTGGCGCTCGCGTTGCTGGGCGGCGTCGTCACCGGAGTTCCGGCCGCGCGCCGGGACCCCGTCTACCGCGCCGAGACGCAGCTGCTCGTCACGTTCGCGGCCGAGGGAGCCGCCCCGCCGCAGCCCCGCCCGTCCGCGCCGGAGGCCGGCCGGCTCATGCAACGGCGGGTGAAGACGTACGCCACCATGATGAACACGCCCCGGCTCACCCGCCCGGTGATCGACTCACTCCGCCTGCCGTACACCACCGACGACCTCGCCACGCGCGTCGTGGCGTCGTCCACGGTGAACGCGCTGGCGATCGACGTGGCCGTCACCGACCGGTCGGGTACGACGGCCGCGGCGATCGCCGACGCGCTCGCCGCCGAGCTGCAACGGATCGCCCGGCGTGACCTGCCCCCCGCCGGGCTGGGGCTGAAGGCCCAGGTCGCCGTGGTCCGGCCCGCCGTCGCGCCGCAGCGCCCGGAACCGGTGTGGTGGCCGCTGCACACGCTCGGCGGCGCGTTCGGCGGGCTCGCGATCGGCCTCGGGGTCGCGCTGGTGCTCGGCTACCGCCGCGCCGGCACGCCGGTCGGCGCGGATCTGCGTACCGTCTGGGCGGCGGTGCGGCGGCGTCCGGTCGCTTCCGGGCCGGACGTGCACGGGCCGGACGTGCACGGACCGGACGTGAACGGGCCGGACGTGAACGGGCCGGAGTCGGACGGGCCGGAGCCGGACGGCGATGCCGACGACTTCCCGCCCGGCGTCGACCCGTCGGCGTCCGACGGCGACCGGCCCGACCCGGTGCGGCCGACGCCCGGCGGAGCGTCCGTGGCCACCTCGCCGCCGCCCGGCGAGGAGCCGGATCAGGACGACGGGCGGGTGGCCAGCCCGGCGGTGAAGGCGCGGCAGGTGCCGTAGTCGGGTAGCAGGCCCGCGTCGCGTGCCTCGGCCAGGCTGGGCGCGGCCGCGTCCCGGTCGGAGAGCAGCGGTGTCCCCGCCGGCCAGTCGATCGCCAGTTCCGGGTCGAGGGGGTGCACGGCACGCTCGACGGTCGGGTTGTAGGTGGTGGAGCAGAGATAGCTCAGCGTGGCGTCGTCGGTCAGCGCGCAGAAGCCGTGCCCCAGGCCCTCGCCGAGATAGACCGCCCGCCGGTCGACGTCGTCCAGGCGCACCGCCTCCCACCGGCCGAAGGTCGGCGAGCCCACCCGGACGTCCACGATCACGTCGACGACGGCCCCGCGTACGCAGGTCACGTACTTCGCCTGGCCGGGCGGTACGTCGGCGAAGTGGATGCCGCGCACCACCCCCCGCGCGGAGACCGAGAGGTTGCCCTGCGCCAGCCGCAGCGGGTGCCCGACCGCGTCGGCGAGGTGGTCGAACCGGTACCACTCCAGGAACAGTCCGCGGGAGTCGCCGTGTTGCCGGGGCGTGATCTCCCAGGCGTCCTCGATGCCCAACGGCCGGACCTTCACGAGCCGCTCCCCACGGTCGACCCCTCGGCCAGCAGCCCGAGCAGGTATTCGCCGTATCCACTGCGGGTCAGCGGGTGGGCCAGCGTCCGCAGCCGGTCGTCGTCGATCAGGCCGGACCGCCAGACCACCTCCTCGACGCAGCCGATCTTCATGCCCTGCCGTTCCTCGATCACCCGGACGAACTCGGCGGCCTGCATCATCGAGGTGAACGTGCCGGTGTCCAGCCAGGCCGTGCCCCGGTCCAGCACGGTCACCGACAGCTCGCCCCACTCGCGGTAGGTCTCGTTCACCGCCGTGATCTCCAACTCGCCCCGGGCGCTGGGGGTGAGCTTGCGGGCGATGTCGACCACCCGGTTGTCGTAGAAGTAGAGGCCGGGCACCGCGTACCGGGACCGGGGGCGGGCCGGCTTCTCCTCGATCGACAGCACCCGGCCGGCCGCGTCGAACTCCACCACGCCGTAGTCGCCCGGGTTGGCGACCGGGTAGGCGAAGACGCGGGCGCCGGCCGGGTCGCCGTGCTGCGCGAGCTGCCGGCCGAGGCCGACGCCGTGGAAGATGTTGTCGCCCAGGATCAGAGCGACCGCCTCGTCGCCGATGAAGTCCGCGCCGAGCAGGAACGCCTGCGCGATGCCCTCCGGGCGGGCCTGCTCGGCGTACTCCAGCCGCAGTCCCCACTGGGCGCCGTCGCCGAGCAGCCGCTCGAACTGGGCCCGGTCGTCCGGCGTCGTGATGATCAGAATGTCCCGCACGCCGGCCATCACCAGCGTGGAGAGCGGGTAGTAGACCATCGGCTTGTCGAACACCGGCATCAGTTGCTTGGACACGGCCCGGGTGATCGGCCAGAGCCGGGAGCCGGTGCCGCCGGCGAGCAGGATTCCACGCACCCGCGGAGGGTACCGGTCACGGCGCGTCGCGCGGGTGCCCGTCGTCGGCCCCGGCCTGCGCCGCGGCTTCGCGTAGACTCCCAATCCCGTGAGGATCCTCGTCACCGGCGGCGCCGGCTTCATCGGGTCGGAGTACGTGCGGATGCTGCTGGGCGTGCCCGGCGGCGACGCGGCCGAGGTGACGGACCTGGCGCCCGCCGGGGTGACCGTGCTGGACAAGCTCACCTACTCCGGCAACCCGGCCAACCTCGCGCCGGTGCGCGACGACCCCCGGCTGCGCTTCGTGCAGGGCGACATCTGCGACCCGGTGACGGTCGACGCGGTGGTGCCCGGGCACGACGTGGTCGTCCACTTCGCCGCCGAGTCGCACGTGGACCGGTCCATCACCGGGGCCGCGCCGTTCGTCACCACCAACGTGCTGGGCACCCAGACCCTGCTCGACGCCGCGCTGCGCCACGGGACCCGGCGGTTCGTGCACGTCTCCACCGACGAGGTCTACGGCTCGATCGACTCCGGCTCGTGGACGGAGGACTGGCCGCTGGCGCCGAACTCCCCGTACTCGGCCTCGAAGGCCGGCTCGGACCTGCTGGCGCTGGCCTACCACCGCACCCACGGCCTGGACGTGGTGGTCACCCGTTGCTCCAACAACTACGGGCCCTACCAGTACCCGGAGAAGGTCGTCCCGCTCTTCGTCACCAACCTGCTCGACGGCGGCACCGTGCCGCTCTACGGCGACGGCGGCAACGTCCGGGACTGGCTGCACGTGCACGACCACTGCCGGGGCATCGCGCTGGTGCAGGAGAAGGGGCGGGCCGGCGAGGTCTACCACATCGGCGGCGGCACCGAGCTGACCAACCGGGACCTCACCGCCCGGCTGCTCGCCGCGTGCGGCGCCGACTGGGACCGGGTCGTGCCGGTGACCGACCGCAAGGGCCACGACCGCCGCTACTCGCTGGACATCACCAGGATCAGCACAGAGCTGGGGTACGCCCCGAGCATCGACCTCGACCGGGGCCTGGCGGAGACGGTGCGGTGGTACCGGGACAACCGGGCCTGGTGGGAGCCGCTGAAGACGGCGACCCGCGGGTGAGCCGGCTGCTCGTCACCGGCGCAGGCGGGATGCTCGGACGGGACCTGCTGGCCGTGCTGCGCACCCGCCCGGACCTCACCGTCACCGCCGCCACCCGCGCCGACCTCGACGTCACCGACGAGCGGGCGGTGCGGGCGGCGGTCGCCGGCCACGACGTGGTGCTCAACGCCGCGGCGTGGACCGATGTGGACGGCGCCGAGACCCGGGAGCCGGCGGCCACGGCGGTCAACGGCGCGGCGGTCGCCCACCTGGCCCGGGCCTGCGCCCTGGCCGGGGCCCGGATGGTGCACGTCTCCACCGACTACGTGTTCCCCGGCGACGCCACCGAGCCCTACCCGGAGGACGCGCCGACCGGTCCGGTGAACGCGTACGGGCGCGGCAAGCTCGCCGGCGAGCGGGCGGTGGCCCGGCTGCTGCCCGAGACCGGGTACGTGGTGCGCACCGCCTGGCTCTACAGCACCTCGGGCCGCAACTTCGTCACCACCGTGCTGCGGCTGGCCGCCGAGCGCGACCACCTCGACGTGGTCGACGACCAACGGGGGCAGCCGACCTGGTCGTACCGGCTCGCCGAGCGGCTCGTCGCGCTGGCCGACGCGGCGCTGGCCGGCGACGCGGCGCCGGGGACCTACCACGGCACCGCCGCCGGCGAGACCACCTGGTACGGGCTGGCCCGCGCGGTGTTCGTCCTGCGCGGCCTGGACCCTGACCGGATCCGCCCGACCACCAGCGACCGTTTCCCGCGCCCGGCGCCGCGTCCCCGCTACAGCGTGCTGGCCCACGGCCGGTGGGCCGCCGCGAAGCTGCCGCCGCCGGGGCCGTGGCACGCCGACCTGGCCGAGGCGCTGGCGCGCTGACCGCCGTCGGGCCTCAGCGACCGCCGCCCCGGAAGACCTCCGCCACGGTACGCAGAACGATCTTGATGTCGAGCCAGAGCGACCAGTTCTCCACGTAGTAGTTGTCGAACCGGGCGCGGTCCGAGATCGGCGTGTCCCCGCGCAGGCCGCTGACCTGTGCCAGGCCGGTGAGCCCCACCGGGACGCGGTGGCGCATCGCGTAGGTGGGGTACTCCACGGAGAACTTCTCCACGAAGTAGGGCCGCTCGGGCCGTGGCCCCACCACGCTCATCTCGCCGCGCAGGATGTTCCACAGCTGGGGCAGCTCGTCCAGCGAGGTGCGCCGCAGGAACCGGCCGATCGGTCCGACCCGCCGGTCGTGCGCGATCGACCAGGTGGTCTGCGACTCGTGCTCGTCGGCGGGACGCATGGTGCGGAACTTGACGACCTGGAACGGCTCGCCGTAGCGGCCGATCCGCTCCTGCCGGAAGAAGATCCCGCGCCCGCCGTCGAGGAACGTGGCGAGCGCGCAGAGCAGCAGCAGCGGGCTCAGCAGGATCAGCGCGACCACCGCGAAGAGCACGTCGGAGGCGCGCTTGACCCACCACCGTGGACCGCTCAGCGTGGTGTCGCCGATCTTGACGATCGGGATGGCCCCGATGTGGTCCGGGTGGCCGCCCTGGGACCGGGAGCCCCACAGCCGCGGCACCGCCCACAGGTCGCAGCGGGAACTCGCCGGTCGGAGCAGCGCCTCCATCAGGTCGGACTCGGAGCAGTCCGGGTCGGCGATGACCAGGACCTCGCACTCCACCATCGTGACCAGCTTCTCGACGTCGTCGATGGTCCCGATGAGCGGCAGCGCGCCCAGGCGCGGCCGCGACGGCGCGTCCACCGCGCCCACGAACCGCAGCCCGTACTGCGGGTAGCGGCGCAGCAGCCGGGCGAGTTCCGCGCCGATCGGGCCGCCGCCGACGACGATCGCGTTGTGCTCCACCCAGCGCCGCCGCCGGGCGAGCAGCACGATCCGCGAGTTGACCGCCCGGCCGATCACCACCAGCCCGGCGGAGAGCGCGAGGCCGCGCATGAAACCGCCGAGGTAGACCACCGAGTCGTGGCGCAGCGCGGCGATGATGGCCACCACCGCGCCGGCGGCGAGCAGGCGCCCGCCGAGACTGGGCAGCTCGTCCAGGATGCTGATGTGCCGGCGGGGTCGGTAGAGCCCGCCGGTGGCGAGCAGCCCTACGGTGAGCGCCGCGTTGGACAGCGTCCCGCGCCAGTAGTCCTGGGTCAGCAGCAGCGGTGCGAGCAGCGCGGCGACGTCGATGGGCGCGGTCACCATCCAGGCCCGCAACCGCCGGGTACGCGTCGAGGCCCGGGTGCCGGCGTACGGCAGCACCGTGGTCGTGTCCATACTGCCGGTCATCGATGTGACGCCCGGCGGCTGCGCGGCCGGATGCTCGTACGCCGGTAGGCGTGGCATGGTGGATCCTCCCCCGTGACGCCCCGGTCCTCTGCCGACAGACCCGGGGCGATCGCAGGATATGAGCGGCCCCGCCCGCCCGCCAGAGCCGCCACGGCAGTTCGACGTCCTACTTTCCGCTGACCGCCAGGATGTCCGGGACCGAGTCCCGGCGGACCGCGTCGAACAACGTCTTCGACCGGACCGGGTCCGGGAACACCACGCTCTCGCTGCCGACCCGGCCCGTCCCCTTCACCGGGCAGGTGAAGAACGTCAGGTTGCCGCTGCGCAGGCCACGCATCTCCATCGCCAGGTCCACCAGGGACAGTGACTTGTCGACCGCCACGGAGTTCGACGTGGCCCGGACGAACGAGTTGAGCTTGGCCGGGTTGGTCAGCACGCCGCCGGAGGCCGCCTTGTCCAGGATCGCCTTGATCACCTGCTGCTGGTGGCGGATGCGCGCGAAGTCGCCGTCCGGGAAGGCGTGCCGCTCCCGCGCGTAGTCCAGCGCGGCGGCGCCGTCCATGGTCTGCCGGCCCTGCTTGAAGGTCCGGGTGCCGATCAGCGAGTACTTCGTGGTGAAGCCCTTCTCCACGTCGATCTCGACGCCGCCGAGCGCGTCGATGATCTCCTTGAAGGCGGCGAAGTCCACCATGGCCACGTTGTCGACCCGGACCCCGCTGAACTTCTCCACGGTCTGCACCATCAGCGGCACGCCGCCCCAGGCGTACGCGGCGTTGATCTTCGCGTCGCGACCGCCCCGGCCCTCCCTGGACTTCGGCACCGCCGTCCAGGTGTCCCGGGGGATCGAGATGAGCTGTGCGCTGGACCGGTCCTTCGGCAGGTGGGCCAGGATGATGGTGTCGCTGCGCGACCCGCCGGTGCTCTCCGGATCGCGGGAGTCGCTGCCCAGGATCATGATGTTCATCGCGCCCTTGGCCGCGACCGGCGGCCGGGACGCCTCGGGCACGCCTTCGAACGCGTCCACCCGTTCGATCGACTTGTCGACCGACCGGTAGTAGAGCCCGCCGGCCAGGGCGCCACCCCCACCCAGCAGCACGACGACGAGCAGCAGGATCAGCGCGATCCGCAGGCCCCGGCGACGCCGGGGCGTCTTCTCCTCCGGGCCGTCCGGCTCCACGTCGGACGTCGCGGGGTGGGTGTCGGAACCGGCGAGGGGCTGGCGATCGGACATGCCCGGGATGCTACTGATTCGCGTTCCGCCGCGGTGACCCTCATCCGGACGGCCGATGCCCACCGGCCCGGCCGGCCCGGCGCTCCCCACCGGACCGACGTCGCCCCGGGCGGGCCTTGTCGCCGGACCGTGGAGGATAGATGATGGCCGAAACGAGACGTCGACCGAGGAGTCGAGATGCAGGTGATCCACCAGCCACGGGTGGCGTGGGACACCGCCCGGGTGATCGGCGGCGCGTTCCACGACGACCGGCTGTTCGACTGGCTCCGGCACGAGTTCGACGCCCTGTTCGGCGCCGCCGCCGGGGAGGCGCTCGCGGAGAGTCGCGAGCGGGTCCGCCACGCCGGTGACGCCCGGGTGTCGGTCGAGACCGGCCTGTGGCGGGTCCGGCTGGAGGACGCGTTGCGGCAGCGCCCGGAGTTCGCCGGCGACCTCGCCGGGATCACCTCGGTCGCCCGCGCCCACCGGCCTTAGCTTTCGCTTAGCCCGCTTGTCCGCCGACCAGCCGGTCCGGCAGCATCGACCGGCGTGACCGACGGCAGCGCGCCCCACCCACCGATCCCCGCCGGCGCCGAGCGCCCGCCCGCCGTGCCCGGCCGCCGCCGTGCCCCGGCCCGGGCCCGCCGCCGGCTCGCCGCGGCCGGCCTGGCCGCGCTCGCCGCCGTGGTCGCGGTGACCCTCGCGGTACGCGGCGGCGCCGCCCCCGCCTGCGCCGCCCCGCCGGTCGGTGCCGCCCCGCCGCTCGGCGCCGGCGCGCACACCGGGAAGGCCACCTTCTTCGACTCGAAGGGCGCCGGCGGCAACTGCTCCCGGCCCGCCGCGCCCACCAACCGGCTCTACGTCGCGCTGGGCCCCAGCGAGTACGCGGCCGGTGCGTCCTGCGGCGGCTTCCTCGACGTCACCGGCCCGCGCGGCACCGTCCGGGTGCTCGTCATGGACCAGTGCCCGGAGTGCGCGCCCGGTCACCTCGACCTCTCCGCCGAGGCGTTCGCCCGGATCGCCGACCCCGTGCAGGGTGTCGTCCGGGTCACCTACCGGGCGGTGGTGGACCCGGCGCTGCCCGGCCCGCTCACCTTCCGGATCAAGGAAGGCGCCTCCCAGTGGTGGTTCGCCGTCCTCGTCGGCGACCACGGCAACCCGCTGCGCTCGGTGGAGGTCCGGCAGAACGGGTCGTGGCGGGCGGCGGACCGGGAGGACTACAACTACTGGCTGATCCCCTCCGGCGCCGGCCCCGGCCCGTACACGATCCGGGTCACCGACGTGTACGGCCACCGCGTGACCGCCACCGGCATCCGGATGGCGCCGGGTCAGGTGCAGCGCAGCACGGTCCGGATGTACGGCGCGGGTGCCGTCACGACCACCCGGCCGGCGAAGCCGTCCCGCTCCCCGTCCGTCCGCCCCACCAGCGCGTCCCCGTCCCCGCCCCCGTCATCCCCGTCCGCGCCCACCCCGTCCACGCCCACGCCCGTCGTGGAGGCCGCCGCCCCGGGCGCGTGCGCCTGACCTTCGTCGATCACGGAGTTGTGGCGCCTCGGATGTCGGATCAGTGGACTTTGTCAGGTGCCACGACTGCATGATCGACGGATCCGGGGCGCGCGGGGAGGTCGAGCCACATGAGGATCTCGTCGCGGGAGTCGGTGGGGGACAGGCGGAGCGCGGCGGGCAGGCGGCCGATCTGCCGGTAGCCGAGACGCCGGTAGAAGCGGTCCAGGCCGAGACCGTCGCGGACGGTCACATGCAGCGCCTCCACGCCCAGGGCGCGGGCGACCCGCTCGGCCTCGCGCATCAGCGCCGCGCCGTACCCGCGTCCCTGGGTTTCGGGGTGCACCATGACCCGCTTGAGCACCCGCCAGTGCGTCTTCAGGTGGAACCGGTTGTCCGCGACGACCACGACGGCGGCCAGCCGTTCGCCCGCGTAGCCGACCAGCAGCCGGTCCGGCCCGTCGGCGACCTCGGCGAGCGTCGACTCGGCGACCGGCCGCACCTCGGCCTCGGTGACCGGGGCGACGAAGCCGACCGCGCCCCCGGCGTTGGTCACGTCCACCCACAGGTCGACGAGCTGTTCGCGCAGCTCAGGCGTGAGGTCGGGGTCGAGTACGAAGCGCAGGTCCACGTCGCCATCCTGCGGGACGGCACCCGTGGATCGGGGTAGTTCGTGATCCTCGCGACAGGCCTTCGTGGCGCCGACGGTCACCGGCTGAGGTGGGACCGCACGGAGTGCAGCCATCTGAGCTCGCGGGAGACGTGTTCGAGCGCCTCGGCGGCTTCCGCCGCGTCCACGGGAGCGTGCTTGATCCGCTCGGCGGCGAGCAGCCGGCTCTGTTGCAGCGCGGCCACCATGACGGACCGGTCGACAGGGCCGTACGCGCCGACGAACAGCCACAGGCGTGCGGCGATGTCCGGTACGGGGTCGAACCCGGCGGCGCGGAGCTGTTCCGGCGGCGCGAGCGGCACGAACTCCCACGCCGCCGCGGCCAGGTCGACCAGGGGATCGACCGGGCCGGCGGCGTCCCAGTCGATGAATCCGACCGGCACGCCGCTCCGGTAGACGGTGTTCCACGGCCCGAGATCGCCGTGCGAGACGAGCTCACCCTGCCGCGGGGGATGCGGGACGAAGCGATACTCCGTGCTGGTCGGTCGGAAGCCACGCGCGGCGTCGTGGAGTTGACGCACCAGAGCCGCGGTGGCGACCAGGGCGGCCTCGGACCGGGCGTAGGCCGGCAGCCGCTGCACCGTCCCCGGCCGCCAGTCCGGGTCGACCGGCACGTCGCCGTCGATGAAGGTGAGGACCTCGCGGTGTCCTTCGAGTCCGAGGAACCGCGGCGCCCCGTCGAATCCCGCAGCCTCCAGGTGCCGCAGGTGTTCGTGCACGGCCTCGGACCAGGGGCCGGTGGGCCGTAGGACCTGTCCTCCGCGTCGGCCGATGCCCTGCGTCATCCGGCCCGCCTGAAGCGGGACCTCACTCCCGGGAAAGGGCCGCTCAGGACTCACCCGGGAAGGATAGACGTCGACCATGGTCAGAGGCGGCGGATGACCAGCCCTGGCTTGACGTCCGCGGCGGCCGAAAGATGCGCGATGTCCTCCGGATCGCTGGTGAAGACGATCGCGCCGTACGCCAGAGCAATGGTGACGACGCTGGCGTCGACCACGTCACGGGTGCCGGCCTTCCCGCACAGGACGCCCGCCGACTTCGACAGTTCAAGGCCGACCGGGACGACCTCACAGCTGTGCAGGAACCGGCCGAGCTGCACCTGACGGCGTGCGTCGCGCCACGCCTGGCCGACCACGACGGAGGGGATGATCAGGCGTCGCCCCTCTTCGAGAGCCAGGTGGTGGATCGCCCAGATCCGCCGATCGTTGCTGTCGATGGCGAGCAGAACCCCGGCGTCGTAGACATAGGGGATGTTCACGCGGCTGCCTGACCAGGCGCGCTGAGCGCCTGAGCGTCGGCGGCGGCCATCTCCGCGCGCGCCGCAGCAATCTCCTCCACGGTGAACGCACCGTGTTCGGCTTGCCAGTCGGCGACCAGTCGCCGCCCGACCCGCCGCCGCAGCTCACTCTCCGCCGCGCTGGCGACCAGCCGTGACAGTGGGATGCCATCTTCCCGGGCCGCCGTGCCAAGCGCCTCCACCAACTCCTCGGGGAGGGTAACCGTGACCTTCTTCACCGCCATACATGCACCATACCCTGATATGGCGCCTCATGCGGCTCCTCCAGGCTGCCGCCACCGGTCTGCCGTCAATGTCCCGCCCGGGTCCATCAGGCCTCGACGTCAACGACGACCTTGCCCGCCCCGGCGCCCCGGGCGACCAGTTCGTGCGCCTCCGCGACGGTGTCGAGGGTGAAGCGGCGCGGGTCGAGTCGTGGACGCAGCGCGCCGGCGTCGGCAAGTGCGGCGCCCTCGCGCAGGATCTCCCCATGATGTTCCCGGCCCTGTCCGGTCAGCATGGGCAGCAGGGTGAACACTCCGGAGTAGGTCGCCCCGCGGAACGACAGCGGTGCGAGGGAGTGCGACCCCCACCCCAGCGCGCTGACGACGTGTCCCTCATAGGTGCGCACCGCCGCGAACGAGGCGTCCAGCGTCGGGCCGCCCACGGTGTCGACGACGATGTCGAACCCCTGACCCGCGGTGTGGGTCCCGACGTACTCCTCGACGCCGCTGACGCGGTAGTCGATGGGCACCGCGCCCAGGCTCCGGATGACCTCGATGCTCGACGAACTGCCCGTCGCGTACACCTCGGCGCCGCGGGCGCGGGCGAGTTGGATCGCGACGTACCCGACGCCGCCGGCGCCGCCGTGCACCAGCACCTTCTGCCCGGCGCTGACCCCGGCCCGGTCGACCAGCCCCTCCCAGGCGGTGATCAGGGCCAGCGGCAGCGCGGCGGCCTCGCGCATGGAGAGCGCCCCCGGCTTGCGCGCCAGCAGCCGGCAGTCCACGGCGGCGTACTCCGCCAGCGAGCCCTGCAAATCGGCCACGCCACCGGTGAGTCCGTACACCTCGTCGCCGGGCTGGAAGCTCGTGACGTCCGGACCCACGGCGACGACCACCCCGGCGAGGTCGAGGCCGAGCACCGCCGGCGGACGGACTCGGGCGTGCGGAGCCTGGCCAGCCTGGATCTTGGTGTCCAGCGGATTGACGCCGCTGGCGACGATGCGCACGAGCACCTGGCCGGCGCCGGCGGTGGGCAGGTCGATCTCGTCGACCCGCAGGGGCGAAGCGAACTCCCGCAGTACCACGGCCCGCATGATCAATCAAACCTTCCTGTCGTGGGAACGCCGGGCGCGGAAGGCCCCGCTCCAGCCCGCTTCGTGGCAGCTGATCGGGAGGCCCGGCCTGGAGCCCTAAGCAGGTCGACATGCCCGATTCAAGCCGGCTCGGAGAATTTCTCCGGGCCTACCGCGGTCGGGTGGACCCGAAAGAGGTCGGACTGTCCGGGTGTGGCGGCCGGCGGGTGCTGGGGCTGCGCGGACGGGATTCCCGCTACGTTGCGGGTCGTCGCAGCGCGTCCATGACGAGGTCGAGCAGGTGGCTGCTGCGGGTCTCGAAGTTCTCGTCCGGACTGATGCGCCAGAGGAAGCCAACCAGCAGCAGGAGATCGTCGGCGGTCACGTCGGCGCGGACGTCGCCGGCCTGCTGGCAGGCGCGCAGCAACGTGCCCATGGCGTCGACGACCGGGTCGTACCCCTCGGTGGCGAGCTGCTCCCTGGTGGAGCTGTTCAAGGCGCCGGCCAGGCCGTGCTTGATCCTGCCGTAGCTGCCCAGTTCGTCGAGCCATCGCCGTAGCGCGGCGAGCGGAGGGTTGCCGGCGGCCAGCCGGGGCGCGGCGTCGACGAGGTCCTGGACGTCGCGTCGGTGTACCGCCAGGACGAGCGCTTCCCGGTTGGGAAAGTTGCGGTACAGGGTGCCCTGACCGATGCCGGCGAGCTTGGCTATCGACTGCATCGAGGCGTCGGGGTCCTGCTCCAGGGCGGTGCGCGCGGTGTCGAGGATTCGGGTCCTGTTGCGCTCGGCATCGGTCCGCCGACTCGGTGCTTTCGACCGGTCACCGGTGCTGCGATCCATGTCACTCCTGTTCACTGGCGAAGTGGACATGTGTCCGCTAACGTCGAGGGCATGCGGACACCTGTCCGCTTAGGGCTCCATCCTAGCCACCGGCATCCGCCCCCAGGAGTGGAGAACGACACCATGACAGACACAGGCAAGACAGGTATCCGGAACAAGGTCGTCGCCGTCACCGGCGCCAGCAGCGGAGTCGGCCGCACCGCCGCGCTGGCCCTGGCCGCTCGCGGGGCGACGGTCGTCCTCGGCGCCCGGCGGAGCGACCGCGTCGAGCGGCTCGCCGGTGAGATCCGTGAACGCGGCGGCCGCGCCCTCGCCCTGGCGACCGACGTGCGGCGGCGCGACGACCTGGTCCGAATGGTCGACGCGGCGGTCACCGAATTCGGCCAGCTCGACGTTCTGGTCAACAACGCCGGCATCGGCCCGATCTCTCCGCTGGACGCCCTGCGCGTCGATGAGTGGGACGACATGATCGACGTCAACCTGCGCGGTGTACTGCACGGCATCGCCGCTGCGCTGCCGGTCTTCCGCCGCCAGGGGTCTGGACACCTGGTGACGGTGGCGTCCACCGCCGCGTACCGCACCGTTCCCGGGCAGGCGGTGTACTCCGCGACGAAGACTGCCGTGCGAACGGTCTGCGAAGGGCTGCGGCAGGAGGTCGGCGACACGGTACGCGTCACCGTCGTCTCCCCGGGCTTCGTCCACACCGACTTCGTCCACGCGGTCGCCGACCCCGACACCCGCGCCGCGCTGTTGGCCAGCCGCGACGCCATGGCGCTGGATCCCGCGGCGATCGCGGACGCCATCGCGTACGCGGTCGCCCAGCCGGATCAGGTCGACGTCAACGAGATCGTGGTACGGCCCACCGCGCAGCGGTGACGGCAGAGGCGGTGGGGCGTCGCGGATCGACGTCCCACCGCCGTCCGGCTTCCCGGCCACGTCTAAGGGGTGGGGCCGGCGGGACTCGAACCCGCACTGGTGCGGACCTAAACCGCATGCCTCCTGCCAATTGGGCTACGGCCCCATCACCGTGCACACCGGTGTCACGGCCCAAGGATCGTAAACCACGGCCGGAGCCGCGGCCGTCGGCGCACGGCCGTCCTCGCCGAGGGCTGTCAGTCGAGCCCGAGGTCCCGGCGCAGCTTGGCGACGTGGCCGGTGGCCTTGACGTTGTAGAACGCGTGCGCGACCCGGCCCTCCTCGTCCACCACGAACGTGGAGCGGATCACGCCGGTGACTGTGCGGCCGTACATCTGCTTCTCGCCGTACGCGCCGTACGCGGTCAGCACCGCCTTGTCCTCGTCGGCGACCAGGGGGAACGTGATGGCGTCGCGGTCGCGGAACTTGGCCAGCTTGGCCGGCTTGTCCGGCGAGATGCCCACCACCTCGTAGCCGGCGGACTGCAGCGAGGCGAGCGAGTCGCGGAAGTCGCACGCCTGCTTCGTGCAGCCGGGCGTCATGGCGGCCGGGTACGCGTACAGGATGACCTTGCGGCCGTGCAGGCCGGTCAGGGAGAGGGTTCCGCCGTCGTCGGTGGGAAGGGTGAACTCGGGGGCGGGGTCGCCGGGCTTCAGGCGGTCGGTCATGGCGGTGACGATACCGCCGCGCCCGGGTCGGTGACCGGCGGCGACACCCGGCCGAGCGTGATGATCACCATGCCTTGTTGCAAGGGATTGGCAACAACCCCCTGCCGGAAATAGGCTCACCTCGTGGAAACCCTGGCGATGCACATCTCCAACGGGATCATCGACGGTCCCGTCGCCGCGATCTTCGCGGCCTTCGCGCTCGCCGCGCTCACGTTCTGCGTGCTGCGCGGCCGGGCCGACCTCGACGACCGGTTGGCGCCGATGGCCGGTCTGGTGGCGGCGTTCATCTTCGCCGTGCAGATGCTCAACTTCCCGATCTTCACCGCCGGGGTGAGCGGCCACCTGCTCGGCGGCGCGCTGGCCGCGCTGCTGGTCGGCCCCTGGGTCGGCGCGCTCTGTGTGGCCGTGGTGCTGGTCGTGCAGGCCCTGGTCTTCGGCGACGGCGGGGTGGCCATGCTCGGCCTCAACATCACCAACATGGCGATCCTCGGCACCGCCGCCGCCTACCTGCTGATCGCGCTGCTGCTGCGGGTCCTGCCGCGTACGCCCGCCGGGCTGGCGGTCACCGCGTTCGTCTCCGCGCTGGTCAGCGTCGTGGTCGCGTCCCAGGGCTTCGTGCTGCAGTACTGGCTGGGTGGCACCACCGACCTCGGCGGCAACCTGGGCGGGCTGGCCGGCACGATGGCCGTCGCCCACCTGCTGATCGGCATCGGCGAGGGCCTGATCACCGCGACCACCGTGGTCACCGTCGCCAAGGTCCGCCCCGACCTGGTCTATGCGCTGCGCGCCCTCAAGCCGGCCGTGCCGGCTCCCGCCGTCCCGGTCGCCGGAGGTGCCCGATGAGCAAGCGTCCCTGGCCGTTCCTCCTCGGTGGCCTGCTGGTGGCGCTGCTGCTGGCCGGCGTGGTCAGCAACTACGCCTCGTCGCACCCGGACGGGCTCGACTCGTCGCTGCTCAAGGGCTGCACGGTGAACGCCGACGACGAGATCACCGGCGGCAGCTGCCCGGCCCAGCAGGCCAAGGACCACGAGCTGGCGGACAGCCCGCTGGCCGACTACGGCGTACGTGGGATCGGCAACGACTTCCTCTCCACCGGCCTGTCCGGCGTGCTCGGTGTGCTGCTCACCTTCGCGGTCGGCGGCGGCCTGTTCTGGCTGGCCCGCCGTCGCGGTCCGGCCCGCGCCACCGCGACCGGCCCGACCACCGACGCCGCGGACCCGGTGGGCGCCACCGCGACCGGTACGCCCCGGTCCACCGACGGCCGCTGAGCCGGGGAGGTCGACGAATGGGCGCCGGGCACGCGCACGTGCTCTACCGCGAGTCCGGCTCGCCGGTGCACCGCCTCCCGCCGGAGGTGAAGATCGCCGCCATGGTGCTGTTCACCGTGGCGGTGGTCGCCACCCCGCGGGAGGCGTACTGGGCGTTCGGCGGATACGCCCTGCTGGTGGCCGCGGTGGCGGCGCTGGCCCGGGTCGGTCCGCGCTGGCTGCTCGGGCGGGCGCTGATCGAGCTGCCGTTCGTGCTGTTCGCGTTCGCGCTGCCGTTCCTCGGCACGGGGGAGCGGGTCGAGGTGGCCGGGCTCGGCCTCTCCGTCGACGGGCTGCACGGCGCGTTCAACATCCTGGCCAAGGGCACGCTCGGCGTCCTCGCGTCACTCCTGCTGGCGGCGACCACGACGACACGTGACCTGATCCTCGGCCTGGACCGGCTGCGCTGCCCGCAGATCCTCACCCAGATCGCCACGTTCATGCTGCGCTATCTGGAGGTGCTGGTCGGGGAGGCCCGGCGGATGCGGGTGGCCCGGGTGTCCCGGGGCGACGACCCGCGCTTCCTGTGGCAGTTGCGCGGCTTCGCGGCCGGGGTCGGCGCGCTGTTCCTGCGCGCCTTCGAGCGCGGCGAGCGGGTCTACCTGGCGATGGTCTCCCGCGGCTACACCGGCCGGATGCCGGCGGTCTGGCAGGGGGCCGGGGCGGCCACCGCCGGGCAGTGGGCGGTGGGCGCGACGGTGCCGGTGATCGCGGCCTCCATCGCCGCCGCCGCGCTCGTCCTGCAATGATCGGGTACGTGCAGCAGCCGCCCTCCCTGGACGTCCGTGGCGTCCGGTACGCGTACCCGGACGGTCACGTCGCCCTGCACGGGGTGGACCTGACCGTGCCGCGCGGCGACCGGGTGGCGCTGCTCGGGCCGAACGGCGCCGGCAAGACCACGCTGGTGCTGCACCTCAACGGCATCCTCACCCCGACCGAGGGGACGGTGGCGGTCGGCGGCCTGACGGTGACCCGCGACCGGGACACCCTCGCCGAGGTCCGCCGCCGGGTCGGCATCGTCTTCCAGGACCCGGACGACCAGCTCTTCCTGCCCACGGTGGCGGAGGATGTCGCGTTCGGCCCGGCCAACCTGGGTCTGCGCGGGGCCGAGCTGGCGGAACGGGTCGACGAGGCGCTCGCGGCGGTGGGCATGGCCGAGCACCGGGACCGGGCGCCGCACCACCTGTCGTTCGGGCAGCGGCGCCGGGTGGCGGTGGCCACCGTGCTGGCCATGCGCCCGGAGATCCTGGTGCTGGACGAGCCGTCGTCGAACCTCGACCCGGCGGCCCGCCGGGAGCTGGCGGAGATCCTGCGCGGCCTGCCGGTGACGCTGCTGATGGTCACCCACGACCTGCCGTACGCGGCCGAGCTGTGTCCCCGCGCGGTGATCCTGGACGGCGGCCGGATCGTCGCCGACGCCCCTACCGCAGACCTCCTCTCCGACGAAACGCTGCTGTCCGCACACCGCCTCGAACTCCCCCACGGCTTCGCCCCCGCCTCCCCCCGCTCGCCCTGACCCCGCCGACCTCGGCGATCTTGCACTTCGGGCCCCGGCGCAACGGACAAAAGCCGCACTCGTGGGGCCGCAACTGCAAGATCGCCGCCGCGAGGAGGGCGGGTCAGGGGGTGCGGGTCAGGTGGGGGTGGGGGGTGGTGCGGGCGGTGGTGCGGAGGCGGAGCAGGCCGGCGGCGACCGCGCCGGCGCCGGTGGCCAGGGCCAGGGCGACCAGGACGCGCACCAGTCCTGCGGGGCCGGCGGCCGGGGGGACCGAGCGGGACAGCACGGCCAGGTTCGACACCCCGGCGAACAGGGTGAGGCACGCGCCGGCCAGCGCCAGCGTGAAGTCGGCGGCCGGTCGGCGGGCCAGCGCGTAGCCGCCGGCGGCGAGCGCGCCGAGGCCGGTGAGCAGCGTCCACACCTGGCCGGTGACCAGCTCGGCGAGCAGGCCGCCGAACCCGGGGCCGCCGGTGTCGAGCGCGCGGCCGACGGTGAGCGTCACGGCCGCCACCCCGCCGAGGGCGAGCAGGCCGCCCACCGCGCGCAGCGCACGTACGCCGGCGGTCGTGCCGCCGGGCACCAGCCCGGCCGCGCCGATCACCAGGAAACCGAGGGTGGCGGCCACCCACCAGGGGTACGGGTCGGGCGGCGGCACCCAGTCCAGCGTCCCGCGTACCTCGATCGGTTCGGTCCCGGCGCGCAGCGGCACCACCCAGTCGCGGACCCGCTGCTCCCGGTCGGGGGCCGCGGCGACGGCGGCCGGTGGGACGTCCCCGCGCCACAGCGTGCGCTGGTCGTGCCAGCGGGCGGTGGGTCCGTCGTCGATCCGCCGCCAGTCCGGCGGGGCGGCCGGGTCCGCCTCGGCCGGCAGTCGGGTCTCCGCGGCCAGCGTCCGGTTCAGCCAGGTGGCCGGCGAGCGCCTGTTCTCGAACACGCCGCCGGGGCCGATCCGCAGGTAGGGCTCGCCGGAGTAGCCGAGCACGGTCACGTCGGGGCCGGTGCGGTTGGTCAGCTCCAGCCGCGCGCCGGCCTCGACCATCCGGGCGGTCAGCCCGGGCCGGTCCGGGCTGACGCCGGTGACCGCGCCCCGGTAGTCGGTGCCGTCGGGGGCGTCCGCGCCGTGCGCGGCGGCCGGTGCGGCGAGCGCGAGCAGGGCGGTGGCCGCGACGGCGACCACCAGCCCGGCCCGGCGCAGCGGTGCGGGGATCACTTCCCGGCCGCCTCCACGGCCGCCTTGATCCCGTCCGGGCTCTTGTCCTGCACCTCGCTGCCGTTGACCTTGATGGTCGGGGTGCCGGTCACGCCGGACTTGCTCGCCTCGTCGGTCACGTGCTCGGTCCACGACGTGTAGGTGCCGTCGTTCACGCAGGAGGCGAAGTCGTCCCGGTTCAGACCGACGCCCGCGCCGATGTCGATCAGCTCGTCGTTGCTGAGCCCGGCGCTGCCCTCCGGCGGCTGCTTGGCGAAGAGCTGGTCGGTGAACTCGCGGAACTTGCCGCCCTTCGCGGCGCAGCCGGAGGCGGCCGAGGAGCGGGTGGAGTATTCGGTGGTGGAGAAGCGGTTGAGGAAGGCGACCGGGTGGAAGACCACCGTCGCCTTGCCCTCGCTGACGAGCTGGTTGATGGTTGCGCCGTTGACCTGCTGGAACTGCTTGCAGACCGGGCAGAGGTAGTCCTCGTACAGGTCGATGGTGACCGGGCCGCTGCCCTCGACGATGCCGGTGCCGGCGTCGTTGGCGCCGGGCGGCGCGGTGAATTCGTCGGACTTCTGCGAGGAGTAGACGGCCCAGCCGATGCCGCCGGCGATGACCAGCACCAGTACCGCGGCGATGGTGGTGAAGAGGGTGCGCTTGCGCCGCTTCTCCCGGGCGATCTGCTCGCGCACCACCCGTGACGCGTCCTTGCGTCCCTTGCGACTACTCATCCTCGTCCTCCACGATGTCGCCCGCGAGCCAGCCGTCCACCGAGAACGGGGTGCGGGGCCAGATCAGCAGGAATCCGGCCAGTAGCAGGAATCCCAGGTCCCGGAGGATCTCCGGGAGGTAGCTCGGTGTCTCGCCGGCGCCGAGCTGGCCACCGCTGCCGAAGCACCCGCAGTCGATGGCCAGACCGCGCGCCCAGGCCGAGGCGATGCCGACGATGAAGACCACCAGCAGCGCGGCGGAGACACCGGCGCTGACCCGGGTGGCCAACCCGACGAGCAGCAGCAGACCCAGGGCCAGCTCCACGAACGGCAGCGCCGCGCCGATCACCGTGGCCAGGTCGTACGGCATCACCTGGTAGGCGTTCACGGCCCGGCCGGAGGCGGCCAGGTCACCGACCTTGGTGCCACCGGCGATCAGCCAGACGGCGGCCAGCCCGAGGCGGGCCGCCACGCCGAGCCAGGGCCGCAGGGCCCGCCAGCGGTCGGCCCGGGTGGGGGAGGGGGTCACAGTCATTCGTCGTCCGGGAGGCATGAAAGGTTCCCGTTATCCGGCCAGCGTGTCGCCGACGGCGCCGACCAGCTCGTCGCGGGCCCGGGCCACCCGGGAGCGGATGGTGCCCACCGGCACCCCCTCCACGTCGGCGGCCTCGGCGTAGGACAGGCCGAGCAGCTGGGTGAGCACGAACGCGGAGCGACGCTCGGCGGGCAGCCGGCGGACCAGGTCGGCGGCGCCCAGCTGGCCGGCCGGGTCCGGCCCGGGCCGGTCGGTGGCCGCCTGGGCGGCGAGCCGTTCGTCGAGCCGGCGGCGGCGCACCACGGTCCGCAGGTGGTCGGCGCAGGCCCGGCGGGCGATGCCGAGCAGCCAGGTACGTGCGGTGGACCGACCCTCGAAGCCGGGCAGCGCCCGGAACGCCCGCAGGTAGGTCTCCTGGGTCAGGTCGTCCGCGCTGTCCGGGTCGACCAGGGCGGCGGCGAAGCGCCAGACCTCGGCCTGGGTGGCCCGGACGAAGGCGGCCTGGGCGGCCGGGTCGCCGTGCCGCGCGGCCAGCGCCCACCCGGTGGCCGTGTCCCGCGCAGCCTCGGACCCCGGCTCGGGGTGGTCGGCGGCGGTGTCGCGCGGGGCGGGGATCACGACAGACGAGGTTACGCGGCGTACCTGTGGGTGACAGGGTCCTTCGGCCCATTCCGTGGTCCCGCACACGCCGGGAACTTTTTCCGTCCGTCCACCGACTACCCCCTCATGACCTCCGACCAGGTTCCGGTGGCGCGCGTCACCGCACCGATCGGGCGCCGCGGCGCGCCCGGCGGAGGTCGGCTCGCCGGGCCCGCCACGGTTCGGGAACCATGGCGGTCATGACTGCTGCCGTACGCCGCCCGCCCGGGGTCGTCGCCGCCCGCTCCGGGACCGTCGCCGGGCTGCTGCTCCTCCTGGTCACCCTGCTGCTCGCCCCGGCCACGCCGGCCAGCGCCCACGCGGTGCTGGTGAGCAGCAGCCCCGCCGCGTCCGCCGTGGTGCCCGAGGCGCCCGCCCAGGTGGTGATCACCTTCAGCGAGGGCGTCCGGAAGGTGCCCGGCAAGGTCCGGGTGATCGCGCCGGACGGCTCCCGGGCCGACCGGGGTGAGCCGACGTTCCAGGGCGCCGAGGTCACCATCCCGGTGGACCCGTCCGGCGCGCGCGGCACCTACCTGGTGAGCTACCGGGTGATCTCGGCGGACAGCCACCCGGTCTCCGGCGCGTTCACCTACTCGGTCGGCGCGCCGTCGGAGCCGCCGACCGACACCGGCTCGGACAACCGGGCGAACCCGGTGACGGAGAACGCGGTCAAGGTGGCGAAGTACGTCGGCTACGTGGGCCTGCTGCTGCTGGTCGGCCCGGCCCTGGTGCTGGCCGCGCTCTGGCCGCGCCGGCTGTCCCGCCGGGGCCCGGCGCGGCTGGCCTGGACCGGGCTCGGCGTGCTGGCCGCGGCCACCGTGGCCGAGTTGTGGCTCCAGGTGCCCTACACCAACGGCGGCGGGCTGTTCGACGTCACCGGGGCCGGCCTGGGCGACGTGCTGGGCAGCGCCTACGGCACCACCCACCTGGTCCGGCTGGGCCTGCTGGCGGCGGCGGCGTTCCTGCTCCGCCCGCTGTTCGCCGGTCCGGTCGGCCGCACCGACGGGATCATCCTGGCCGTCCTCGGCGGTGCGGCGTTGTTCACCTGGCCGCTCGCCGGTCACGCCGCCGCCTCCCCGGCGCCGGCCGTCTCGGTGGTGGTGGACGCCGTGCACCTGGGCGGGATGGCGGTCTGGCTGGGCGGTCTGGTGATGCTGGCGGTCTTCCTGCTGCGCCGCGCCGACGAGCGCGAGCTGGACGCCATCCTGCCGATCTGGTCCCGCTGGGCCGCGTTGGCGGTGGCCGCGCTGCTGCTGGCCGGCACCGTGCAGGGTCTGATCGAGGTGGCCAGCCCGACGGCACTGGTCGACACCACCTACGGGCGGCTGCTGCTCGCCAAGATCGTGCTGTTCGCGTTGGTGATCGGCGTGGCCGCGTACTCCCGGGCGCTGGTGCGCCGGCGGGTCGCCGCCGGCCGGCCGGGTTCGATGCGGCGGGCCGTGGTGGCCGAGCTGGCGATCACCGCGGTGGTGCTGGGCCTGTCCGCGACGCTGGTGCAGACCACCCCGGCGCGGACCGCGGCCGCCGACGTGGCGGGCGCGCCGGCCGGCTACTTCTCCACCACGCTGAGCAGCCCGATCTACTCGCTCCAGGTGGAGCTGGACCCGGCCGAGAGCGGCAACAACTCGCTGCACCTCTACGCCTACACGACCGACAACCGGCCGCAGCCGGTGCAGGAGTGGAAGGTCACCGCGGCGTTGCCGTCGGCCGGGATCGAGCCGATCACGGTGCCGCTGCTGCCGCTGAGCGACAACCACGCCACCGGCGAGGTCAACCTGCCGGCCCGGGGCGACTGGCAGCTCCGCTTCACCGTCCGCACGTCCGACATCGACCAGGCCACGGTGACCGCCACCGTGCCGATCAAGTAACGGAAGGTTCCCTCTGATGATCCGTCTCCGGCGTCCCGCGACCGCCGCCGCGCTGACTCTCGCCGCTGTCACCACCGCCGTCCTCGGCCTGGCCGGGCCGGCCTCGGCGCACGTCACAGTCAACCCGAAGGAGGGTACGCAGGGCGGCTACGGTCGGTTCGCGTTCCGGGTGCCGAACGAGAGCGACACGGCGTCGACGGTCAAGGTCGAGGTGAACCTGCCGGCGAACGCGCCGGTGGGTTCCGTCTCGACCATGCCGGTGCCGGGCTGGACGGTGGCGGTGGAGAAGCGCAAGGTCGACCCGCCGATCGAGGTGCACGGCAGCCAGCTCACCGAGGCGGTCTCCAAGCTCACCTTCACCGCGGCGCAGGGCGGCGGCGTCAAGCCGGGCGAGTTCCAGGAGTTCCCGGTGTCGATGGGGCCGCTGCCGCAGGTGGACACCATGGTGTTCAAGGTGCTGCAGACCTACTCCGACGGCAACGTCTCCCGCTGGATCGAGGAGCCGACGCCGGGCGCGGAGGAGCCGGAGAACCCGGCCCCGGTGCTCACGCTGGCCGCCGCGGCGTCCGCGTCCCCCGGCGCGAGCGCGCCGGCGGCGGCCGCCGCCGCGGACGACGACGATGACGACGACGACTCGGGCGCGGGTACCGCGCTCGGGGTCGCCGGCCTCGTCGCCGGCCTGGCCGGCCTGGTCCTCGGCGGGCTGGCGTTCGCGCGTACCCGGCGGGAGCCCACCGAGACGTCCTGAGCACGGCGACAGTCACCGGCCCGGCGGATCGTGTCCGCCGGGCCGGTTGCCGTCCCGGGGTGGGTGCGGCGGATATCCGCAGATCGCGCCACCGGCGTCGGTAAGGTCGGCCGGGTAGTTGGCTACCGAGAGGGACGACGCGAATGCGTTTCGTACGCACGATCGCCGGCATGCTGGCACTGGCAGTGGGGGTCGCGGTGCTGGTGGCGGGCGCCGGGCTCGGGATCGCCGCGCGGCACGCGGACCCGGACGGCGGCTTCTCCGCCCGCTTCGAGCCGGTCCGCACGCCCGCCCGCGCGGTGGTGGTCACCGATGTGGACGCGATGCTCCGCGCCGACCTCCCGATCGTCCGGACCGGGCAGGCCCGGCTGCGCCTCACCGCGCGGGACGCCGGCGGTCCGGCGTTCCTCGGCCTCGCCCCGACCGACCAGGTGCGACGGTGGCTGGCCGACGTCCCGCACAGCACCGTGCGACGCGTCGCGGTGACCCGGGGCCCGCTCCCGGTCGGTCTCGACCCTGCCACCGCGGGCGTCGCCGACGCCGTCCCGCTCGGCCAGCCCTTCTGGGTACGCCAGGGCGTCGGCTCGCTGGAGTGGAGCCCGGCCGACTTCGCCGACCGGTCGCTGAGCCTGGTGGTGATGCGCTCGGACGGCGCGGCCGGGCTCGACCTGGAGATGTGGGGCGAGGCGCGGGCCGGCTGGTTCCCCGGGGTGGTGTGGGCGCTGCTGGCCGGCGGGACGCTGCTGGTGGTCCTTGCCGCGGTGCTGTTGCTGCGCCCGAGCCGGCCGCGCGAGGTCGTCTTCGTGGTCGAGCCGGACCAGGTTCCGGTGCTGGCCGGGCGGCTCGGGGTCAGCTCGTTGAGCGGGCTGGGCCGGCAGCCGGCCCCGCCGCCACTGCCCCGGCGGCAACTGGTCGCCGTCGGCGCGCCGCCGGCCGAGGAGTGAGCCCTGGACGGCGGATGGCCCTCCGCGCTGCCGACGCGGAGGGCCACCGTCACCGGGGGAATTCGGTGCTACCTGGGAGAAACCTGAGGTAGTTGGGACAAGATTAGCGCCGAACCGGCCCAGACGCGAGGTCTGTCCGGTCAGTCCGAATTTTCGGATGCGTCGTCGCGGCCCCGGCGGATCGGCAGCACCGCGAGCAGCAGCAGGCTGAGCAGCACGTAGAGATTGCGGACGACGAAGTCGACCGGATCGTCCGTGTGCACGATCGCGGTGCCCCAGTCCTGGAACGTCACCAACCCGTACACGATCGGCAGGCCGACGCCGGCGGCCAGCGCGAGCAGGCCGCCGCGACGGCGCGCCCCGGCGGGCGTCGCCGGATCGGCGTCCAGCGCCGCGTCGACGAGCACCACCACGGCGGGGACGAACCAGTACAGATGGTGGATCCAGGTGATCGGGCTGACCAGCCCGCCCACCAGACCGGTCAGCGTGAGACCCACCAGCGCGTCCCCCGCCCGGGCCGCGCGCGCGGCCCGCCACAGGCCGAATCCGGCCACCACCAGCACGAGCAGCAGCCACGGCAGCCGGTCCGGCTCGGCCGACGCGCTCAGGCGGCTGAGCAGTCCGAACAGGGACTGGTTGCCGGTGTAGTCGGTGCGGCCCACCCGGTCGGTGGTCCACAGCTCGTGGGTCCAGAACCGCCACGAGTCGCCCGGCACGACCGCGGCGGCCAGCAGCGTGGCCGCCGCCGCGGTCGCCGTCGCCACCGCCGCCGCCCGCCACCGCCGGGTGGCCAGCAGGTAGAGCACGAAGATGCCGGGGAAGAGCTTGAGCGCCGCCGCCAGTCCCACGCCCACGCCGGCCCAGCGCCGCCCCTGCGGTACGGCGAACAGCAGGTCGGCCAGGACCAGCACCACGAGCAGCATGTTGATCTGCCCGAGCGTGAGCGTCTCCCGGGTGCTCTCCACCGCCAGCACCAGCAGCACGGCGACGGTCAGGCCGAACCCGCGCGGCAGGTCGTGCCGCCGCAGTACCGGCAGCACCAGCCAGCGTGTGGTCACCACCACGGCAACTGCGGTCAGCACCGCGAAGGTGGCGATCGCCACCCCGAGCCGCAGGTACGAGAACGGCGCCAGGAGCAACGCGGCGAGCGGCGGATAGGTGAAGTAGAGCTCGCCCTGCACCCGGTCCGGCTGGACGTAGTCGTAGAGCGGGTGCCCGGCCGCCCACCAGTCCATCGCCGACATGTAGATCTTCTGGTCGAAGTAGTCGTGGCGCAGGTTGCGCAGGTAGAGCGCCGGCAGGATCGCGACCAGCGCCAGCACGGCGACCACCCGCCGGGCCGTGCGTCCGCCCGCGTCGTCCTGGGAGACGGCGGGCGGGGCGACGGATTCGGCTGGCACGGGGAAACCCTAGCGGTCCACCTGGCCCCCGGTGCCGAGGCGCGGGCGGGTCGGCGGCGCGTAGTCTGTCCCGGTGGCTGATCTTCTCGTCTGGATCGACTGTGAGATGACCGGGCTGGACCTGCGTCGGGACGCCCTCATCGAGGTCGCCGCGCTCGTCACCGACCCGGACCTGAACGTGCTCGGCGAAGGCGTCGACGTGGTGATCCACGCCGACGACGCGGCGCTGGAGGGCATGCCGGAGATCGTGCGGACCATGCACGCCAAGTCCGGCCTGACCGAGGAGGTACGCCGCTCCACGGTCACCCTGGCCGAGGCCGAGGACATGGTGCTCGACTACGTGACCAGCTATGTGAAGGATCCGCGTACCGCGCCGCTGTGCGGCAACTCGATCGCCACCGACCGTGGCTTCCTGGCCCGGGACATGACCCGGCTCGACGCCCACCTGCACTACCGGATGATCGACGTCTCGTCGATCAAGGAGCTGTGCCGGCGCTGGTACCCCCGGGTGTACTTCGGCCAGCCGCAGAAGGGCCTGGCCCACCGGGCGCTGGCCGACATCCGGGAGAGCATCCGCGAGCTGGAGTACTACCGGCGGACCGTGTTCGTGCCGCTGCCGGGGCCGGACGTGGAGACCGCGAAGGCGATCGCCGCGCAGCTCTGACGCCCGGGCCGAACCCGGTGGACGGGGTCGGCCGGGGTGTGGCTATTATTAGTCCGCGCACCGCCCGGGTCGACCGGAGCGGCGAGCATGGTGGCTGTAGCTCAGTTGGCAGAGCACCGGGTTGTGGTCCCGGTTGTCGTGGGTTCAATTCCCATCAGTCACCCCAGTGCCGAAGCCCCCTCCTCCGGGAGGGGGCTTCGTCGTGTGCGGGGACCGGCGGGGCCACACCCCCGGAAACGGCGAGCGGCCCGCCCCGGGTCGGGGACGGGCCGCTCGGCGGCGTCGGTCAGGCGGTCGGCTGCGGGCTCGGCGTCTCGGCGGACGGGCTGGTGTCGTCGCCCGGCTCCGCCGGCGGCTCGTACGGCAGGGCGCTGCCCTTGACGTACTCGTCCCAGCTCATGTTCCAGTCGGTCCAGCCGTTGCCGTTCTGGAGCTTGCGCTCGGTGCCCTTGACCGTGATCGGGTCACCGATGCGGGTGTTGGCGAACAGCCAGTTGCCGTCCTTCATCGAGACGTTGACGCAGCCGTGCGACACGTTCGTGCGGCCCTGCACGCCCTCGGACCAGGGCGCGGCGTGGATGAACTCGCCGCCCCAGGTGAGCCGCTGGGCGTAGTCGATCTCGGTGCGGTAGCCCTCCTCCGGGCCCAGCTCCTCCATCGTGTCGAAGACGGTGTGGCGGAGCTTCTCGATCACCACCATCGTGCCGCTGGACGACGGGGTGCTCTTCTTGCCCAGGCTGACCAGGATCGTCTTGACCGCCTTGCCGTCCTTGGTGACGGTCATCCGCTTGGTGCGGTTGTCCACGGTCATCACGAACGCCGGGCCGATCTTGACGTCGACGGTGAGGTCGGAGCGGCCGTACCAGCCGTCGCCGAGCGGCAGCCCGCCCGCCTGCACCTTGTAGGAGACCGTGCTGTTGGCCTTCCAGAACGTCTTGGGCCGGTAGCGCACCTCGGTGGGGCTCACCCAGTGCCAGACGCCCTCCTGGGCCGGCTTGGCGGTGACCGTCATCCGGCGCTGCATGTCGTCCCGGTAGTCCTCCGGGATCGCCCGGCCGAACTTCACGATCAGCGGCATGCCCACGCCGACGACCTGGTTGTCACCGAGGAAGCTGCTGACCCGGATCTGCTTGGACGGCTTGGCCATGGTGGTGAACGTGCTGGTGGCGGTGGCCGCCTTGCCGTCGTCGCCGGTCGCGGTCACGGTCGCGGTGTAGGTCTGCCCGTAGTCCAGGGCGCCGGCGGGCAGCCAGCTCTTCCCGTCCGCCGCCATCTCGCCCTCGACGGCCTTGCCGGTCGAGTCCTTCACCTCGACGCTGGTTTCCTGCGCCTCGGTGGTGGTGAAGGTGACGGCGGTGGAGGCGGGGACGTCCTTGGCGTCGGCGGCCGGCTCGCTGATGGTGGCCGCCGCCTTCGGGGCCTTCTCGCCGCCGTCGCCGCCGCCCTGCCAGCTCGACGACCCGTCGTCACCGCCACCGGTGCAGGCGGAGGTCAGGGCCATGGCGGCGGCGAGCACCACGGCCGCGAGCGCGCGGCGCCCGCCGCGCCGGGCGGTTCCGCCCCGGATCAGTTCGTCCTGGCCAGCTCGCATGTTTCCCTCACAAGTGTGATGCCCGGTCCCCATCGTCTCTGGTCAGACGCACCGGAACGGTGACCCGTTGCCGGGAGTGAAGCGGAACACCCTGGCGACGGTGTAACGATTCTGTTGTCACCCGGCGCTGACCTCGGGGAGCCGTCTCCGGCTGGCCGCGCGCGACGGTGCGTCCGACCACGTTACGCCGGTCAGAACGGCTCCGGCTGCCCGCCCTTCGGCACCGGCAGGGCGCTGCCCTCGACGAAGCGCGACCAGCTCATGCTCCACGCCGTCCACCCGTTGCCCGGGGCCAGCTGCCGCTCGGTGCCCTTCACCGTGATCGGATCACCGATCAGCGTCTTGCCGAACAGCCACCGACCGTCCGCCATCGACACGTTGACACAGCCGTGCGACACGTTCCGGCGTCCCTGCACCCCCTCCGACCACGGGGCCGCGTGGATGTACTCGCCGCCCCAGGTGAGCCGCTGGGCAAAGTCGATCTTCGTCACGTACTGGTTGTTCGGGTCCGGCTCGTCCCGGGTGTCGAAGACGGTCGACTCCTTCTTCTCCATCACCACCATGGTGCCGCTGGAGGACGGGGTGCTCTTCTTGCCCAGGCTCACCGGCAGCGTGCGGATCACCGCGCCGTTCTCGGAGACGGTCATCCGCTTGGTCGCGTTGTCGACCGACATCTCGAACGCCCGGCCGATCTTGGCCGTGGCGCTCCGGTCGATGTTGCCGTACTTCCCGTTGCTCAGCGGGATCCCGGCCAGCGCCAGCCGGACGGTGAGCGTGGTGCCGGTCTTCCAGTACTCCGGGGCGCGGTAGTAGGCCTGGGTGCCGTTGCCGACCCAGTGCCAGGCGCCCGGCTGCGGCGGGTCGGTCTGCACGAACATCCGCTTCTGCACCGCGGCCCGGTCCTTCTTCGGGATGCCGGGGGAGAACTCGGCGACCACGGGCATGGCCACACCGTAGGTCTTGTCGCTGAACAGGTAGAGGCCGGAGCCGATCATGGACTTGGGCTTGGCCATCGTGGTGAACGTGCTGGTGCCCTGGTGGGGCGCGCCGTCCTTGCCGGTCCCGGTGACCGTGGCGGTGTACTTGGTGGCGTACTTCAGCGCGGTGGACGGCACCCAGCTGGAGCCGTCGCGTCGCATCCGCCCGGCGACGGTGGCGCCGTCGGCGGTGGTGAGCACGACCTTCGACACCGTGCCCCCGCCCGGGATCCGGGCGCTGATCTCGCTGCTGACCGGCCGTCCGGTCGCCCCGTCGGCGGGGCTCACGGTCAGCGGCGGCGCCGCGTCGGCGGCGTCGCTCGGCGCGGCGCTCGGATCCGGCGCGCTCGACGAGACCCCGCCGACCTGCTGCTGGCCGGGCACGAACGCCGGCTTCTCCTCGTCGCCGCCGCACCCGGTCAGTGCCAGCGACGCCGTGAGGACCAGGGCGCCCACCATCGCCCCGGCCCGCGCGAACCTGCCCATGCCCACCCCTGTCGTAGCGTGCCTGGCGGACATCGTGCCCCATCGACGCCATCGGACCCGCCCCGGTACCGTGCCGGTCGGGTGTTTTGGGCATTTTTGCCGGTTAAGCTCGACCGAAGGGTGGAGCCCGGTATCGGATTGGGACCCGCCTCAGCGGGCATGCTAAGGTTCTTCCCGTTGTCAGCGAGCGCCGCTAGCTCAACTGGCAGAGCAGCGGACTCTTAATCCGCGGGTTCGGGGTTCGAGTCCCTGGCGGCGCACCAACGAGCAGGTCCCGATCTGATCATCAGGTCGGGACTTCTTCGTCTCCCGCGACGAGCAGGAACGACCGGTCCCCGACAGAGCACGGGAATCCGCCCGCTCCGCCCCTACAGTCCCCACCATGAGGTGGACGGCGCGACTCGCGACAGCGCTCCCCGTACTGGTGACCGCCCTGGTGGCCGGGGCCGTGGGCGCCGCCGCGGCGCCCGCCGACGGCGGCCTCGGCCTGGCCCTGCGGCCGGGCGCTGCGGACTACCGCGCCGGCGACCAGGTCCGCCTGGACCTCACCGTCACCAACGCCACCGGTGCGGCCTGCGCGCTGCCCACCCGCGCCGTCGGCACGGTCCAGGTGACCGGGGTACGCCGGGACGGGCGCGACGTCACCCCGGCGCTGGCCCGCAGCTTCCACGACGACGGCATCGGGGCCGCCGCGACCGCCGGCCTGACCACGGTGGAGCCGGGCGCGACCGGCACCGTCACCCTCACCGGCGTCCGTCTGTCCGGCGGCGACGTCGCGCTCCGCTCGGTGGCGGCCACCTCGGACGGCGGCGGCCTGGACACGCTCTGGCCGGTCGGCGCCCCCGGCCGGTACGAGGTCACGGCCGGCTACGTGACAGTCCCGATCACGGGCGCGACGAACCTCTGCCCGGGCGCGACAGCGCTGCGGACCGCGACCTTCACCGTCGGCGACGGGCCCGGCCCCGGCCGGCGCTGGCTCTGGCCGGCCCTCGGCGCGCTGCTGCTGGCGCTGCTCGTCGCCGCGCTGGTCGTCCTGTTCCTGCGCCGCCGCCGTCGGCCGACCGCCGCCGCGGCGGTCCTGCTGCTCGTGGCGGTCGGCGCGCTGGTCGGCGGCGGGTCCCGCCCGGCGCGGGCCGACTACTCGGTCGACCCGACCGCCGGCGTGCCGATCCCCGGCGTCGACTTCCAGGCCCTCGTCGACGGCTGCCTGGCCGGGTTCGCGCAGCCCGGCGGCGACCCGTCCGGCCTGCTGCCCCGGCTCACGGACAAGAAGAGCCCCCGGGTGCGGATCATCCCCACGCCGGGCGGCTCCGGCGCGTTCGAGACGCCGGAGAGCAGCGACGGCAAGGGGTCGTCCACGGTCACCTGGAACCCGACCTCCACCGACCCGTACGGCGACGGCGTGGCCCGGGACCCCTGCGCCGCGCTCTACCACGAGCTGAACCACGCCGACGACATCTCCCGGGGCGCGGTCCCGCAGGGCGACTGCGGGAGCACCAAGATCCGCACCGCCGAGGTGAAGGCCACGCTCGCGGAGAACCGCTACCGGGCGGCGAAGGGCCTGCCGCCGCGCCAGGAGTACGACGGGAAGCCACTGCCGAAGAGCCTCGACGAGTGCAAGAAGCCGGCGAAGAAGACACCCCCGCCGAAGGGGCCGGTCAAGCTCTGCGAGGACGGGGCGGACTGCGGGGGCAGCAACGGCGACCCGCACCTGGTCACCTTCGACCGGGTCGCCTACGACTTCCAGGCCGTCGGCGAGTTCACCCTCGTCGCCTCGACCGCCGGCGACCCGCTGGAGGTGCAGGTCCGGCAGGCGCCGATGGCCGGTACGCGGACCGCCTCGGTCAACTCCGCGGTCGCGTTCCGGCTCGGCGACCACCGGGTCGCGCTCACCCTCACCGACGGCGGCACCCGCGTGCACGTCGACGGCGCGCCGTCGGCCACGCCGCCGGAGCGCACCGACCTGCCCGGCGGCGGCAGCCTCACCCGCCGCCCGTCCGACACCGGCCCCACCGACGGGTACGACCTGGCGTGGCCGGACGGATCCGCCGCCGCGGTGGACCAGATCGGCCGCTACGGCTACCGGGTGCTGGTCCGGCTCGCCGACGGCCGGGCCGGGAAGGTGCGCGGCCTGCTCGGTGACTTCGACGGCGACCCCGCCGACGACATCGCACCCGCCTCCGGTGCCCCGCTGACCCAGCCGGTGCCGTTCGGGAAGCTCTACCCCGCGTACGCGGACAGCTGGCGGATCACCGCCGACCGCTCGCTGTTCCCCTACGCCGACGGCGAGAACACCGCCACCTTCACCGACCGGGCCTTCCCCGAGCGGGAGGTGACCGTCGGCGACCTCGACCCGGCCCGCCGCGCGTCCGCCGAGCAGGTCTGCCGCTGGGCCGGCATCACCTCACCGGCGCAGCTCGCCGAGTGCGTCTTCGACGTCGCCGTCAGCGGGCGACCCGAGTTCGCCGTTGCCGGCGCCACCACCGAGCGGGTCGTCCCGCCGGCCGGCACGCCCATCACCGCCGTGCCCGTCGCCACCGCCAGTCTGACCCCCGGCGGCGAGCCGCTGACGTTCCCCGGCCGCGCCGGCGACGCCGTCTTCGTCGACGTCACCGCGCCCGGCATGGCCGACCGCTGCTCGCCGTACCTGCTCGTCGCCCCGGACGGGCGGGAGATCGCGAGCGGCTGCGTCATCAGAGGCGTCGGGTACGTCGACCGCGTCGACCTCACCACCACCGGCACGTACGCGCTGCGCGTCACCGCCGCCCCCGGCGACACCGGCCGCGCCGCCGTCCGGGTCTACATGGCGAAGGACAGCGGCGGCACGCTGCAACCCAACGGCCCGGCGGTGACCGCCTCGATCGGGCAGCCCGGCGCCCGGGCCCGCTACCGGTTCACCGGCGCCGAGGGGGAGCGGGTCTACGTCGAGGTGCCCGAGAGCACGCTGACCGACCAGTGCTCGCCGCTGGAGCTGCGCGACGCCGACGGGCAACTGCTGCGCAGCGGCTGCGTGATCAACGGCGTCGGCGAGGTCGACGGCACCGTCCTGCCCGCCGACGGCACGTACACCGTGGTCGTCGACCCGGTGGAACGCGGCACCGGCACCGCCACCCTGCGCCTGGTCACCGGCCGCGACCGGAACGCGACGACCGCGCTCGGCGGGCCGCCGGTGGTCGCCGTCGTGGACCGGCCCGGCGCGGTCACCGGCTACCGGTTCACCGCCCCGGCCGGCGCCTCGGTGACGGTGACCGCGACCGCTGCCACCCTGCCCGACCAGTGCGGCGTGCTGGTGCTGCGCGCCCCGGACGGCGGCACGCTCGCCACCGGCTGCGTGATCAACGGGGCCGGCGACATCGCGCCGACAGTGCTGCCGTCCTCCGGCACGTACACGCTGCTGGTCGACCCGTCCGGGGCCGCGACCGGGCAGGTCACGCTGGCGGTGCGGTGACGCCACCCCTGCCGTTCGGGGGCGGCGCGGGGGCGTGCTAACGTCTCGTCCCGTTGTCGGTGAGCGCCGCTAGCTCAACTGGCAGAGCAGCGGACTCTTAATCCGCGGGTTCGGGGTTCGAGTCCCTGGCGGCGCACCAACGAGTAAGGCCCTGACCTGGTGGTTCACACCGGGTCAGGGCCTTCTTCGTGTCCGCTGGTGGGGGGTGGTGTCAGCCGGACAAGGGCGGTACCGCACCGGTCCGGCGGGCGAGCAGCGGAGAACGCCTGCGGGCATGGGTGAACTGCCATTCCAGGTCCGGCGCTTCGCTCGTCAGGGAGGGGACGCGGTAGTGAGCGGCCAGCGCGTCCTTGACGCCGAGGAACAGCCACGCCCAGTAGGTCGGCTGCACGAGGTGCCACTCGACCTCCGACAGCGCCCGCACCTCGTCGTACCCTCGCAGCACGTCGTCCTGGTAGCCGCGCCACGAGAGCGCGAAGTCGGCCACCTGGAACGTGTGATGGGTGGCCTCGAAGTCGAGCAGGCCGGTCAGCCGCCCGTCGTCGAACAGCAGGTTCCACGGCGTGAAGTCGCCATGGATGACGCTGCGCGGCGCGTCCAGGTCAGGATGGTCGGTGAACCACGACACCGCGGCTTCGTGGCAGCGCCGCAGCACGCCCCCCTGGACCGGGTTCGCTGCCTCGTGGCGCCGCAGCAGGCGCTCCAACTCGGGGTCGGCGACGACGTCGGCGGGTGCGTGGAAGCCGCCCCGCTGATCGCCGATGCCGGTGGCCGCCGCGCTCGCGTGGAACTCCGCCAGCAACCGTCCCCGGGCGCGCCGTTCGGCTGGCTGGTCCTGCGCGGCCGGCGACGCGGACCGGCCGGGCAGCCGGCGGAACAGCACCCAGGCGCCGCGCGGGCGGGTCAGCGGCTCCTCGATTGGTTCCGGCGTGGGCCAGCCCAGGCTGCGCACCGCGGCAGCGACCCGCAACGCGTAGCGCCAGTCGGGAAAGGTCGCGTCGTCGAAGAACTTCACGATCAGCTCGGCACCGTCTCTCGTGGCCGCCCAGGTGCCGCTCACCCGGTCCGCCAGCACCGGCCCGGGCGTCAGCCGCCAACCCGCGCGCACCTCGGGGTCGATCACCGCAGCTGTCCGCGGACGCGCCGCACCGGTCACCGTGCCCCCTCCGCCTTCGACATCCGTCCGCCTCCGACCGGTGCGTCGTCATCAGAGTGACGAATCAGTCCATCGGCATCGTACGGATCAACGGCATCACGCGGCTGCCGTAGATCGCGCGGCTCGCGCCGTGCTCGGTACGACCGTGCGCGAGGCCCGCGAGACGGCGTGGTGAGTGCCGGTACGCGAGTTGGCGCCGACAGGCGTGCCCACCTCGCGCCCACACAGGTTGAGGACACATGCGTACCACCACGATCGGCGACGTGAAGGTCCTGCTACCGGACCTCCAACCGGATGACCTCGACACCACCACGGACCTGACCGACGGCCTCACCGAGGCCCTCGTCGAGGGTGCCGCGTGGCGCGGCGTCGACCTTGCGGGCGCCTCCGTTCGGAGCAGCCTGATCAGCGGCGTGGACCTGAGCGGGTGCACCTGGGAAGCGGGCGGCCTCTACGGCTGCGAGGTGACCGGCGCGGACTTCTCGGGCGCCCACCTGACCGGCCTCACCATCGAACGGTGTGCGATCACCGGCTCCCGATTCACCGGCGCCAGGCTCACCGACGTACGCCTCAAGGACGTCCTGTTCGACGGCTGCCGGTTCGACTACGCCACCCTCCAGCGCGTCGCCGCCGCCGGTTCGGTCGCCTTCACCGACTGCACTCTCGCCAACGGCGCGTGGTCGTCCTGCCGACTGCCACGCATCGCGCTGCGGTCATGTGACCTCGCCGGTCTGGAACTGGACTCCTGTCACCTCGACGGGACCGACCTGCGGGGCAGCCTTCTCCAGGGCCTCAAGACGCCGCTGGACAACCTGCGCGGCGTCACCCTCGGCGAGGACCAGCTTCCTGACCTCACCCGGCTGACCGTCGCCGCCCTCGGCCTCACCGTGCGCAAAGATTGAAGCTGAGGAGGCGTCGTGGTCGCTCAACCCACCGGAAGCCCGGACACGATTCTCGTCTGCGTCCGGGGCAACTCCGGCTCCGGCAAGAGCAGCATCGCCCGCGAGCTCCGACGCCGGCACGGCCGGGGCTGCGCCCTGGTGGAGCAGGACTACCTGCGCCGCATCGTGCTGAGAGAACGGGACAAGCCCGGCGGCGTGGCCCCGGCGTTGATCGCGCAGACCGTACGGTTCGCGTTGGACCACGGCTACCACGTCGTGCTGGAGGGCATCCTGCACACCGGCCGGCACCGGAGCATGCTCACGGCGCTGCGGGACGGCCACCGGGGGCGGTCGCTGTTCTGCTACCTCGACGTGTCCCTGCCCGAGACCCTGCGCCGGCACCTCACGCGCCCACAGGCCGGTGAGTTCACCGCCGAGCAGATGCGCGGCTGGTACGCCGCCCACGACGTCCTGGGCTGGTCGGACGAACTCGTCCTGCCCGAGAGCACCGGGCTGGACGAGGCCGTCGAGGCGATCGCGGCGGCCGCCGGGCTGCCCCAGACCGGACGCGACGACGACCCGCTTCCGCGTCCTGCCGTCCCCGTGGCGCAGCAGCGTGCCGATCACGGACGCCCGGCGGGGACGGCCGGGCCTCGCGCGGAAGCCGCAGCGGACGTCCGGCGGCGACCCTGACCGTCACCAGGACGTCGGACGGGCGAGGTCGCGGGCCGGTTGGTATCCGCCGAGAACGGCCAGGCCGTCCGCCTCGGTGTAGCCGCGTCCCCAGCCCTTGAGGAACGCCTCGACGAAGCACGGCTCGACCCGCATCTCCAGCACGTCGCTGCCCTGCCGGCGCGCCCGGTAGGGCCCGGCGACGAGGTCGCCGGCCCGAGACCCGTCGCCCGGCGCGGGTTGGGCCCGGACCGTCAGCCAGCGGCCGGATCCGTCGCCGACCACGAGTGAACCTTCGTGGAAGGGATCACGCGCGGAATGGCCGAGCGTGACCGAGCACTCCAGCAGCCGCGCCCCGGCCGGCAGCGACCGCAGCCGGAACGGCACGACGCAGCGGTGGGCGCCGTCGAACCGGACCCGACTCGCCGCGCCCGTCGCCGCGTCGCGGCCGGCCGCGTAGATGTCGAGCTGGGCCCAGAGGCCGTCGGCCGGTTGCCACCGGACGAACCACAGCTGGCGGTCGCCGGACGGGTCGTACCAGGCGACTCCCGGTCGGCCCTCGACGCGCACGTCCGTCCGTTGCTGGGGTCGTCCCGCCGACGACAGCGTCTGCCGCAGCCCGTCCAGCGTCGCGGCGCTGCGGGCCAGCGCGAACCGGGCGTGACCGGTCGGGCCCCGGAACTCGACGCTCTCGACGCCGCGTCCCGTGCTCCACGTGGCGTACTCCGCATCCTCGACCAGGGTGGGGGCCGCGAAGTGCACCACACCGGGGTCGGCGCCGACCACCTCGGGACGCGCGACGGCGCCGGGCCGGCCCGGCGCGTCCGGCAGCGCCAGCGCCGCGGACGTCAGGGGCGCGGTGTCCGGCGCCCTGCCGGTGGGCACCACCATGACCACTGCGGCGAGCGCGGCGCAGGCCGCCGCCGCGCCGCCGACGATCAGACCCTGGCGGCGCAGTCGCAGGTGACGACCGCGGCGGCGGGCGTGCTCCACGATCGGCGTCGGATCGACGTCGCCGCCCGCCCGGTGCCGGAGCATCGCGGCAAGGCGCTGATCGAGGTCGGTGGACATCACATTCCTCCCGTCCGTGCGGGCGCCGGTGCGTCCTGGCGCTTCCGCAGCGCCTGGAGAGCCCGCCTGGCATGCGTGCGCACCGTGCCGGTCGAACACTGCAGGATCTCGGCGATCGCCGCGTCGTCGAGATCCTCGTAGTAGCGCAGCACGATCACGGTGCGCTGTTTGACCGGCAGGTCACGGACGAGCCGCCACAACGCGTCGCGTTCCACGACGCCGGCGGCCTCGTCCGCCCCGCCGACCCGATCGATCGCCGTGTCGGTGGAGATCTCCCGCCTGCTCCGTCGGCGCCACCACGAGCGGTTCGCGTTGACCAGCATCCGGTGGACGTACGCGTCGGGCTGATCCGTCCGGGAGATGCGCCCCCAGTGGGCGTACGCCTTCGCGAGGACGTCCTGGACCAGGTCCTCCGCACGGTGCTCGTCACCGGTCAGCAACCGGGCGAGCCGCACCAGCGCCGCGGTGCGCGCGAACGCGTACTCCTCGAACGTCACCCCCTATTAACGCCGGCGGTCGGCCGTCCCGTAGACAGCATGTCCGGGATTTCGTGCCCGGGGTCAGTCGCGATACTCGACGAGGCAGAACTCGTGGCCCTCCGGGTCGGTCATCACGACGACGACCCCCTCGTCGTGGTCGTGCCGCTCGCCGGTGAACCCACCGCCGAGCCTCGTCACTGTCGCCATCGCCTCGTCGAGGTCGTCGACCGTGACGTCGAGGTGGATCCGGACCTTCCCGACGCTAGGCCCGGGCACCGGCTGGAACACCAGCCTCGGTTGGGGGTCGCCGCGCTCACCGAGGTAGACCCAGCCTTCCTGCGACGCGCCGGCCTCGCGGCCGAGCAGGACGCTCCAGAACCGGGCGACCCGCTCGGGGTCGACGCAGTCGACGGTGACACCTGACCAGACATTCGCCACCCACTGACCCTGCCAGACATCACCACCCACCACCACCGTCGATCATGAGGTTGACGGCGATGTGGATCTCAGATCGTGCCGCCAACTTCATGATCGACCGTCGTGCCGCGCGGGCAGCGCCCGTGTCGTTGACCGTCGATTGGTGTGAACGTTAACATCGCTGAAACGTATCGAAGTGTGACGATCAATGTCGAGGGAGTCGGGGAGGCGAGCCAGGTGGACGACAGAGTGGGCCGACGACGCGGGGCGTGGCGGACGGCGGTGTCGGCGGCGGTGGTCGCGGTGGTGGCGGCGGCAGCCGTGCTCACCGGGCACGCCGAGCCGGCGCGCGCGGCGACCGCCATCACCGTCAACGGCGCGTCCGGCGGGCGCACGTTCGACGGCGTCGGCGCGGTCAGCGGCGGCGGCGGCAACAGCCGACTGCTGATCGACTATCCGGAGCCGCAGCGCAGCGATCTCCTCGACTACCTGTTCAAACCGGGCTACGGGGCCGCCATGCAACTGCTCAAGGTGGAGATCGGCGGCGACACCAACTCCACCTCCGGCGCCGAGCCCAGCCACGAGCACACCCGCGGCAGCATCAACTGCAACCGGGGCTACGAGTGGTGGCTGATGGAGCAGGCCAGGACGCGCAACCCGAGCATCGCGCTGGCCGGGCTGGTCTGGGGCGCGCCGGGCTGGATCGGCAACGGCAACTTCTGGTCCACCGACTCGATCGACTACCTGGTGGCCTGGCTGGACTGCGCGGCCACGCACGGGCTGACCATCTCCTACCTCGGCGGGTGGAACGAGAAGGGCTACAACGCCACCTGGTACAAGAACCTGCGCGCCGCGCTCAACTCCCGTGGCTACGGCGCCGTGAAGATCGTCGCCTCGGACGACTTCGGGTGGGCCGCCGCCGACGAGTCGCTCCGCGACCCGGCGTTCGCCAACGCCGTGCAGGTCTTCGGCAGCCACTACGTCTGCGGCTACCGCAGCGCCCAGAGCAGTTGCCCCAGCTCCGCCAACGCGATCTCGACCGGCAAGCAGCTGTGGGCGAGCGAGAACGGCTCCGACGACTACAACGCCGGCGCGGCGGCGCTCGCCCGGGGCGTCAACCGGGGATACCTCGACGGCAGGATGACCGGCTACATCAACTGGCCGGCCATCGCCGCCATCACCCCGAACATCCCGTGGGCGACCACCGGCGTGGCGGTGGCCCAGCAGCCGTGGTCCGGCGCGTACTCCATCGGCCGCAGCGCGTGGGTGATGGCGCAGACCACGCAGTTCACCGCCCCGGGCTGGCGCTATCTCGACGGATCCAGCGGCTACCTCGGCGGCAACCGCAACAACGGCAGCTACGTCTCGCTGAGGTCGCCGAGCACCAGCGACTGGAGCACCGTCGTCGAGACCATGGACGCCGGCGCGGCGCAGACGCTCGACCTCACGGTCACCGGCGGGCTGTCCACCGGGGTGGTGCGGGTGTGGTCGACGAACGTCCGGTCCAGCAACCCCGCCGACCACTTCGTCCGCGGCGGCGACATCACCCCGGTCGGCGGGCGCTTCTCGCTCACCGTCCAGCCCGGCCACGTCTACAGCATCACCACCACCAGCGGGCAGGGTAAGGGCACGGCGACCAGCCCGGCGGCGGGCACCCTGCGGCTGCCGTACGCCGACACCTTCGACAGCTACGCCACCGGCCGGCAGGCCCGCTACCTGATGGACCAGCAGGGCTCGTTCGAGATCGCCGGGTGCGCCGCCGGCCGCGCCGGGCAGTGCGTACGCCAGATGTCGGATCAGGCGCCGATCTACTGGACCTCCGGCCAGGCCGAGCCGTACGCCCTGCTCGGCGACCTGAGCTGGCGCAACTACACCGTGTCCTCGGACGTCCTGCTGGAGAAGCCCGGCTACGTCCAGCTCGTCGGGCGCGCCAACACCTACAACCACCAGGGCCCGCAGAACCTCAACGGCTACTACTTCCGGGTCACCGACGGCGGCGCCTGGTCCATCCGGAGCAACAACACCAGCGGCGACTGGCGCACGCTGGCCAGCGGCGCAACGTCGGCCCTGGGCACCGGCCGCTGGCACACCCTGGCGCTGAAGCTGGACGGCAGCACCCTCACCGCGTCCGTCGACGGCGCCGCGGTCGGCTCGGTGTCGGACTCGACCTGGGTCGCCGGTCAGATCGGGTACGGCACCGGCCAGGGTGTCACCGCCCAGTTCGACAACCTGTCGATCACCCCCGGTGACGGTTCCGGCAGCCCGACGGGGGAGATCCGTAGCGCGAGCGCCAACCGGTGCCTGGACGTCAACGGCGCCAGCCAGGCCGACGGCGCGGTGGTGCAGATCTGGGACTGCAACGGCGGGGCGAACCAGCGGTGGACGCTCGGCGCGAACAACCAGCTCACCGTCTACGGCAACAAGTGCCTGGACGTGCCGGGCACCGCGTCGGGCAGCCGCGCGCGGATCATGAGTTGCACCGGCGGCGGCAACCAGCAGTGGCGGGTCAACGCCGACGGCACGATCGTCGGCGTCGCCTCGGGCCTCTGCCTGGACGTCAACGGCCAGGGCACCGCCAACGGCACCGCGGTCCAGATCTGGACCTGCAACGGCGGCAGCAACCAGCAGTGGGTCCGCGGCTGACCCTCGCGAGGTGCCGATCATGAGGTTGGCGGCCGGAGGGGCGACGTCAACCTCATGATCGTCCCGTCAACCTGAGGTTGACGACGGGCATGCGTCAACCTATGGTTGACGCATGGATGAGACCGAACCGCTCGCGATGAGCCACCCGGTGCGCCTCGACGAGCTGATCGAGGGCATCAAGAAGACCCGTTCCAACGCACTCGACCAGCTCGCCGACGCGGTCCTGGTCGCCGACCACCTGGGCGACGTCGCCGACCACCTGATCGGGCACTTCGTCGACCAGGCGCGCCGTTCCGGCGCCTCGTGGACGGAGATCGGCCGCAGCATGGGGGTGAGCAAGCAGGCCGCCCAGAAGCGTTCCGCCGCCAAGGTGGAGACCGCCGCCGCGCTCGACCCGAGCGCCGGGTTCGGCCGGTTCACGCCGCGCGCCCGCAACGTGGTGATGGCCTCGCAGGAGGAGGCGCGGGCCGCCGGCAACGCCGAGATCACCCCGGGGCACGTCGCGCTCGGGCTGCTCGCCGAGCCGGACGGGCTGGCGGCCGCGTTGATCGTGGCGAAGGGCGTACCCCTGGAGATGTTCCGGGAGGCCGTCGCCGCGACGCTGCCGGCGAGGGCCGACCAGGTCCCGGACCTGATCCCCTACGACGCGCGCGCCAAGAAGGTGCTGGAGCTGACGTTCCGGGAGGCGCTGCGGATGGGGCACAACTACATCGGTACGGAGCACATCCTGCTCGCCCTGCTGGAGGAGGAGAGCGACGGGGGTGTGCTCGGCGGGCTCGGCCTGCGCAAGGACGCGATGGAGTCCGCGGTGGAGGGCGCGCTGGCGGAGCTGACGCGCAAGCGGGCCTGACCCGGCGTCGGGCACGTGTCACGGGGGCACGTGCCCGACGCGCGATCGGTCAGTCGGCGGTGGGGAAGCCGTAGCGGGCGGCGTGCTCCGGGTCGGCGGGGTCGACCTGGCGGATGCCGGCGTCGGCGAGTCGCTTGTTCACCTCGTCGAGGCGGTCCCGGACCAGCCGGGCCTCCTCCTCGGTCACCCGGCCACGGTGCGGCCGGCCGGCGTGCTCGATGGTGCCGTAGTCGATCTTCTCGGCGGTCCGCCGGGCCTTCGGCGGCTTCACCCGCTCGGCGGTACGCAGGAGCTGCGCCATCGGCACGTCGGTGGCCATCGCGTCGAACTCGCTGGCGGTCAGCACCACCCGGCGCGGCTCACCGCCGCCGTGCCGGTCGTGGATCTCCACCACGGCCACGTCCAGCGCCGCGTCGTCGATGCTCTCCACGTCGACCGGGGTGGCGTCCAGTTGCACGGGCCCGGCGACCAGGTCCGGGTGCTCCAGCACGACGACCTTGACCACCTCGTCGTCGGGGGACAGCACCTGGCCGGTGAAATCGGAGACGTGGATCGTCTTCTTGCCCATGCGCGGAGCTTCTCCTGTCGTAGCCGGAAATCGGACCACAAGACGCTACCGCACAGGTGTGCGAAGCCCCGGACCTCCGCCGTCCGGTGTGTCGCGGCCCGCTCAGCGGGTCGTGAGGCCGCGCCAGGCGGAGCTGTCGGCGGGCTGGGTGTTCAGCTCGGCCCAGGAGAGTCCCCGGTCGCGGGCCTCGCGGTAGCCCGGCTGCGCCGGGAACCGCCCGGCGGAGTCGGCGGCCCGCCAGCTCTGCTCCGCGTCCTGCTGGAATCGGTCATTCGGATGATTCGGCATGACCACTACCGTCCCAGAGAAACTTGTCCATGTATGGAAATGAATATGACGCAGGATCGATGCGTGCGGTTCCGTCGGGGCGTCAGATTCCTGCAGCCGGCAGGCGGACCACGAATCGGCATCCGTCGCTGACGTTCTGCACCTCTACCCGCCCGCCGTGCGCCTCAACCAACCCGCGCACGATCGCCAGGCCGAGGCCGCCGGATCCGCCCGGCTCGACCGCCGGGGTACGGGCCGGCTCGCCGCGGAACGCCACGTCGAAGACCCGGGACAGGTCGCCCTCCGGGATGCCGCCGCAGGTGTCGGCGACGGCCAGCCAGGCCGTGTCGACCTCGCACCCGGCGTCCACCCGTACCGTGCCGTCCTCCGGGGTGTAGCGGATCGCGTTGAGCAGCAGGTTGCCCACCACCCGGGCCAGCTCCCGCTCGCTGGCGGTGACCGTCGGCCAGCCCGCCTCGGGGGCGACGAGCCGGATCCGCCGCGCAGCCGCGAGCGGGGCCGCCCCGGCCAGCGCGTCCGAGACCACGTCGCCGAGCGGCACCGCGGACATCGACAGCCGCAGCGCGCCGGCATTGATCCGGGACAGCTCGAACAGGTCGTCGACCAGTCGGGTCATCCGGTCGGTCTCGACCCGGATCCGGCGGTGGTACTCGGCCACCGTGGCCGGGTCGCCGACCACCCCGTCCTCCAGCGCCTCGGCCATCGCGCGCAGGCCGGCCAGCGGCGTACGCAGGTCGTGCGAGACCCAGGCGACCAGGTCGCGCCGGCCCTTCTCGATCCGTCGCTCCCGTTCCCGCGCCTGGTCGGCCCAGACCGCGGCGGCGGCCAGCCGGCGGCCGAACAGCCAGCCCACCGCCAGGCTCACCACGCCGCCGGCGGCCACGGTGGCCAGCACCACCTGGAGGTCGTGCGGGGAGAGGAACATGGCCTGGGCGACCCCGGCCACCCCGGCGGCCACCGCGCCGACCGTCATGGCCAGCAGCACCGAGATGTGCACCGTGATCGACCGGCCGCGCAGCAGCCGCAACGTCACCGCGCCGACCAGCCCGACGGCGAGCGCGGCGGCCAGCGCCACGCCGAAGATCAGCGCGAGGTCACGCATCGGCCGGCTCGTACCGGTAGCCGACGCCCCAGACCGTGACGATGCGGCGGGGTCGCGCCGGGTCGTCCTCGATCTTCTCCCGCAGCCGCCGCACGTGCACGGTCACCGTCGACTGGTCGCCGAAGCTCCAGCCCCACACCCGGTCCAGCAGCTCGGCCCGGCGGAACGCGCGGGCCGGATGCCGCATCAGGTGGGCCAGCAGGTCGAACTCGCGCAACGTGAGGGTCAGCTCGCGGCCGTGCAGGCGGGCCACCCGGGGGCCGGTCTCCACCTCCAGGCCGCCGTCGGCGAGCAGCTCCGGCGGCGCGGCGGCCGGCTCCCCGCCGGCCCGGCGCAGCACCGAGCGGACCCGCAGCACCAGCTCCCGCGGGGAGAACGGCTTGCCCAGGTAGTCGTCCGCGCCCAGTTGCAGGCCGAGGATCCGGTCGGCCTCGTCGCCGCGCGCGGTGAGCATGACGATGGGTACGCCGTCCGGCCGCTCCCGCAGCCGCCGGCACACCTCCAGCCCGTCCAGCACGGGCAGCATCAGGTCCAGCACCACCAGGTGCGGCGGGCGGCGGGCCACGGTGTCCAGGGCCGCCGACCCGTCGCCGACGTGCTCGACCTCGTAGCCGGCGTGCTCCAGGTAGCGGCAGACCACGTCCGCGACCGTCCGGTCGTCGTCCACCACCAGCACCCGCTGCGCCACCGCGCACCTCCCGCGTACGGAGAGGTCAGCGTAGCCACGGGCGGGAGCGTGAGCCATTGCCAGGTTCTTACGGTGTGCACGGTTCGGAGCGGGTCCGGCGGGCGTACCGTGATCATGTGCTCGACCGACGGCTCTTCCTGCATCTGGCGACCTGGTTGGGGCAGTGGCCGGCGGCACCGGGATGGCACGTGGTCCGCTCCTACCGTCGCGCCCGCCCGGCCTGGGACGGTCGGCTGCGCCCGGCGATCGGGGTCGCGGTGGACGGCAGCGCGGTCCTCTCCGTGGCGCCGGAGCGGGTGGAGGCGGTCCGGGCGCTGATCCGCGGGCGTCCGCGCGACGAGTGGCTGCCCGCGTTGCCGGCGACGGTGGGCACGCCGGAGTTCACCACGCAGGCCGGGGCCTTCCGGTGGTGCACCGACCCGGCGCCGCTGCCGGACGTGGGGGAGTGGCTGCCGCCGACGGTGCCCGGCGCGCCGCCCTGGCTGCGCCTGTTCGACCGGGAGGTGCTGGTGGTCCGGGACGACGACGGCGCGTACCTGGCCGGGGTGGGCATCAAGCGGCACGACGCGTACGGGCACGAGTTGGCGGTCGGCACGACGAAGGCGGCCCGGGGGCGCGGGCTGGCCCGACGGCTGGTCGCCCAGGCGGCCCGGCGGGTGTTGGACGAGGGCGCGATCCCCACCTACCTGCACGACGCGGACAACCACGCCTCCGCACGGGTGGCCGAGGCGGCCGGGTTCCCGGACCGGGGGTGGACCTCGTTCGGCGTCTTCCCGCACTGAGCCTCGCGACGTGGGCGCGGACCGTGGATCCCGGGCCGGATCCACGGTCCGCTGCCTCTCCCCCCAGGTCCCGACCCTGGTAACGCTATGTGTGCGAATGGGTGGCAGGCAAGGGGCGTTGCGGCGGTTGACCCTGTCCGGTTACGGACTTGACCTGCCTACTCCCGTCGGGCGGGACCGCCGCGCTCAGTGACGCAGCGTGTGGATCACGCTGAGCGCCTGCCGGGTGACCGGTCGCAGCACCCGCAGGCGGGACAGCCCGACGAGCCGGTCGACCAGCGGCACCACGCCGTCGATGAGCTGGCGGGTCTTGACCTGCCCGGGCGAGCGGTCGTGCACCCAGTAGAGCACCACGCCCATGTAGCCGAGCCAGAGCAGTTCCGGCAGCGACTCCCGCAGTTCGTCGTCGAGCTTGGCGGTGGAGCCCGCGAGCACCTCGCGGAAGAGCGACACCGACGCCTCGCGGGGGGCGGACGACTCGGTGGAGAACGGGCTGAGCGGCGAGGTGGGCTCCGCCGCGGTCTTGAAGAACGTGCCGGCGAACGAGTGGTACGGGCTCAGCACGTCCACGCCGGCGTGGAGCACCCCGGCCAGTCGCGGGGCGAAGTCCCGTTCCCGGGCGAGCACCGGGGCGGCGGCCTCCCGGTGCTCCTGCTGGGTCTCCGCGTAGAACTCCTGGATCAGGTGTTCCTTCGAGCCGAAGTAGTAGTAGGCGTTGCCCACCGCCACGCCGGCCTCCTGGGCCACCGCCCGCATGGTGGTGCGTGCGTACCCCCGCTCGCGGAACAGCCGCAGGGCGGTGTCCAGGATCAGCCGGCGGGTCTGCTCACCCCGGGCGGTCGACCCGGTGCTCGGGCCGCCCGCAGCGGTCGTCGGCGCACTCTGCTCGGTCATCGTCGTCACCGTATCCCGGTTCCCGGATCCGCTCGCGGACCGCGGCGGCGGCCGCCACCACCCGCCGGGCCAGCGGCAGCAGGTGCGGGCGGGCCAGTCGTTCGGCCGTGCGGCGGTGCTCGGCCAGCGCCCACAGGCAGGCGAACCAGGCGCCGTCGCCGGTGTAGACCGCGCCGGTGTCGGCCACCACGGTCAGGTCCCGCAGCGTGGCGTCGTGGTCCAGCCCGGGGAGGCGCCGCCGGGCCTCCGCCGACCCGGCCGGCACGAACTCCAGCGGTACGAGCTGGGCGCGCGAGGCCAGCCACCGTCGGGCGGCCCGACACAGTGGGCAGTCCGCGTCGTAGAGGACGGTGAACCCGCGGATCCCACCGGCCCCGTGCCCGGTGGGATCCGACGGGTGCCCGCCCGGGGCGGACGTCACCGGGCCGGCGGGATCGGCCCCGCCGGCGGAACGGGGTGCGGGCCACCCTGGGGCGGGAGCACGGCGACCGGAGGCAGCGGCGGGTGGGTCGCCTGCTGCCGCAGCCGGCCGCGCCGGTAGCGGCCGAGCGCGAACACGTTGAAGAAGTGCAGCGCGCCCAGGACCAGCAGCACCAGCCCCACCTTGAGCGAGAGCTGCTCCAGCGCCTGGCTGGCGTCGCCGACCGGGCCGGACTCCTTCATGGCCACCGTGACGTAGCCCAGGTTGAGCAGGTAGAAGCCGACCACCAGCAGGCTGTTGACCGCGTCGGCCAGCCGGCTGTCGGCGAACACGTCCTGCAGGAACACCAGCCCGTTGCGGGAGAGCGCCCGCGCCACCCAGATGGTCAGGCCGATGCTCACCGCGAGGTAGGTCAGGTACATCCAGACCTTCACGTCCATCCCCCGTCGCCTCTCTTGAACGCGTTCAAATTGATGTCGCGCCGAGCGTACGACGTTTCTCGAACGTGTTCAAGTCCGGAACGCGCGCCGGCCCGCCGTCGCGGACGGCGGGCCGGGTCGGGCGGTACGGATCAGTCGGTCAGGCCGAGCACCTTCGCGGCGGCACGGCCGTTGGCGTGGCTGGCGCCGTAGGTGGCGACGAAGGCGCGCGCCCCGGCCGGCCGCCAGGCGGCGGGCCAACCCATCTCCACCACCGTCACCGGGTGCGTGGCGGCCAGCGCCTCGACCAGCTCCCGCGCCCCCGGCAGCCGGTGCAGGTGACGCCCGACCAGCACGACCGGCCGGTCCCCGGCGAGCCCGCGCAGCTCGGCCGGGTCGGTCTCCCCGGCCACCGCGCGGGCCTGCGCCACGTCGGCGGGCAGGTGCGGCCCGAGACCCCACGGCACCCGTCCCTCGGCGATCGTGGAGGTCGCGTGCACCTGCACCACCAGCGGCGCGCCCGCGGCGGTCAGGTCGCCCTCGACGTGCACCGCCCGCAGCGCGGCGGCGTAGCCCAGGTCGGCGGCGACCGGCGCGGGCCCGTCGGCCGGGCCGGTCCAGGCGGCGAGCGCGGCGGTGCGGCCGGCGGCCTCCTCGACCCGGGCCCGGTCCAGCCGGCCGTCGCCGATCCCCGCGACGATCTCCGCGGCGACCAGCTCGACCAGGGCGGCGTCGACCTTCGCGCCGATGCAGAGCAGGTCGGCGCCGGCGGCCAGCGCCCGGACCGCGGCCGGACCCACCCCGCCGGCGGCCAGCGCGGCGCCCTTCATCTCCAGCGCGTCGGTGATCACCGCGCCGGTGAAGCCGTACTCGTCGCGCAGCAGGTCGACCAGCACGGCCCGGCTGAACGTGGCCGGACCGTCGCCGGTCAGCGCCGGCACCCGGATGTGCGCGGTCATCACGGCCCGGACGCCGGCGTCGACCACGGCGGCGAACGGCGGCAGGTCGCGCTCGCGCAGCACGGCCGGCGGCACGTCGACGGTGGGCAGCTCGTGGTGGGAGTCGGCGACCGTGGCGCCGTGCCCGGGGAAGTGCTTGGCGCAGGCGGCGACGCCGGCCGACTGGAGGCCGGCCACGGCGGCGGCCGAGTGGACCGCCACCCGCTTCGGGTCCGCGCCGAACGACCGGGTGCCGATCACCGGGTTCTCGTCGGCGGTGTTCACGTCCACCGTCGGAGCCAGGTCGAGGGTGAGGCCGAGCGCGGCCAGCTCGCCGCCGATCGCCGCGTAGACCTGCCGGGTGAGGTCGGGGTCGTCCACCGCGCCGAGCGCCGCGTTGCCCGGGTAGGGGCTGCCGGTGGCGTGGGCCAGCCGGGTGACGTCCCCACCCTCCTCGTCGATCGCGAGGATCACGTCGGGGCGGCCGGCGCGCAGCGCCGCGGTGGACGCCGCCACCTGGGCCGGGTCGTGGACGTTGGTGCCGAACAGGGTGTGCCCGGCGAGCCCGTCGGCGAGCAGGTCGACCGCCCAGTCCGGCGGGACCGGGCCGGCGTAGGCGGCCAGCAACGTGCCCAGCGCGAGCCGACGGAGTCCTGGATCGAGCCCCACGAGTATCCCCTTTCCCTGCCGGGTCGTCCGACCTCTCCGGACCGGGGTGGCCGATACGCTAACGGGCACCCTTCGGCAGGCGTTTTATGGTTAGAAACTTTACGGAAAAATTGAGGACGTTGGCATGAGTGCGACCCGGCTGCCCGGCACCCCCCGACTGTTGCGGGCGCTCAACGACCGAGCGGCGCTCGAACTGCTGCTCGAACGCGGGCCGCTGACCCGGGCCCGGATCGGCGAGCTGACCGGGCTGTCCAAGGTCACCGCCTCCCAGCTCGTCGAGCGGCTGGAGGAGCGCGGGCTGGTCGCCCGGGTCGGTGAGCAGGCCGGCGGGCGGGGCCCGAACGCCCAGCTCTACGCGGTGCGACCGGGCAGCGCGTACGTGGTCGGCGTGGACGTCGGCGCCGAACGGGTGGTGGCGGCCTGCGCCGACATCACCGGCGCGGTGGTCGGCCGGGTCGAGCAGTCCACCAGGGACACCGACGACCCGGTCGGCGTGGTGCACAACGCCGTGGTCCGGGCGGCCAGCAGCGCCGGGGCGGAGCTGTCCGCCGTCCGGCGCGTGGTGCTCGGCACCCCCGGCCTGGTCGACCCGCAGACCGGTGACATCACGTTCGCGTTCAACCTGCCGCGCTGGCACAGCGGCCTGCTCGCCGCGCTCCGCGAGGACCTGGACACGCCGGTCGTCTTCGAGAACGACGTGAACCTGGCCGCGGTCGCCGAGGCGCAGTCGGGCGCGGCCCAGGGCACCGCCGACTTCGTGCTGGTCTGGGTGGACGCGGGTGTCGGCCTGGCGATCATGCTGGGCGGACGCCTGCACCACGGCAGCAGCGGCGCGGCCGGCGAGATCGGCTACCTGCCGGTGCCCGGCGCGCCGATCCCACGGGACGTGTCGAAGCGCGCCAAGCCGGCGTTCCAGCAGCTCGCCGGCGCCGACGCGGTCCGCGCGGTGGCCGCCGAGCACGGCTTCGCCACGGCGGACGCGGTGGAGCAGGGCGTCGCGGCGGCCCGGGCCGCCGAGGCGGTACGCGCCGCCGTCGCCGCCGGCGCCGACGGTGGCCCGGTGCTGGACGAGCTGGCCCGCCGGCTCGCGCTCGGGGTGGCGAGCACCTGCGTGGTGCTCGACCCGCCGCTGGTGGTGCTCGCCGGCGCGGTCGGGCAGGCGGGCGGGTCGGCGCTGGCCGAGCGGGTGCAGCACGAGGTCGCCGCGATCACGCTGGTCCGGCCCCGGGTGGTGACCACCGGGCTGACCGAGGAGCCGATCCTGCGCGGCGCGCTGCGTACCGCGCTGGACGCGGTCCGGGACGAGGTGTTCGGCTCGACGGTCGGCTGACCGCGTGCAGGCTGGCGCCATGTGAAGGAATCCTTCATCATGGCGCCAGGGTTCGCAAGGAGTTGCCGGGGCGGGGCCGTGCTCAGATCAGGTCGCGCCGGCGGAACACGGTGAACGCGGCGGCCACCAGCGCGGCGGTGAGCCCGAGCAGGACCACCATGCCCGACACCCAGGTCAGCGTGTACGAGCCGTCGCAGAAGCCGGAGATCCCGGTGCTGCACGCGTTGCCGTCCCAGAACCGCACCTCGCCGTTGAGCCAGGCGGCCAGGTAGCTGGAGAGCATGAACCGGTCCGGGCGGCCGACCTCCAGGATCTGGAACACCAGCCGCGCGCCCAGTTCCCACACCACCACGTACGCGGCGACCGTGCCGAGCGCCGCCGAGGTGTGCCGGCCCAGCGTCGCGACGGCGAACCCGAGTGCCGCGGTGGCCAGCACCAGCACCAGCCCGCGCGCCCAGATCGCGCCGAGCGTCACCCAGAAGTCGCCGCCCGTCCGGCCGGTCAGCCCGGACGCCTGCCCGATCAACCAGAACGACCCCAGGTATGCCACCGACGCCAGCACCGAGAGCGCGAGCAGCCCGCCCAGCAGCGTGCCGAGCTTCGCGGCCAGCACGGTCGGCCGTCGTGGCCGCCACAGCAGCAGGTTGACCACGCCGCCCGAGTTCAGGTCCGCCCCGATGTAGGAGGCGCCGACCAGGAACCCGAACAGCGCGAGGAACGCGATCAGGAAGAACAGCAGCGGCTCGGCCTCCTTGGCGAACACGAAGACGCCGCTGAGGTAGTCGGAGGCGGTCGGCAACGTGTCGGACTGGGCCGGGTCGATCTGGGCGCAGTCGCGCGGCAGGTAGTCGTTCTCGTCGGCGGTGAGCGTGCCCGCCTTGATCCGCAGGCAGCGGTCGTGCGCCAGCTCCAGCCGCCGTACCTCCTCCGCGGCCTGCGCCTGGGCCCGGCCCAGCTCCGCCCCGGTCGGGCGGTGCGAGCCGCCCAGCGTGGTCACCACCGTCACCGCGAAGGCGGCCGCCAGCAGCACCACCATGAGTTGCACGAAGCGCCGGGCGGCGAGCCGCTCCAGCTCGGCACGGACCAGGTTCACGCGTCCACCTCCCGGCTCTCCCGGACGTCCAGGTCGATCACTCCGTCGTTCGGCGGCGCGCCGTCCACCTGCCGCGGCACCGCGACGTGCTCGTGCCCACCGGTGAGCTCCAGGAAGACGCTCTCCAGATCGGGGCGGAGTGGGATCAGCTCGCGCACCCACAGGCCCTGCTCGCCCAGCGTGCGGCTGATCACCTCGGGGTCGACCACGCCGGTCACCACGAGGTGATCCGGCCCGGCGGTGACCGTCAGCCCGGCCCGGCCCAGCAACTGCTCGGCCTGCTCCACGTCGGCCACCCGGACCTGCCACTGGTGCTGGTCGAAGCCGGCCAGCACCTCGTCCACCCGCCCGTACGCGACCCGTCGCCCCCGGCTGACGATCGTCACGTGGTCGCAGATCAGCTGGATCTCGGCCAGGATGTGGCTGGACAGCAGCACGGTCACCCCGGCCGCGGCGAGCGACCGGGTGAGATCGCGCATCTCCCGGATGCCGGCCGGGTCCAGCCCGTTCGCCGGCTCGTCCAGGATCAGCAGCTCCGGGCGCTTCAACAGGGCGGAGGCGACGGCCAGCCGCTGCTTCATGCCCAGCGAGTAGCCCTTGACCCGCTCGTCGCCCCGGTCCCGCAGGCCGACCTGCTCCAACACCTCGTCCACCCGGCTGGTGGGCACCCCACCGGCCACGGCCAGCAGCCGCAGCGTCCGGTGCGCGGTGAAGTTGCCGAAGAACTGCGGGCTCTCCACGATCGCGCCGACCCGGCCGGCCACCTCGGCGAGTCGTTCGGGGGACCGGACGCCCAGCACCTGCATCGAGCCGGAGTCTGGCCGGACCAGCCCGAGCAGCGCCCGCAACGTGGTCGTCTTCCCGGATCCGTTCGGCCCCAGGAAGCCGTGCACCTGGCCCGCCTCGACCAGCATGTCGAAGTCGTCGACGGCGACCCGCCGCCCCTGGCGCACGGTGTGGAACGTCTTGCGCAGACCGGCGATCTCGATGACCGCGCTCATCCGCGTGCCTCCCGGCAGGGGTGGGGCATGGGCCGTCCTTCCGGATGCGGTGACCAACGACACGGCGCCCCACCCTATGGCGGCGGCCCCGCCCGTGGGGGGCGCCGGGCCGGGTGCGTGATTGGATGGGGCGGTGACTGGTGACCTGATCCCCGGCGCCCCGGGCGCCCCCGCCCCCTCGACCGTGGACGCGGATCTGGTGGTCAGCCTCGACGGGGTGGGCGTGACGCGCTCCGGCACCGCGCTGGTGCACGACGTCGACTGGCGGGTCGAGCTGGACGAACGATGGGTGCTGCTCGGCCCGAACGGCGCCGGCAAGACCACCCTGCTCAACCTGGCCGCCGGCCGGCTGCACCCGAGCAGCGGCGTCGCGCACGTGCTCGGCGAGCGCATCGGCCGCACCGACGTCAACGAGCTGCGGACCCGGATCGGCCTCTCCACCGCCACCCTCGCCGAGCGGATCCCCGCCGAGGAGCGGGTCGTCGACGTGGTCGTGACCGCCGCCTGGTCGGTGGTCGGTCGCTGGCGGGAGAGCTACGACCGCACCGACGAGGCGCGCGCCGCCGCGCTGCTGAGCCAGCTCGGCGTCGGCCACCTCGCCGACCGCGCCTACGGCACGCTCTCCGAGGGCGAGCGCAAGCGCGTGCAGATCGCCCGCGCGCTGATGACCGACCCGGAGTTGCTGCTGCTGGACGAGCCCGCCGCCGGGCTCGACCTGGGCGGGCGGGAGGACCTGGTCGCCCGGCTCGCCGAGCTGGCGTACGACCCGGACGCGCCGGCCATGGTCCTGGTCACCCACCACGTCGAGGAGATCCCGCCGGGCTTCACGCACGCCTTGCTGCTGCGCGAGGGCACGGTGGTGGCGCAGGGTCTGCTCGCCGACGTGCTCACCGCCGACAACCTGTCGAAGACCTTCGGCCTGCCGCTGGTCGTCTCGCGGTCCGGCGACCGCTGGACCGCGCGCGCCGCCTGAGCGGACGGGACCCCGTCGTGCAGCAGACCCGGATCGCCGTCGTCGGCAGCGCCAACATGGACCTGGTCGGCACCGCCGCCGCGCTGCCCCGGCCGGGCGAGACCGTGCTCGGCAGCGAGTTCGTCATGCTGCCCGGCGGCAAGGGCGCAAACCAGGCGGTGGCCGCCGTGCGCGCCGGCGCGTCCTGCGTCTTCCTGGGCGCGATCGGGTCGGACGCGTTCGGGGTCACCCTTCGGGCCCGGATGACCGCGGCCGGCGTGGACACCGGTCACCTGCGGGTGATGTACGGCCCGTCCGGCGTCGCCCTGGTCATGGTCGGCGGCGCGGGGGAGAACGCCATCCTGGTCACCCCCGGCGCGAACGAGGCGTTCACCGCGCCGACCGAGGACGAGCTGACCGCCGTACGCGAGGCGGACGTGCTGGTCGCGCAGCTCGAGGTGCCGGTCGAGACGGTGACCGAGGCGGCGCTCGCGGCCCGTGCCGCCGGCACCCGGGTGGTGCTCAACGCCGCGCCGGCCCGGCCGCTGCCGGCCGACCTGCTGGCCGCGACCGACCTGCTGGTGGTCAACGAGCCCGAGGCGCAGGCGCTGACCGGTCGGGGCCGGGACGCGCCGGCCGCGCTGCTCGACCTGGTGCCCCGGGCGGTGCTCACGCTCGGCGGCGACGGCGCGTGGTACGTCGACCGGGACCGCCCGGCGGTGCACGTGCCGGCGGTGCCGGTGGAGGTGGTCGACTCCACCGCCGCCGGGGACGCGTTCACGGCCGCGCTCGCCGTCGCCTGGGGCGAGGGGCGGGACCTGGTCGAGGCCGTGCGGTGGGCGGCCGCGGCCGGGGCGGCCTGTGTCCGCAAGCTCGGCGCCTCGGTGGCGCTGCCGCACCGCGCGGAGATCGACGCGCTGTTCGCCGGGCGTTAACAAGGGCCCCTTCCACTACCGCAGGCGTTAAGAGGGGGCCCTTCCTTACGCCCCCTCGGCGCGCTCGCCGCGCCGGCGCAGCATGCCGAGCCCGGGGATGCCGGCCACCGCGAGCTTGAGGTCACGGGTGACGTCGAGCAGGTCGTGCAGGTCCGGGCCGACCCGGTCCAGCGTGGCCAGGATCGGCAGCACGTCCGAGGTGAGGTGCTCCTTGAGCTTCGGCAGCTCGTCGACCAGCCGGATCGCGGCGGTCACCTCCTCCGGGCTGAGCTGCTCCACGAAGCGGGCCGCCATCGGGGCCGCGCGGCGCAGCGTCGACTCGTACGCCGCGAGCAGCTCGGTCGCGGTGCCGGCGGCCTGCTCGGCGGTGGCCACCGTGCCGGCCGCCCGGCCCGCCACCGTGTCCGCCTCGGCCACCACGACGGCCGCCGCCCGGGCCACCCGGTCGGCCTCGCCCACCACGGTCGCTGCCGCGGCGGAGACCCGCTCGGCCTCGCCGACCACCACGGCGGCCGCGGCGGCCACCTCGGTCGCGGTGTCGATCGCCCCGGTCGCGGCGGCGCTGATGACGCCCACCTCGCGCACCGCGGCCTCGGCGTCGGTGAGCACCCGGTCGGTCCGGTCGAGCGTCCCCTCGATCCGGTCGACCACGCCGTTGATCCGGCGCACCAGCGCCTCCACCTCGTCGAGCACGGCGAAGGCACGGGCGGGTACGGCGGCGAACGCGGCGGCCGAACCGAGCGCCTGGTCGAGGGCGGAGCGGGTGAGGCCGACGACGGCGCCGGGCCGGGGAAGTGGGATCGCCATGCCGACCAGTGTGCGTCGCCCCGGCCAGTCACGCCGGGTGAGGACGGAGCGGCGCACGTCACGCCGGCCCCTCCCGGCCGGGGCCCGGGACGCGTAGGGTGCCGGCATGCCCGACCCCGGCCCGGCTCCGCGGCGTCTCCTCGCGTTCGGCGCGGTCGCGCTGCTCACCGTCGTCCTCGGCGCTCTGCTGCTGGTCCGCGCGGACGCCGGCCTGGACACCCGGCGGGCGACCGTCGCCGGGGTGCCGCTCACCGAGGTCCGGGCGGCCGGCGGGGACGACGGCCCCCGGCCCGGGGTGGTGATCGCGCACGGGTTCGCCGGCTCGGCCCGGCTGATGCGGCCGCTGGCCGACTCGGTGGCCCGGCACGGCGGGGTCGCCGTGCTGCTCGATTTCGCCGGGCACGGCGCCAACCCGTCCCGGCTGCCCGGCGCGGGCCGGGACGACCAGCGGGCGCGGGCGCTCCTGCGGCACGACCTGGACGTCGCCGTCGGGTGGCTGCGGAGCCGGCCCGGCGTGGACCCGGACCGGGTCGTCCTGGTCGGACACTCGATGGGCGCCGGCGCGGTCACCCGCTACGCGGTCGACCACCCGGAACTCGCCCGCACCGTGGCGATCTCGCTGCCCGACGCCGGGGACGTGCCGGCGGGCTGGTCGGGCAACCTGACGCTGGTGGTCGGCGGGCTGGAGTTCCCCGACTTCCGCCGCGCCGCCGACCAGACGGCACGCGGCGGCCCGCCGGGATCGCGGCAGCGGGTGGTGGCGCCCGGCACCGAACACATCTCGGTGCTCTTCGCGCCGCGCACCCACGCCGCGGTGGTGGCCGCGATCCCCGGCCGTCCGGGTGGCCCGCCACCCGCGCCGCTGACCCGTCTGGCCGGCGCCGGCCTGCTCCTGCTCGGCCTGGGGCTGGGCTTCGTGCCGCTGGCCGCGGTGCTGCTGCGCCGCCCGCCGGCCCCGGTGACCGCCGGCCCGCCCGCTCCGATCGCCCCCGGGGTCGCGCGCCCGCCCGCTCCGATCGCCCCCGGGGTCGCGCGCCCGGCCGCCCCGGTCGCGCCCGGGGCCGCGCGCCCGGGCGCCGCGTGGCCGGGCCGGTGGCTCGTCGTGGCGGTGGGGGCGGCCGGGCTCGGTGCGGTGCTCGCCGCCCCGCTGCCGACCGCCCGGCTGCCGCTCGCGGTGGGTGGGCATGTCGCCGTGTTCCTGCTGCTCACCGGCGGGCTGCTGGTGGCGGCCCAGCGCTGGTTGCGCCCGGCGACCCGGGCCGTCGGCCGGGCGGGGCGAGCCGTCGGGGTGGCCGCGGCGCTCGTCGGGTACGCGGTGCTCGCCGTCGCGCTGCCGCTGCACCTCGGGTTCACCTCGGCCACGCCGGTCGGCGCCCGCTGGTGGCTGCTGCCGGTGGTGCTGCTCTGCTGCCTGGCCTTCCTGCTCGGCGCCGAGCTGGTCGCCGACGGCCGGGGCGGCCGGTACGCGGTGGTCGGCGGGCTCGGCGTGGTGGTCCTGGCCGTGGCCGCGGTGACCGGCCTGGCCCCCGGGTTCGTGCTGCTGGTGGTGCCGCTCTTCGCGGCGCTGGTGGCCTGGCAGGCGGCCTGGGCGGGGGTGCTGCGCCGGCGGGGCGCGCCGTGGTGGCTGCCGGCGCTGGTCGGCGCGGTGCTGCTGGCCTGGCCGATCGCCACCACGCTGCCGCTGGCCTGAGCCGGGGCGGGACCGCCCGCCCCGGCCCGGTCGCTCAGCGCACGCCCTCGAAGACCACCTGCGGATCGGTTTGGGCCGGGGTGCCCCAGACCGCGTCGTCGTAGGCGGCGTCGCCGGCCAGGTGGCGCAGGAACCACTCGGTGAGCAGCCGTCGGGTCAGCTGGAGCTGGACCGTCCGGCTGATCGAGCCGCTGTCGCAGAAGAGCGAACCGCTGTCCATGAAGCCGCAGTGCGAGCCGCCCCTGACGGTCCGGAGCTGCTTGGTCGGTGGCTTGGCGGCGTAGATCGGGCGCTGGTGGTCGGCCGGTGGCGCGATGCCGTCGCGTTCGCCGGCGATCAGCTGCACCGGGACGGTGACGCCGGCCGCGGCCGACACGGCGGAGGGATTGGTCTCGGCGGCGGCCAGGTTCGCCACCGTCACGACGCGCGGGTTGCGGGCGGCGGCCAGGATGCTCGCCCCGCCGCCCATGGAGTGCCCGGACAGGCCCAGCCGGTCGACGGCGACGTGCCCGGCGAACCGGGAGCCGGCCGTGGTGTCCTGGGCCACGGTCCAGGTCAGGGCCGCGTTCAGGTCGTCGGCGAAGGCGCTGTGGCTGGGCGACAGGCTGCCCTGCGAGGTCGGGGCGACGACGATGAACCCCCAGGTCGACAGGTGGGACAGCGTCGAGGAGTACTTCGACACCGACTGGAGGAAGCCGTGGCCGAACGCGATCGCCGGGAACCGGCCGGCGGCGACCGGCTGACCCTTGCCGGCGGCGGTGGCCGGGTAGGTGATCCGGGCCGAGAAGGAGCGGCCGGACGCGCTGACGGTGGCGTCGACGTAGCCGGCCGCGTACGGGCCGGGCGCGGACGGGTCGGCCGACGCCGCGCCGGCGGCGTGGACGCCGCTCGCCGGCAGCGTCAGGCTGAGCGCCGCCGCGACCGCGACGGTGAGTCTCCGCAACATGGCACCCTCCTGCTGAGCGATGGACATGAATGTCCACTCAGGAGAGCAGGGTCGGCGGCCGGGGGTAACACCCCGGTTGGTCAATAACCGCTGTGTTATGACCGGGCGACCCGCAGCGCCCACCAGATCAGCGGCGCCTGCATCGGCACCCGGCCGTAGGCGATCGCCCGCTGCGCCGGCCGGCGTCGCCGCCAGTCCCAGGCCATCTGCGCGTTCGCCGGCAGCACCGCGGCGAACAGGGCCGCCGCGGCCAGCCCGCCGCGCCGCCGGGTGGCCGGATGCGCCACCGCCGCCGCCACGGCCAGCTCGGCCACCCCGGAGGCGTACGTCCAGAAGCGGGCCGGCCCGGGCAGGGCGCGCGGCACGATCGGGTCGTAGAAGCCGGGGCGGGCGAAGTGCGTGACGCCCGCGGCGGCGAGCAGCCCGGCGAGCGCGACGGCCTCGCCGCGACGGTGGGTCATCGTCGGTCTCCCTGCTGTTCGACGGCGCGCTGCACGGCCCGGTAGATCTGCCCGAACCGTAGCGCGTCCGGCGTACGCACCAGCATCGACTCCCGGCCGTGGTGCTGCACCCACAGTTCGTGCACCCGGTTGCCCCGCTCGTAGGAACGGTCCAGCCAGCCGAGCGGCACCTCCAGGAACGGGGTGAGCGCCAGGCCGCCGACCACGAACGCGGCCAGGATGATCAGGGCCAGCTGCCACTCGCCCCGGTCCTGCGCCGCCCATGCCAGCGAGAGCACGCAGACCAGCGCCACCAACGGGGGCAGCGAGAGCAGCAGGACCAGCACCCCGCGCCCGAGCACCCGGCCCCGGACCGCCAGCGTGGTCGCGCCGCGGGCGTGCCAGACGTACGTGACGTCGGCGAGCGCGACCACCTGTCCACCAGCGTGGATGGCCTCCGAGGTGACCTGTACCGCGTCGTCCCGGTAATAGAGGGTCATAAATCAGCGTAACCGTCCGGTCCGCACTCGTGATCGACTCGATCTCGCTGAAGTGGCGGTATCGGAGCGGGTCCGTTCACGCCACCTCGGCGAAGTGGAGTGGATCAAGAGGGATGGGGCGAGCGGGGAGGATGTCGAAGCGTTAGCGTGCCGGGCATGACGGATCGCGACGAGCGGGCGCGCAACGTCGAGGTGGTGCGGCGTTACCTGCGCACGTTCGTCACCAAGGACCTCGCCGAGTTGGCCGAGGTGGTGCACGAGGACGTGCAGATCTACGGATCGGGCACCCGCGTGCGCGGCCGGCGGTATGCCGAGGCGGCCGTCTCCTCGCCCGGCCTGACCGTGCTCGACCAGGAGATCCTGGAGATCTTCGCGGCGGAGGACCGGGTGGCGGTGTCGTTGGCGCAGACCTACCGGCGGGACGCGACCGGGGCGACCACGGTGCAGAGCGCCTGCAAGATATACCGGCTGGCCGGCGGGCGGATCGTGCAGTTCTGGGGCGAGCAGGACACCTACGGTCTGCTGCGCGGTCTCGGGCTGCTGCCGGACGAGCCGATCACGTTCTGACCGGTCGCGGTCCGGCCGGGAGCGGTCCGGCCAGGGCCGGCGGGCACGTGCTCCATGGCCCGCTGCACCGCGCGGTAGATCTGCCCGAAGCGCAGCGCGTCGCCGGTGCGCAGCAGTCGCACCGGGCGGCCGTGCCAGCGGGCCCACATCTCCAGTTGGCGGCTGCCCCGCACGTACGAGCGGTCCAGGTGCTCGAAGAGCACGTCCGCGAGCGGGCCGACGGCGAGGCCGACGAGCACCGAGGCGCCGACGATCGCGATGGTGACCACGGCGGAGCGGTGCAGCCAGACGGCCAGCCCGATGCCGAGCAGGGCGGCCACCAGCGGGCCGGCGAGCGCCGCCCCGATCGCGCCCCGCCCGGCGAGCACCCGCCACGAGCGGTCGCCGCGCCGGTGCCACACCATGGTCAGCTCGGCCAGCGGGTAGCTGCGCCCGTCCACCCGTACCGTCGTGGACGTGACCTGGACCGACCGGTCGTCGTAGTAGGTGATCATGGCCTCACTCCCGGTGGCCGGCGACCCGGAGCCGTCGACACCACACTGTCTACCCCAACGATCCGGGTCGTAAGGTTGGCACGCTACTTCGAAGCGGAAGTGAGGGCAGCGTGGGCGAGTTCGTCAGGCTGGAAGTGAAGGACGGCATCGGCACCATCCGGCTGGAGCGGCCGCCGATGAACGCGCTCAACACCCAGGTGCAGGAGGAGTTGCGCGCCGCGGCGTCGGCCGCCACCGCCGACGCCGAGGTCCGCGCCGTCATCGTGTACGGCGGAGAGAAGGTCTTCGCCGCCGGCGCGGACATCAAGGAGATGGCGGACATGTCCTACGTGGACATGGCCGAGCGGGCTGCCGACCTCTCCAGCGCGCTGGGCGCGATCGCCCGGATCCCCAAGCCGGTCGTCGCCGCGATCACCGGGTACGCGCTCGGCGGCGGCTGCGAGCTGGCGCTGGCCTGCGACTGGCGGATCGTCGCCGCCGACGCCAAGCTCGGCCAGCCGGAGATCAAGCTCGGCATCATCCCGGGTGCCGGTGGCACCCAGCGGCTGGCCCGGCTGGTCGGTCCGGCCCGCGCCAAGGATCTGATCATGACGGGGCGGATGGTCGACGCCGAGGAGGCGCTGCGCATCGGCCTGGCCGACAAGGTCGTTCCGGCCGCCGAGGTCTACGAGGCTGCCGTCGCCTACGTCAAGCCGTTCCTGACCGGTCCGGTGCAGGCGCTGCGCGCGGCGAAGGTGGCGGTCGACGGCGGTCTGGACATGGACCTCACCTCCGGCCTGGCCTGGGAGAGCCAGCTCTTCGCGGCACTGTTCGCCACCGACGACCGGCGCGAGGGCATGGCCGCGTTCGTGGAGAAGCGCAAGCCGGGCTTCACCGGCCGCTGACGCGAGAGCTGTTCACATCCACGCTACCGGCCAGTAGCGTGTGACTCCGGTCGGGCGACGAAGGGGAGTGGCATGACGGAACACCTCGAGGGGCACGGCGGCGAGCTGGCGCTCGCGGCGTTGCGCGCGCACGGCGTACGGGAGATGTTCACGCTCTCCGGCGGGCACGTCTTCCCGCTCTACGACGCCGCGCACAAGGCAAGTTTCCCCCTCTACGACGTCCGGCACGAGCAGTCCGCCGTGTTCGCCGCCGAGGCGGTGGCCAAGCTCCAGCGCCGCCCCGGCCTGGCCGTGCTCACCGCCGGCCCCGGCGTCACCAACGGCGTCTCCGGGCTGACCAGCGCGTTCTTCAACGCCTCACCGGTGCTGGTGATGGGCGGGCGGGCGCCGCAGTTCCGCTGGGGCTCCGGCAGCCTCCAGGAGATGGACCACCTGCCGCTGGTCGCCCCGGTGACCAAGCACGCCGAGACGGTGTTCAGCGCCGACGACATCCCGCGGGCCGTCTCCGCGGCGCTGACCACCGCGCTCACCCCGCACCGCGGCCCGGTCTTCCTGGACTTCCCGCTGGAGGCGGTCTTCTCGGTCGGCGACGCCGAGCTGCCGGCGGTCACCGCGCCGGCGCCGATCGAGCCCGACCCGGACGAGGTGGCCAGGGCGGCCGGCCTGATCGCCGGCGCGTCCCGGCCGGTGATCATCGCCGGCTCGGACGTGTACGCCGGGGACGCCGTCGAGGCGCTGCGCGCCGCCGCCGAATCCCTCCAGGTGCCGGTGTTCACCAACGGCATGGGTCGGGGCGCGCTGCCGCCGACGCACCCGCTCGCCTTCGCCAAGGCCCGCCGGGTCGCGCTCAAGGGCGCCGACGTGGTCGTCGTGGTCGGCACGCCGCTGGACTTCCGGCTCTCCTTCGGCGACTTCGGCGACGCCACGGTGGTGCACGTGGTGGACGCGCCCAGCCAGCGCGCCGCGCACGTGCAGCCGGCCGCCGCGCCCGCCGGTGACCTGCGGCTGATCCTCGGCGCCTTCGCCGACCACACCGGCGACCGGGCCGACCACGCCGACTGGATCGCCGAGCTGCGCACCGCCGAGGACGCGGCGAAGGCCCGCGACGGCGAGGAGATGGCCGCCGAGACCGACCCGATCCGGCCGGCCCGGATCTACGGCGAGCTGCGCAAGGTGCTCGCCCCGGACGCCATCACCATCGGCGACGGCGGCGACTTCGTCTCGTACGCGGGCAAGTACCTGGAGCCCGCCCAGCCCGGCACGTGGCTCGACCCCGGCCCGTACGGCTGCCTCGGCACCGGCATGGGCTACGCGATGGGCGCCCGGGTCAGCCACCCGGACCGGCAGATCTGCGTGCTGATGGGCGACGGCGCGGCCGGCTTCTCGCTGATGGACGTGGAGTCGCTGGCCCGGCAGCGGCTGCCGGTGGTGATCGTGGTCGGCAACAACGGCATCTGGGGCCTGGAGAAGCACCCGATGCGGGCCATGTACGGCTACGACGTCGCCGCCGACCTCCAGCCCGGCCTGCGCTACGACAAGGTGGTCGAGGCGCTGGGCGGCGCGGGCGAGACGGTGGAGAAGGCCGCCGACCTCGGGCCGGCGCTGGGCCGCGCGTTCGACGCCGGCGTGCCGTACCTGGTCAACGTGCTGACCGACCCGACGGACGCGTACCCCCGCTCGTCGAACCTGGCCTGAGCGCGACGGCCGCTCGCCGGGTGACCGGCGGGCGGCCCGGGCCGGATCAGACCTCCGGGCGGTCCCGGTCGTCCGGCCGGTCGCGCAGCTCCTGCTCGCGGCGGCGCAGGTCCTCCTCCCAGCGGCGGAGGCGTTCCTGGTCCTCGTCGCGGGAGCGCTTGTCGAGCGAGGCGAGGAAGTCGGGGTCGTCGTCCGGCGCGAGCGGGCGGCGGGCCGGGGCGGCCGGACTCCCGGCACCGAGGACGCCGGCCGACCCGGCCGGGCGCTCGCGGCCGGCGACGAACCAGGCGATCGAGCCGATCAGCGGGAAGAAGAGGATCACCAGCACCCACACCATCCGGGGCAGCGCCTTGACCTGCCCGTCCTCGGCGGAGAGGCAGCTGATCAGCGCGCAGACGGCGAGCACGATCTGGGCCAGGAAGAGCAGCACGTAGAGGCGGGCCATGCCCCATGATGGCGCACCCGGGTGGGTCAGTGCACCCCACCGAGCACGTGTGCGACGCCGAGCAGCGCCAGCCCGGCCGCGCCGAGCGCGGTCAGCGGCACCGACCAGCGGGCGAGCCGGCGCGGCCCGGCGCCGGTGGCCCGACGCCAGTCCGCCAGCAGCACGGTCAGCCAGACCACGACCGCCGCGCCGGCCAGCGCCGCGTCGACGACCCGGCCGGTGAACGCCGGCCGGAGCTGGAGCAGCAGCACGGCGGTCAGCGTGAGCAGCGTCCGCCGCCAGGCCAGCCGGGTGCGTTCCGGCTGAAGCCCGGGATCCCGGGTCACCCCGCACCCCGCAGCAGCACCGCGACCACCAGGGCCAGCGCGCCGAGCGCGACGACCAGGGCGAGCACGGCCGGGAAGCGGGAGGCCGGCAGCTCCTCGCCCAGTCGCATGGCCCGTTCGGTGCGGGCCCAGTGGTCCACCGCCCGGATCGACACGGTCGCGCCGAGCAGCAGCAACGCGACGGCGAGGATCTCCCGCAGGTGGACCAGCGGCAGCGGCGGGAGGAACTGGGCGGCGGCCAGCCCGCCGGCGACCAGCGCCAGCCCGGTCCGCAGCCAGGCCAGGAACGTCCGCTCGTTGGCCAGCGAGAAACGGTAGTCCGGCGGGCTGCCCACCGAGCGCAGCTCGCGCGGGTCGAACCAGCGCCTGATCGACTCCCACACGCCGTCGATTATCCGCTTTGCCCCACGCCTAGCCTGAGGGGATGACCGATCTTGACGCGCGCGGTCTGCGCGACGCCTACGACAGCCAGATCCGCCCGGAGCTGCCCGACCCGCTGCCCGCCGGGGTGAGCGTGGACCGGGACGGGCCGCTGTTCCGGGTCCTCGGCCTGGACCAGCGCGGCTTCATCACCTACCGGACGCTGGACGGCCTGGCCGGCGCCGAGCTGGACGCGCTGATCGCGCGCCAGGTCGAGTTCTTCCGCGCCCGGGGCGAGGCGGTCGAGTGGAAGCTCGCCGGCCACGACGAGCCGGCCGACCTCGCCGACCGGCTGCGCGCCGCCGGCTTCGTCCCGGAGGACCTGGAGACCGTCGTGGTCGGACCGGTGGCGCCGCTCGCCGCCGCCGTCCCCGTGCTCCCCGAGGGGGTACGCCTGCGCGAGGTCACCGGGCGGGCCGACCTGGAGCGGATCGCCGCCATGGAGGAGGAGGTCTGGCACGACGACCGGAGCCACCTCGTCCACGCGCTGGCCCGGGAGATCGAGGCCGACCCGCAGTCGATCACGATCGTGGTGGCCGAGGCGGGCGAGACGGTGGTGAGCGCCGGCTGGATCCGCTACCAGGCGGGCACCGGGTTCGCCAGCCTCTGGGGCGGCTCGACGTTGCCGCAGTGGCGGAGGAAGGGCATCTACCGGGCGCTCGTCGCGTACCGGGCGCGGCTGGCGCAGCAGCGCGGCAAGACGCTGGTGCAGGTGGACTGCTCGCCGGACAGCCGACCCATCCTGGAGCGGCTCGGGCTCGTTGCGGTCACCACCACCACGCCCTACGTCTACACTCCGTGATCATGGACCGGTTGACGGCGGACGAGCAGCTCACCCTGAAGACCGGCGCGTTCGGCGCCGTCTTCCTGGTCTCCAACGCCGTGCCCGGGGTGCTGGCCATGGTGCGGGAGAGCATCGCCGCCTCCGGCGCGCTGGCCGACGTCGGCGGCGTGGTCAAGGAGGCGTTGACCACCGGGCCACTGCCGCAGCTGCCCCGGGACTCCGCGTTGGAGGTCGAGTCCGTCGTGCTGCCCGCGCTGGGTCGGTCGGTGGAGATCCTGCGGGCCAAGTCGCCGGGGGACGTCGAGGCGTACCGGTCGGTGGTGCTGGCCGCGGCGGACCGGGTGGCCGAGGCGCACCGGGGGGTCGAGCCGGCCGAGGCCGCGGCCATCGACAAGATCAGGCGGGCGCTGGCCGAGCCGGTCTGAGGGGCCGGTCCGCGCGCGGTGAGCTGCGTCACTCCGGGCCCCCGGGGTGGCGATGCTACTTGCGGGTAACATTGGCCCGTGGGCAAGTGCACAGCACCCTGCGGTTGACCGACCGTTAAGTCACGCGGGAGGCTGCGCCCGTGACCGGGCGAGTGATCGCTACACCAAACAGGAGGGTCGTCGAAGCGCGATGAACATCGTCGTACTCGTCAAGCAGGTGCCCGATTCGGGCGCGGACCGCAACCTGCGTTCAGACGACAACACCGTCGACCGCGGTTCGGCGAACAACGTCATCAACGAGATGGACGAGTACGCCATCGAGGAGGCGTTGAAGATCAAGGAGGCGCACGGCGGCGAGGTCACCATCCTGACCATGGGTCCGGACCGGGCGACCGAGTCGATCCGCAAGGCGCTCTCCATGGGGCCGGACAAGGCCGTCCACGTCGTCGACGACGCGCTGCACGGCTCCTGCGCCGTGGCCACCTCGAAGGTGCTCGCGGCCGCCCTCGGGCAGCTCAACGCCGACCTGGTCATCTGCGGCGCCGAGTCCACCGACGGTCGGGTCCAGGTCATGCCGCACATGATCGCCGAGCGGCTGGGCGTCGCCGCCCTCACCGGCGCGCGCAAGCTCACCGTCGACGGCTCGACCCTGACCGCCGAGCGGCAGACCGAGGAGGGCTACGAGGTGGTCACCGCCTCGACCCCGGCCGTCGTGTCCGTCTGGGACACCATCAACGAGCCGCGCTACCCGTCCTTCAAGGGCATCATGGCCGCCAAGAAGAAGCCGGTGCAGACGCTCTCCCTGGGCGACCTGGGCGTGGCCCCGGCCGAGGTGGGCTTCGACGGCGCCACCAGCGCCGTGGTCGAGCACTCGAAGCGCCCGCCGCGCTCCGGCGGCGAGAAGATCACCGACGAGGGCGAGGGCGGCGTCAAGCTGGTCGAGTTCCTCGCCACCGAGAAGTTCGTGTGAGAGGTCTGGACATGTCTGAGGTTCTCGTCGTCGTCGAAGCCACCAAGGAATTCGGCGTCAAGAAGGTCACCCTGGAGATGCTCACCCTCGCCCGCGAGCTGGGCACGCCGAGCGCGGTCGTGCTCGGCGGCGCCGGCGCCGCCGAGGCGCTGAGCGCCAAGCTGGGCGAGTACGGCGCGGAGAAGATCTACGCCGCCGAGGGCGAGGAGATCGACGGCTTCCTGGTGGCGCCGAAGGCCACCGTGGTCGCCGAGCTGGTCAAGCGCGTGCAGCCGGCCGCCGTGCTGCTCGCCTCGTCCCAGGAGGGCAAGGAGATCGCCGCCCGCCTCGCGGTCAAGCTGGACAACGGCATCCTGACCGACGTGGTCGCCCTGGACGCCGACGGCACCGCGACCCAGGTCGCGTTCGCCGGCTCCACCATCGTCAAGTCCAAGGTCACCAAGGGCCTGCCGCTGGTCACCGTCCGGCCCAACTCGCTCAACCCGACCCCGGCCGCGGCCACCCCGGCCGTCGAGCAGCTCACCGTGTCGGTCACCGACGCGGACAAGCTGGCCAAGGTCGTCGAGCGGGTCGCCGAGCAGAAGGGCTCCCGCCCGGAGCTGACCGAGGCGTCGGTGGTCGTCTCCGGCGGTCGCGGCGTCGGCAACGCCGACAACTTCAAGCTGGTCGAGGAGCTGGCCGACCTGCTCGGCGGCGCGGTCGGCGCGTCCCGCGCGGCGGTCGACTCCGGCTTCTACCCGCACCAGTTCCAGGTCGGCCAGACCGGCAAGACCGTCTCCCCGCAGCTCTACGTCGCGCTCGGCATCTCCGGCGCGATCCAGCACCGGGCCGGCATGCAGACCTCGAAGACCATCGTCGCGGTGAACAAGGACGCCGAGGCGCCGATCTTCGAGCTGGCCGACTACGGCGTGGTCGGTGACCTGTTCAAGATCGTGCCGCAGGCCGCCGAGGAGATCCGCAAGCGTAAGTGACCGCTGGTCACGAACGAAGGCCGCCGCCCGGTGCACCGGGCGGCGGCCTTCTTCTTTCGGGAGCTGATCGGCGGGCCGGGGAGCTGAGCCGGCCCGCCGATCAGCCCGTCAGGGTGCCCCTCACCAGGCTGTCGCCGGAGTGGCGGGTGTTGTTGTCGTACTGCTCGGCGCTGATGTCGACGACCGAGTAGGTGCGCAGGTCGACGTTCGGAGGGATGGGCAGCAGCGCGTCCCCCGATCCGTTGCTCAACGTACCCACCGAGAACATCTCCATCGTCTTGGGATCGATCAGCCAGACCTCGTAGTACCCCGGAACGTTCGGGAGATTCGCCACGTGCAGGTGCAACTGGTTGTCGCCGAGCACCCGGGCGTCGCCGGAGGCGTCCTTCGGGGTCGCCCCGAACGCGGCCAGCGGCGCGCTGGCCAGCACCGTCGGCTGCGGCGCGGGTTCGTCGCCGCCGGTGCCCAGCACGGCGGCGGTCCCGACGACGCCGATCACCGCGGCGGCGGTGGCGGTGACCGCGGTGGTCGCCCAGCCCGGCCAGCGCCGCCCCCGACGCCGTGCCGTGGTGACCGGACGCTCCTGCACCGCGACCTGCTCGCCGGCGCGCGGCGGACGCCGGTCGGCCAACGTGGGCAGCTCCTCGGCGGCCCGGATCTCCGCGACGATGCCCTGCCAGACGTGCTCCGGCGGGTCGGGCAGGTCGGTCAGACCCTGGGTGCCGGCACCCAGCCCGGCGACGTGCTGGAGCGTCTCCAGCTCCCCCCGGCAGTGCCCGCAGGTGTCGAGATGGGTGGCTTCACCGTCGGCCGCCTCACTCTCACCGAGCGCCAGAAAGACCAGCCGGTCGTGGTCCAGGTGCTGCACCGTCCACCTCCCATCTGCGCTTCAGGCTCTGCATGCCGCGTCGGATATGGCTCTTCACCGTGCCGAGCGGCACTCCGGTCACGGTCGCGATCTGCTGGTGTGTCAGGTCGTCGTAGAACGCCAGCTCCAGCATCCGACGCTGCTCGTCGGGGAGCCGGGCCAGCTCGTCGGCGACCACCAGCCGGTCGACCACCGTGTCGGGGTCGGGGCCGGTGGAGACCGGCTCGGGCAGTTGCCTGACCGTCTCGACCACCCGGGTCTCCCGGGCCGAGGCCCGGATCCGGTCGATCACCTTGCGCCGCCCGATGCCGAGCAGCCAGCCGATCAGTGATCCCTTCGCCGGGTCGAACGTCTCCCGGCCGAGCCAGGCGGCCACGAAGGTCGCCTGCGTCACGTCCTCGGCGTCGCTCCGGTTGACCAGTGTCGTGGTGGCCAGGTGCAGCACCGCTCGGCCGTACCGGTCGTACGCCTCTCGCAGGGCGGCCTCGTCGCCGTCGCGGAACCGCGTCGCGAGGTCGTCCTCGCCGGGCGGTTCGGGGCCCTGCCTGGCCGCCGTCACCGGGCGGCTCGCCTTCCGTGGGGCATGCCCGACTGTAACTCCCACAGTCACCGCCCCACGCTCCCGGTCTGTCCGTCACGACGCTCGTCACCTTCTCTTCGTCGCCGAGGGGGTCGACGGATGCGTCCGGGAGGAAGAAAAGAAATCGGATCCGGGGCGCATCCGGGGGTGCGGGAGCCGGCGTAACCCGTTCTGCAAGCCAGGCCTGACGAATCAGTACCAACTACCAGGAGGCAGACAATGCAGCTCGCCATGTTCCGTCGGGTCGCCGCGGGCGGCGCGGTGGCCGCCCTCACCTTCGCCGGTGTCGGCGCCGCCACCATGAGCCCGGCCTACGCCGCCTCGTCGAAGGTCTCCGTGGTGCACGGCATCCCGGACACCCCGGTCGACGTGTACGTCAACGGCAAGAAGACGCTGGACAACTTCAAGCCCGGCGACGTGGCCGGCCCGCTGACCCTGCCCGAGGGGGAGTACGACATCGCCCTGACCAAGCCCGGTGAGGCGATCGACAAGGCGATCCTCAAGGTCGACGACGCCGAGGTGCCGGGCGGGGCGAACATCAGCCTCGCCGCCCACCTGAGCGCCGACGGCAAGCCGCAGATCACCCCGTTCGTCAACGACGTGTCCAAGGTGGGCGCCGGCAAGGCCCGGCTGATCGTCCGGCACACCGCCGCCGCGCCGGCCGTCGACGTGCGGGCCGGTGGCAAGCCGGTCTTCGAGGGCCTGACCAACCCCAAGGAGGCCAAGGCCGACGTGGCCGCCGGCTCCGTGAAGGCGGACGTGGTGCTCGCCGGCACCGACACCGTCGCCATCGGCCCGGCCGACCTGAACCTCAAGGAGGGCACCGCCACCATCGTCTACGCGATCGGCTCCGCCGACGCCAAGAACCTGGACCTGGTCGCGCAGACCATCAGCGGTCTGCACTCGGCGCCGGGCGGCGTGCCCAGCGGCACCGGCGGTCAGGCCGGCACCGGCGTGGACACCTGGTGGTACGTGCTGGCCGGCGCCGGCGTGCTGCTGCTGGTCGGCGGCGGGGCGCGGGTGGCCACCGCCCGGGCCGGTCGCCGGTGACGGTGCGCAACCGCGGGGCGCTGGCGGCGATGGCCGCCGGCGCCGCCGCGCTCTCCGTCGCGGCCCTGGTGGCCTGCGGTTCGCAACCCGCCGAGGACGTCGGGGCCGACGAGGCGGCGGCCCTGGCCACCTCCACGCCCGCCCCGTCGGCCACGCCCACGACGGCCGGGGACGCGTCGGTGCCGGTGAACGCCGGCACCCTCCCGGCGGACGGCACGACAGTGCCCCCGGTCCGGCTGAGCATCCCGCCGATCAAGGTCACCGCCACGGTGAACCCGGTCGGCATCAACGACCGCACGAACGAGTTCGAGGTGCCGCCGAGCGTGGACCAGGTCGGCTGGTACCGCTACGGCCCGGGCCTGGAGGCGGGCGCCGGTTCGGTGGTCATCGCCGGGCACGTGGACAGCGCCGAGCAGGGCAAGGGAGCGTTCTTCCGGCTGCGTGAGCTGGACCGGGGAGACACGCTCACCGCCACCGGCTCGGACGGCGAGGAGCGCCGCTACCGGGTGGTGGCCCGGGAGGAGTACACGAAGACGAAGATCCCGCTGGACCGGTACTTCGCCCGGGACGGCAGCCCGCGTCTCACGCTGATCACCTGCGGCGGTCCGTTCGACCCGAAGACCCGGCACTACCGGGACAACATCGTCGTCACCGCGGTCCCCTCATGAGGAGTCGGACCACCTGTCCCACCGCGGTGCGGGACGGGTGGTCCGGCCCCCGGTGGCGCGCCCACCGGCCGTTAGGCTGAACGGTGATGGCATACCTGGATCACGCGGCGACGACCCCGATGCTCGACGAGGCACTCGAGGCGTACGTCGCCACCGCCCGCGAGGTGGGCAACGCGTCGTCGCTGCACGCGGCGGGCCGCCGTGCCCGACGGCGGGTGGAGGAGTCCCGGGAGCGGGTGGCCGCCGCGCTCGGCGCCCGCCCCTCCGAGGTGATCTTCACCGGCGGTGGCACGGAGAGCGACAACCTCGCCGTGAAGGGCATCTTCTGGGCCCGGCGGGCCGACCGGGCCGAGCGGGTCCGGGTGGTCTCCAGCGCGGTCGAGCACCACGCCGTGCTCGACGCGGTCGACTGGCTGGTCGCGCACGAGGGCGCGCAGGTCGGCTGGCTGCCGGTGGACGCCGCCGGGCGGCTCGACCCGGAGCGGCTCGGGGCCGAGCTGGCCGAGCACGGCGACCGCGTGGCGGTGGTCACGGCGATGTGGGCGAACAACGAGGTGGGCACCGTCCAGCCGGTGGCCGAGCTGGCCGCGGTCGCCGCCGCGCGCGGGGTGCCGTTCCACACCGACGCGATCCAGGCGGTCGGGCAGGTTCCGGTCGACTTCGCCGCGAGCGGCGTGTCCGCGCTCACCGTGACCGGGCACAAGCTGGGCGGCCCGGCCGGCGTCGGCGCGCTGCTGCTGGCCCGCGACGTCGCCGCCACCCCGCTGCTGCACGGCGGCGGCCAGGAGCGCGACGTGCGCTCCGGCACCCTGGACACGGCCGGCATCGTCGCGTTCGCGGTCGCCGTCGAGGCCGCGGTCAAGAACCAGCAGGAGTACGCGGCCCGGATCGCCGCGCTCCGCGACGAGCTGGTCGAGCGGGTCCGCCGGGCGGTCCCCGAGGTGGTCTTCAACGGCGACCCGGCCGACCGGCTCCCCGGCAACGCGCACTTCTCCTTCCCCGGCTGCGAGGGCGACGCGTTGCTGCTGCTCCTCGACGCCCAGGGCATCGCCTGCTCGACCGGGTCGGCCTGCTCGGCCGGCGTGGCCCAGCCCTCGCACGTGCTGCTGGCCATGGGCGCCGACGACGACCGGGCCCGGTCCTCGCTGCGGTTCACGCTGGGGCACACCAGCACCGGCGCCGACGTGGACGCGCTGATCGCCGCGCTGCCGGCCGCCGTGGAGCGGGCCCGCCGCGCGGCCGCCCTCCGTACGCCCCGCTGACCCGGATACCCTCGGTGAGGACGAGGGGAGTGGGCCGGTGAGGGTTCTGGCGGCGATGTCGGGCGGAGTGGACTCCGCCGTGGCGGCGGCGCGGGCGGTGGAGGCCGGGCACGACGTGACCGGGGTGCACCTGGCGCTGGCCCGCAACCCGCAGACCTACCGCACCGGCGCGCGGGGGTGCTGCACGCTGGAGGACTCCCGGGACGCCCGGCGGGCCGCCGACGTGCTGGGCATCCCGTTCTACGTGTGGGACATGGCGGACCGGTTCCACGACGACGTGGTCGACGACTTCGTCGCCGAGTACGCGGCCGGCCGTACCCCGAACCCGTGCCTGCGCTGCAACGAGAAGATCAAGTTCGCCGCGGTGCTGGACCGGGCCGTGGCCCTGGGCTTCGACGCCGTGGTCACCGGCCACCACGCCCGGCTGGGCCCGGACGGACTGCTGCGGCGCAGCGTCGACGCGGCCAAGGACCAGTCGTACGTCCTCGCGGTGCTGACCCGCGCGCAGCTCGACCGGTCGGTCTTCCCGCTGGGCGACTCGACCAAGGCCGAGGTCCGCGCGGAGGCGGCCCGGCGCGGCCTCGCCGTCGCCGACAAGCCGGACTCGCACGACATCTGCTTCATCGCCGACGGCGACACCCGCGGCTTCCTGGCCGAGCGGCTGGGCGAGGCCCCCGGCCAGGTCGTGGACGCGCTCACCGGCGCGGTGGTGGGCAGCCACAGCGGCGCCTACCAGTACACCGTCGGACAGCGGCGCGGGCTGCACCTGGACCGGCCGGCGCCGGACGGCCGGCCGCGCTACGTGCTCTCCATCACCCCGACGACCAACACGGTGACCGTCGGCCCGGCCGAGGCGCTGGAGGTCTCCTCGGTGCGTGCCCTGCGGCCGGTCTGGACCGGCGGGCCGCGCCCGGACGGGCCGATCGAGTGCGAGGTGCAGTTGCGGGCGCACGGCGACGTGGTCCCGGCCGCCGTCTCGGTGGACGCCGACGGCCTGCGCGCGTCGCTGCGTCGCCCGGTCCGCGGGGTCGCCGCCGGTCAGGCCATCGTGGCCTACCGGCCGGACCCGGCCGGCGACGTGGTCCTCGGCTCCGCCACCATCACCGCCTGACCGCGGTCCCCGGGCGGCGGGTCCCCGGCGGCGGGCCCCTGGCCGCGGGTCCCTGGCCGCGGGTCCCTGGCCGCGTGGGTCCTGGCCGCCGGACCCTGGCCGCGTGGACCCGGCCGCGACGGGCCGGGCCAGCCGGGGGCGGGAGCGCGCCCCCGGAGCTGGCCGTCGAGGTTGACGCCCGCCGCCGTGCCGATCTGCTCCGCCCGGGTCGCCCGGGTCGCCCGGGTCGCCCGGGTCGCCCGGGTCGCCCGGGTCGCTCCGGCAGGCCGTCGGCGTGCCCGACGGTCGCCTTTCGAGCTGATAGCGCAGACGACTCAACCGCCGCGCGGGCCCGCTGAGTCGTTCCTGATATCAGCTCGAAAGCGTGCTCCGAGCGACCATCCGCCGCCGGTCCCGCGCGGACGGGGGCGGGCAGTGCCCGATGTGTGGGGACGGTGCGTCCACGTGCCGCGTGACCGGTGCGGGCTGCCAGATCGCGCCGTCGTGGCGGGCGAGGGGGCGTCGGCCCCGGGCCCGCGTCCCCCCGCGCCCGGCCGGAGGCAGCGGATAGGCTGCGGCGGTGACTGAGCAGGCGTGGCCCTGGCCCACCGGCGCGGCGACCGGGATCGGTTCGCTGCCCGGCACCGACATCGCCGAGGCGCAGCGGATCGTGCTCGGTGAGCTGCCGGCACTGCCGCACCTGCCGGAGCTGCCCGCCCGGGGCCCCGGCGCGGACCTGCTCGGGCGCACCGCCGGCCTGCTGGTCGAGCTTCCGGTCGAGCTCTACGCGGCCCGCTGGCGGATCGCCCCGCGCCCCGGCCGCGACCTGCGCCGGGCCCGGGACCTGATGGAACGCGACCTCGACCAGCTCGCCGAGCAGGCCGAGGAGTACGCCGGTCCGGTCAAGGTCCAGGCCGCCAGCCCGTTCACCCTGGCCGCCGCGCTGGAGCTGCCGATCGGCGGCCGGCTGCTGCGCGACCCCGGCGCGGTACGCGACCTCGCCGGCTCACTGGGCGAGGGGCTGCGGGGGCACGTCGCGGCGGTGGCCCGGCGGCTGCCCCGCGCCTCGGTGCTGCTCCAGCTCGACGAGCCGTCCCTGCCGGCGGTGCTGGCCGGCCGCGTGCCCACCGAGAGCGGGCTCGGCACCCACCGTCCGGTGGAGGGCGAGGTGGCCCGGGCGCTGCTGGGTGGCGTGATCGAGGCGGCCGGGGCGCCCACGCTGGTGCACTGCTGTGCGCCGGACGTGCCACTGGAGCTGATCCGCTCCGCCGGGGCGGTCGGCGTCGCCCTCGACCTGTCGCTGCTCACCGACCTGGACCCGCTCGGCGAGGCGATCGACGCCGGGCTCGGGTTGCTCGCCGGCGCCGCGCCGACGCTGCCGCCGGCCGGTGGGCGGGCGCCCACGTCCGCCGAGGTGGCCGCCCGGGTCCGCCGGGTCTGGGACCAGCTCGGCTTCCCCCGTCGCCGGCTCGCCGAGCAGGTGGTGGTCACCCCCGCGTGCGGCCTGCCCGGCGCGACCCCGGCGTACGCCCGCGCGGTGCTGGCCGCCTGCCGGGACGCCGGGCGGCGGCTCGCCGAGGAGTGACGTTTCCCGTCGTACCCCGGGGGCAGGATGACCGGCATGATCGGACGACTGCGTTCCACGGTGATCGACTGCCCTGACCCGCGTGCGTTGGCCGGCTTCTACGCCGAGCTGCTCGGCCTGCCGGTGATCGAGGAGAGTTCCGAGGGTGACGACTGGGTGGTGCTCGGCGGCCCGCCCGGGCACCAGCCCCGCCTCGCCTTCCAGAAGGCGCTCGACCTGCGCGCCCCGGCGTGGCCCGACCCGGAGCGTCCGCAACAGTTCCACCTGGACGTGACCGTTGACGACATCGAGGCGGCCGAGAAGGCGGCGCTGGCGCTCGGGGCGCGGCGGCTGCGCGGCGAGGGTGACGGTTGGCGGGTCTACGCCGATCCGGCCGGCCACCCGTTCTGCCTCTGCTGGGACTGACCGGCCCGGGTTTGCGCGGTCGGGGCATGATCGCCACCGTGACCGCCTCCACCCCCCGCCGCGCCGCCGGGTCGCTCTTCGGCCTGGCCTACGGCGACGCCCTGGGCAAGCCGACCGAGTTCCTCACCGTCACCGAGATCGTCCGGCGCTACGGCCCGGCCGGTCCGCGCGAGCTGGAGGGTGATCCGGCGCTGGTCACCGACGACACCCAGATGGCGCTGGCGGTCGCCTGGGCGGTGCACGACGCGCCGGCCCTCACCGCGGAGGCGGTGGAGCCGCTGCTGCGGCAGCGCTTCCTCGACTGGGCGGCCAGCCCGGAGAACAACCGCGCCCCCGGCATGACGTGCCTGCGGGCCTGCGCCGAGCTGGCCCGGGGCACCCGCTGGCAGGAGGCCACCGTGGCCGGCTCGAAGGGCTGCGGGGCGAACATGCGGGTCACCCCGCTCGGGCTGCTCGACGTCGATCTCGACACCCTCGCCGGGCTGGCGCAGCTCCAGGCCGGCCTCACCCACGGCCACCCGACCGCCCTGGCGGCCAGCGAGCTGACCGCGTACGCGGTCCGGCTGCTGCGCGACGGCGCGGCGCTGCCCGAGCTGCCCGGCCTGCTCACCGACCGGGCCCACGCGCAGCGCACGGTCTACCGGGACGACTGGCTCGGCGACCTGTGGCAGCGGCCGGGGGAGCGCAGCGCGGCCGAGTTCGCGGCCCGGGGCTGGGACGACTGCCTGCGGGTGCTCGGCCGGTTGGAGGCGGCGCTGGCCCGCCCCGACGACGGCGGCGACCCGTGCCGGCTCACCGGCGAGGGGTGGATCGCCGAGGAGGCGCTCGCCACCGCGCTGCTCTGCGCGCTGCGGCACCCCGACGACCCGGTCGGCGCGCTGGCCCGGGGCGCCACCACCGCCGGCGACTCGGACTCCATCGCCGCGCTGGCCGGCGCCTTCGTCGGGGCCGCGCACGGGATGACGGCCTGGCCGGCCGGGTGGGCCGACCGGATCGAGTACGCCGACCAGCTCGCCGCGCTCGCCGGCGCGCTCGACTGAGCGGCCGTCGTCCCCCGGCTCAGGCGGCCAGGTGGGGGAGCCGGCGGACGCCGCGCCAGAGATCGGGGTCGCAGGTGCCGGCGCGGTCGGCGAACGCGTCCAGCGGCACCGGGATCGGCTCGCTGACGTCGAGGAAGCTGTCGTGGTCCGCGCCCGGGTCCCAGCTGCGGGTCGGGATCGGCAGGTGGTCGTCCCGGTCCGACTTGTCCTGGCTGGTGATCTTCAGGACGTCGGCGTCCCGGCCGTCGACCCGCAGCACCAGGCAGGGGCGCACCTTCGAACCGGTCCCGTCCGCGTAGGGCACGTCGGCCCACCAGATCTCGCCGGGCCGGGGCCGGTCCCCGGCCGGCGCGCCGCCGTCGCGCGGCCTCGGCGGCGCGCCGGTCCGGCCGCCGCCCCGGGGACCCCGCTCGGGCCGCCCGGCGCCCGGGCGACGTCGATCGGCCGGCCGGGTACGCGGGCCGGTCCCGGTGGACCGGCGGCGCCACTCGCTCCACAGCCAGCCGGCGGCCACGCAGACCACGATCACCAGCGCCCAGATCAGCCCGTCGCGCATCCGTACCCCGCCTTCCGTCCGTTCCGGCCCAGCGCCGCCGCCGCGATCGTCGCACGGCCGGGGCCGGCCCGCCCGGTGGCGCGACGCGCGCCGGGTCGCCTGGTCAGCGTGGGTGGCCGGACGGTTGTCACCCCCGACCGCTACGGTGCGGGGGTAGCACGAGCACGGGAGGTCGACAGCGTGTCCGAAGACGGCGGTGTGTCCGAAGAAGCGGTTCCCTCGGCGGTCGACGCCGCCCAGGAGGCGGCGGCGGGCGCCGAGCCGACCCCCGAGGCCCGGGAGCGGCACGCCCTGCTGAGCCAGGAGCTCACCGAGCACCAGTACCGCTACTACGTGCTGGACGCGCCGACCGTCACCGACGCGGAGTTCGACAGGCAGCTGCGCGAGCTGGAGGCGCTGGAGGCCGAATACCCGGCGCTGCGCACCCCCGACTCGCCCACCCAGCGGGTCGGTGGCACCTTCTCCACCGACTTCACCCCGGTCACCCACGCCGAACGGATGCTCTCGCTCGACAACGCCTTCGCCGACGAGGAGCTGGCCGCCTGGGCCGAGCGGGTCGAGCGCGACGCCGGCGGCCCGGTGCCCTACCTGTGCGAGCTGAAGGTCGACGGGCTGGCCATCAACCTGACCTACTCCAAGGGTCGGCTGGTGCGCGCCGCCACCCGGGGCGACGGGCGCACCGGCGAGGACGTCACCGCCAACGTGCGCAGCATCAAGGGTGTGCCGGCCCGGCTGATCGCGTCCGACGACTTCCCCGACGTGCCGGAGCTGATCGAGGTGCGCGGCGAGATCTACTTCCCGGTGGCCGCGTTCGCCGACCTCAACGCGAGCCTGGTCGAGCAGGGCAAGGCCCCGTTCGCCAACCCGCGCAACGCCGCCGCCGGCAGTCTCCGGCAGAAGGACCCGCGGGTCACCGCCTCCCGCCCGCTGCGCCTGGTGGTGCACGGCATCGGCGCGCGCAAGGGCTTCCAGCCCGCGGCCCAGTCCGAGTCCTACGCCGCGCTGCGGGCGTGGGGGCTGCCCACCAGCGACCGCTGGCGGGTGGTGCCCGACCTGGCCGGCGTGGCGGAATACATCGCCTGGTACGCCGAGCACCGGCACGACGTCGAGCACGAGATCGACGGCGTGGTGGTCAAGGTCGACCCGGTCTCCATCCAGGGGCGCCTCGGCTCGACCAGCCGCGCGCCGCGCTGGGCGATCGCCTTCAAATACCCGCCGGAGGAGGTCAACACCACGCTGCTCGACATCGACGTCAACGTCGGGCGCACCGGGCGGGTCACCCCGTTCGCCGTCCTGGAGCCGGTCCGGGTGGCCGGCTCCACCGTCGCGCTGGCCACGCTGCACAACGCCCGCGAGGTCGAGCGCAAGGGCGTGCTCATCGGCGACACGGTGGTGCTGCGCAAGGCCGGCGACGTGATCCCCGAGGTGCTCGGCCCGGTGGTCGAGCTGCGGCCGCCCGACGCCCGCCCGTTCGTCATGCCGACCACCTGCCCGGCCTGCGGCACGCCGCTCGCGCCGGCCAAGGAGAGCGACGTCGACATCCGCTGCCCCAACTCCCGCAGCTGCCCGGCGCAACTGCGGGAACGGGTCTTCCACCTGGCCGGCCGCGGGGCCTTCGACATCGAGGTGCTCGGCTACAAGGGCGCGGCCGCGCTGCTCGACGCGGGGATCATCGCCGACGAGGGCGACCTGTTCGGTCTCGACGCCGAGCAGTTGAGCCGCTCGCCGTTCTTCGTCAACAAGGACGGCAGCCTCGGCAGCAACGCCACCAAGCTGCTCGACAACCTCGCGGTGGCGCGGGAGCGCGACCTGTGGCGGGTGCTGGTGGCGCTCTCCATCCGGCACGTCGGCCCGACCGCGGCCCAGGCGTTGGCCCGGCACTTCCGCTCGATCCCGGCGATCGAGGAGGCGTCCGAGGAGGAGCTGTCCTCGGTGGACGGCGTCGGCCCGACCATCGCGGCCAGCCTGAAGGAGTGGTTCGCCGTCGACTGGCACCGCGACGTGGTCCGCAAGTGGGCCGAGGCGGGCGTCCGGATGGCCGAGGAGGCCGGCGACGAGGGTCCGCGACCGCTCGACGGGGTGACCGTGGTGGTCACCGGCACGCTGGCCGGCTTCAGCCGCGACCAGGCCGCCGAGGCGATCCAGAGCCGGGGCGGCAAGGTGACCGGGTCGGTCTCCAAGAAGACCGGTTTCGTGGTGGTCGGCGACAACCCCGGGTCCAAGGCTGACAAGGCGGCCACCCTGAAGCTGCCGATCCTCGACGAGGACGGGTTCCGGGTGCTGCTGGAGTCCGGCCCCGAGGCGGCCCGCGCGGTGGCCCGGGTGGAGGACTGACCCCGACCCTGGCGACGGCTGCGCCGTATACCAACTTAATTACGACTACGACCGATTCGTGACTGTCGTGTCGGGGAAATCGACCCGGAGGGCGTTTCATTGGCGTACGGCGCGTGACCGCGCGTGCCGATGCCGCTTCCGGGAGGTGCGATGGAGAACGGCGACCCGCGCAACTCCGTCCCGCCCGGGCGGACCGGGCCGTTCTTCGGCTTCGTCGCCGGCGTCGGCGTGCTCGCCCTGCTCGTCTCGGTCGGGCCGCTCGTCGCGCTCCCCGACCGGCTGACCGAGCTGCCGGCCGCGTTCTGGACCATGGCGGCGCTCGCCGTCGCCTGCGACGCCCGACCGTTCGTCCCGCCCGGCCGGCGGCAGACCTCGGCGGTCTTCCCGTCGACCTGCTTCACCTTCGCCATCCTGCTCGGCTGGGGGCTCGGCCCGGCCGTCGCGGTGCAGGCCGTCGCGGTGGCCGTCTCCGGCTGGCGCCTCGGCTACGCCCCCTGGCGCACCGCCTTCAACGCCGCCCAGTACGCCTGCGCGCTCGCCGCCGGGTACGCCGTCACCCGGCTCGGCCCGGGTGAGCTGTTCGGCGGCGGCCGGCTGCACTGGACCGACGTGGCGGCGGTGGGCGGCGCCACGGTGGCCTGGTTCGTGGTCAACTACGGCCTGGTCACCACCGCCATCCGGCTGCGCTTCGGCGACCGGTGGTGGCCCAGCGTCCGGCACGGGCTGGCCTACGAGCTGCTCTCCACCGGCTCGCTGCTGCTGCTCGCGCCGGTGCTGGTGGCCGCCGCCCGGGCCAGCGCGGCGCTGATCCCGCTGGTGCTGGTCCCGCTGTTCGCGGTCTACCGGATGGCCCGGCTCTCGGCCGAGCGGGAACAGCTCGCCGACGTGGACCCGCTCACCGGGCTGCCCAATCGCAAGGCGCTGCTCACCGAGGTGGCCGAGCAGGTGCACCTGCACGCCGAACGGGCCGCGCGCGGCGAGCCGGACGCCCACCTGGCCCTGCTGCTGCTCGACCTCGACCGGTTCAAGCACGTCAACGACGCGCTCGGGCACGCGGTCGGCGACCGACTGCTGGTCGAGGTGAGCGCCCGCCTGATCGACGTGGTCGGCGAACGGGACCTGGTGGCCCGGCTCGGCGGGGACGAGTTCGCCATCGTCGTACCCCGGCTGGCCGGCCTCGACGAGGCCCGCGAGCGGGCCGACCGGGTGGTCGCCGCGCTCGCCGAGCCGGTGCCGCTGGACGGGCTGCCGTTGGACGTGGGCGGCTCCATCGGCGTCGCGCTCTTCCCCGATCACGGCGAGGACTTCGCCACCCTGATGCGGCACGCCGACGTCGCGATGTACGACGCCAAGCACCGCAACGACACCGTCGCGGTCTACGCGCCGGAGTCCGACCACAACTCGGCGGAACGGTTGAGTCTCCTGGCCGACCTGCGTCGGGTGCTGGAGTCGCCGCCGGCCGGGGAGCCGGTCGGCGTACGCGGGGGTGACGGTGCGGTGCTGGCGCCGGACGTGCCCGCCGCGACGGCGCACGACGGGCCGGCGGACGACGGGCGGCCGGCCTCCGACGCGCGGCCGGGCCGGGACGACGGCCGGGGTGGGGTCCGGCCGGACGGCGGTCCGGCCCGGTGGCGGCTGCGGCGCCGCCGGGAACGCGTCGAGGCGCGGCCCGGCGACGACCTGATCGAGCAGATCCTCACCGGCGCCGACCCGATCCGCCGCCGTGGCGCCCGCGCCGGCGCGCCCGTCGGCCCGGCGGCCTGGTCCGGCGGTGACGCCGTGCCGGCCGGTGCCGCGGCCGAGGTTCCGCCGTCCGCCCACGCGCTGACGGCCACGGAGACGGCACCCGTCGCCGAGGCCACCGAGGCCGTCGAGGCCGCCGTGACGTCCCGCGCCGCGCCGGGCGAGCCCGACGGCGGTCCCGTCGCCTCCCACCGACCGGCGGCGCGGGAGCCGGACGACCCGGGTGAGATCACCATGTACTACCAGCCGCAGATCGCCATCGCGACCGGCGAGGTGGTCGGCGTCGAGGCGCTGCTGCGGTGGCGGCACCCGCGCCGCGGGATGGTCGACCCGGGTGAGCTGATCCAGGTCGCCGAGCAGAGCGCGGTCATGCGGCTGCTCACCCGGCGGGTGGTGGACGACGTGGTGGAGCAGCTCGCCAAGTGGTCCGCGGCCGGGCTCACGCTGCGCGCCGCGCTCAACGTCAGCGTCCGGGACCTGCACACCGGCGAGATCGCCGACCAGATCGCCGACCGGCTGGCCCGCTACGGCGTGCCGCCGGAGCGGCTCCAGGTCGAGATCACCGAGGGCGCGTTGATGGCCGACCCCCGGCGGGTGCTGGCCAGCATCACCCAGTTGCACCGGATCGGGGTCGGCATCGCCCTGGACGACTTCGGCACCGGCTACTCCTCGTTGCAGCACCTGCGCCGGCTGCCGCTGTCCGAGGTGAAGGTGGACCGGTCGTTCGTGCTGGGGATGGCCGACGACCCGGACGACGCGGCGATCGTCCGCTCGATGATCGAGCTGGCCGGCGCGCTCGGGCTGCGGGTGGTGGCCGAGGGCGTGGAGGACGAGCGCACCTGGCGGCTGCTGCACGCCGCCGGTTGCGACGTGGCGCAGGGCTGGTTCCACGCCCGGCCGATGCCGGCGGAGGAGTTGGCCACCTGGCTGTCGCGCTACCGCCCGGTGCGTCCGGCGGTCGCCGAGGCGGGCGGCCGGGGCGGCCCGGAGGGGGAGTCGAAGGCGTCGTCGTGAGCGCGGGACAATAGACTCGCTCCGGTCACCGCGCGTCATCGCTCCGCCGTCGCGCGCGGCCGGCACACCTAGACGTCTCAGGACAGCCACGAAGGGGGCACCCGATGGCCGCCATCTCCCGCGAGGAGGTCGCGCACCTCGCGCGACTGTCGCGGCTCGCCGTCACCGAGGAGGAGCTGGACACCTTCGCCGGTCAGCTGGACGTGATCCTCCAGTCGGTCGCGCAGGTCGGCGAGGTCGCCGCGGCGGACATCCCGCCGACGTCCCACTCGGTGCCGCTGACCAACGTGCTCCGCGAGGACGTGGTGACGCCGAGTCTGACCCCGCAGGAGGTGCTGTCGGGCGCGCCCGACGCCGAGGAGCAGCGGTTCCGCGTCCCGCGGATCCTGGACGAGGATGTGGCATCGTGACCGACCTGACCAAGCTCAGCGCCGTCGACCTCGCCGGTCTGGTGGCCAGCGGCGAGACCTCCGCGGTCGAGGTCACCCGGGCCCACCTGGACCGGATCGGCGCGGTCGACGACCGGGTGCACGCCTTCCTGCACGTCGACACCGAGGGGGCGCTGGCCGCCGCGCGGGCCGTGGACGAGCGTCGGGCCGCCGGCGAGGAGCTGGGCCCGCTGGCCGGCGTGCCGGTCGCGGTGAAGGACGTGCTCACCACCAAGGGCGTGCCCACCACCGTCGGGTCGAAGATCCTGGAGGGCTGGCGCCCGCCCTACGACTCGACGATCGTCGAGCGGCTGCGCGCCGCCGGCACGGTGATGCTCGGCAAGACCAACATGGACGAGTTCGCCATGGGCTCCTCCACCGAATACTCCGCGTACGGCCCGACCCGCAACCCGTGGGACCTGGAGCGGATCCCCGGCGGCTCCGGCGGCGGCAGCGCCGCGGCGCTGGCCGCGTACGAGGCGCCGCTGTCGATCGGCTCGGACACCGGCGGTTCGATCCGCCAGCCCGGCGCGGTCACCGGCACCGTCGGCGCCAAGCCCACCTACGGCGGCACCTCCCGGTACGGCCTGGTCGCGTTCTCCTCGTCGCTGGACACCCCCGGCCCGTGCGCCCGCAACGTGCTCGACGCCGCGCTGCTGCACCAGGTGATCGGCGGCCACGACCCGCGCGACTCCACCTCGATCCCGGCCCCGGTGCCGGACGTGGTGGGCGCGGCCCGGTTGGGCGCGAGCGGTGACCTGACCGGCGTGAAGCTCGGTGTGGTCACCGAGTTCACCGGCGAGGGCGCCGAGCCGGGCGTGATGGCCGCGTTCCGCGAGTCGGTGGAGGCCCTGGCCAAGCTGGGCGCGGAGATCGTGGAGATCTCCTGCCCGCACTTCGGGTACGCGCTGCCGGCCTACTACCTGATCGCGCCGAGCGAGTGCTCCTCCAACCTGGCCCGGTTCGACGGCGTCCGGTTCGGCCTGCGGGTCGGCGACGACGGCAACCGGTCGCTGGAGGAGGTCATGTCGCTGACCCGGGAGGCCGGCTTCGGCCCGGAGGTCAAGCGCCGCATCATGATCGGCACGTACGCCCTCTCCTCGGGCTACTACGACGCCTACTACGGCCAGGCGCAGAAGGTCCGCACCCTGATCACCCGCGACTTCACCGCCGCGTTCGAGCAGGTGGACGCGCTGATCTCGCCGACCACGCCGTTCGTGGCGTTCCCGATCGGGGCGCGCACCTCCGACCCCTACCAGATGTACCTGGCCGACCTGTTCACCATCCCGACGAACCTGTACGGCGGCCCGGCGATCTCGGTCCCGTGCGGCCTGTCCGACGGGCTCCCGGTCGGTCTGCAGATCATGGCGCCGACCATGGCCGACGACCGGATGTACCGGGTCGCCGCCGCGCTGGAGTCGACGGTCGGCACGTTCACCCCACCGGCACTGTGAGGCAGGAGCAGATGACGACGACACTGCCCGCGTACGACGAGGTCGTGGCGCGCTGGGAACCGGTGATCGGCCTGGAGACCCACGTCGAGCTGGGCACGAACACCAAGATGTGGTGCGGCTGCCCGACCGACTTCGGCGGCGAGCCGAACACCCGGGTCTGCCCGGTCTGCCTGGGCCTGCCCGGTTCGCTGCCGGTGGCCAACAAGGCCGCCATCGAGGCGACGATCCGGATCGGTCTGGCGCTCAACTGCTCGATCGCCGAGTGGTGCCGGTTCGCCCGGAAGAACTACTTCTACCCGGACATGCCGAAGAACTTCCAGATCAGCCAGTACGACGAGCCGCTGTGCTTCGACGGCTACCTGGACGTCGAGGTCAACGGCGAGCTGGTGCGCATCGGCATCGAGCGGGTGCACCTGGAGGAGGACACCGGCAAGACGCTGCACGTCGGCGGCGCCACCGGCCGGATCCACGGCGCCACCGAGTCGCTCGTCGACTACAACCGGGCCGGCATCCCGCTGGTCGAGATCGTCACCAAGCCGATCCCGGGCACCGGCGCGCTCGCGCCGGAGGTCGCCCGCGCGTACGTCGCCGAGCTGCGCGACGTGATCCGCTCCCTGGGCGTCTCCGACGTCCGGATGGAGGAGGGCTCGCTGCGCTGCGACGTCAACACCTCGCTGAACCTGCCGGGCGAGGAGTGGGGCACGCGCACCGAGACCAAGAACGTCAACTCGTTGCGCTCGGTCGAGCGGGCGGTCCGCTCGGAGATGCTGCGCCAGGCGTCGGTGCTGGACGCGGGGGGCCGGATCACCCAGGAGACCCGGCACTTCCACGAGGACACCGGCGACACCACCCCGGGCCGGTCGAAGGAGACCGCCACCGACTACCGGTACTTCCCGGAGCCGGACCTGGTGCCGCTGGCGCCGGACACCGCCTGGGTGGCCGAGCTGAAGGCCGCCCTGCCGGAGCTGCCGCGGCTGCGCCGCAAGCGGATCCAGCAGGACTGGGGTCTGTCGGACCTGGACATGCAGTCGGTGGTGAACGCGGGTGCGGTCGAGCTGATCGAGGCGACCGTGGCCGCCGGCGCCACCCCGGCCGCCGCCCGCAAGTGGTGGCTGGGTGAGCTGTCCCGCCGCGCCAACGAGACCGGCGTGGAGCTGGCCGACGTCGGGGCCACCCCGGCGCAGGTCGCCGAGCTGCAGGGCCTGGTCGACGCGGGCAAACTCAACGACAAGCTGGCCCGTACGGTGCTGGAGGGCGTGGTGGCCGGCGAGGGTTCGCCGACCGAGATCATGACCAACCGCAACCTGGAGGTCGTCTCGGACACCGGCGCGCTCACCGCCGCCGTGGACGAGGCGATCGCGGCCAACCCCGACGTCGCCGACAAGATCCGCAGCGGCAAGGTCGCGGCGGCCGGTGCGCTGGTCGGCGCGGTCATGAAGACCACCCGCGGCCAGGCGGACGCGAAGACCGTCCGCGAGCTGATCCTGGAGCGCCTCGGCGCCGCCTGACGTGCAAGGAAGGGCCCCTTCTTAACGCCTGGTGCATAAGAAGGGGCCCTTCCTAACGCCTCACCCCCACACCACAGTGGGCGTCAACGGCGACGCCCGGATGGAGTCACCGTGAACCAGCACGACCTCGACGTCCTCGACGAGATCCAGCGCCGGGTGCTCTGGCTCGCCACCCGCATCGTCGACGCCGCCAACCACGACCGGGACACCGGCGACGGGGTGAAGGTCGGCGGCCACCAGGCGTCCAGCGCCTCGCTGGTCACCGCGATGACCACGCTCTGGTTCGAGCACCTGGACGCCGAGGACCGGGTCGCGGTGAAGCCGCACGCCTCGCCGGTGTTCCACGCCATCCAGTACCTGCTCGGCAACCTCGACCGGTCCTACCTGCCGAAGCTGCGGGCGCGCGGCGGCCTCCAGTCGTACCCGTCGCGCACCAAGGACCCGGACGCTGTGGACTTCTCCACCGGCTCAGTCGGCCTGGGCGCCGCCGCGCCGCTGTTCGCCGCCGTCACCCGTCGCTATGTCGACGCGCACTTCGGCGCGCGGCCGCACTCCCGGTTCGTCGCCATCATCGGCGACGCCGAGCTGGACGAGGGCAACATCTGGGAGGCGGTCGCCGACCCGGCCACCACCGGCCTGGGCAACGTGATGTGGCTGGTCGACTTCAACCGCCAGTCGCTGGACCGGGTCGTCCCCGGCATCCGGATCAACCAGTGGCGGGGCCAGTTCGAGGCCGCCGGCTGGCACGTCGTGGAGGTCAAGTACGGCCGCAAGCTGGCCGAGGCGTACGGCCGGCCGGGCGGGGCCGCGTTGCGCGACTGGATCGACCGGATGCCGAACGAGCAGTACCAGTCGCTGTTCGGGCTGGCCGGGCCGGCCCTGCGCAAGCAGTTCCTGGACGGCGCGCCGGCCGAGGTGGCCGCGTTCGTCGCCGACATCGGTGACGACGAGCTGGGCCCGCTCGTCACCGACCTGGGCGGGCACGACGCGCAGGCGATGCTCGACGCGTACGCCCAGTGCGACGCGGTCACCGACCGGCCCAGCGTGGTGTTCGCGTACACGGTCAAGGGCTGGGGCCTGCCGATCGCCGGCAACCCGCGCAACCACTCGGCGCTGCTCACCACCGAGCAGGTCGACGCGCTGCGCGCCGCGCAGGGCCTCACCGCCGAGACCGAGTGGGACCGCCTCGACCCGACGTCCCCGGCCGGCATCCGGGCCGGCGAGCGCCGGGAGGCGCTGTCCCGCCCGCCGCGCGAGCGGGCGCTGGGCGTCACCGTCCCGGAGACCACCCGGGTACGCGCGAACAAGCCCGTCTCCACCCAGGAGGTCTTCGGCCGGGTGCTGGTCGACCTGGCCCGCGATCCGCAGGTGGCGCCCTACCTGGTGACCACCGCGCCGGACGTGGCCACCTCGACCAACCTCGCCGGGTTCATCAACAAGACCGGCGTCTTCGCCCCCACCGAGCAGCGTTCCTGGACCGAGGACCGGATGCTGCGCTGGACGGAGAGCCCCGCCGGGCAGCACATCGAGCTGGGCATCTCGGAGATGAACCTGTTCCTGCTGCTGGGCCAGCTCGGCCTGTCGTGGGACCTGTCCGGCCAGCCGCTGCTGCCGGTGGGCACGGTCTACGACCCGTTCGTGCTGCGCGGGCTCGACGCGTTCCTCTACGGCACCTACTCGGGTTCCCGGTTCGTGGTGGCCGGCACCCCGTCGGGCATCACGCTGGCGCCCGAGGGCGGCGCGCACCAGTCCACCATCACCGCCTCGGTCGGGCTGGAGCTGCCCGGCGTGACGTTCCTGGAGCCCGCGTACGCCGGCAGCCTCGACTGGCTGCTCTGCGACGCGCTCGGGCAGATCGCCGGCGGATCCGCGCCGGCCGCGACCGCCGCGCCGGCCGAGGACGGGGCGTACTACTTCCGGCTCAGCACCCGGCCGGTCGACCAGGCGCCGTTCGAGGCGGCCCGGGCCCGGCTCGGCGAGGCGGTGCTGCGCCGGCAGGTGGTGGCCGGCGCGTACCGGCTCGTCGACGCGCACCAGGCGTACCCCGATCTGGCGGACGCCCCGGTGGTGCAGCTCGCGGCCTCCGGCGCGGTGCTGCCGGAGGTCCTGGCCGCCGCCGCGGAGCTGGCGGAGGAGGGCATCGCCGCGCACGTGGTCGACGTGACCAGCCTGGACCGGCTCTACCGGGCGTGGCAGCGGACGCTGCGCCAGGGCGTGCGAACCGCCACCGTGCCGAGCGTGCCCGGCGCGCTGCGGTCGGCGTTCGTCGACCGGGTGCCGGTGGTCACCGTGCACGACGCCGCGTCGCACGCGATGGCCTGGCTCGGCTCGGCGGTGGGCGCCCCGGCGGTGCCGCTCGGGGTGGACGAGTTCGGCCAGTCCGGCAGCGTCCGTGACCTGTACGAGCTGCACGACCTGCTGCCGGGCAGCATCGTCAACGCCGCGCTGGCCGCGCTCGCGCTGCGCTGACCCGGTCAGCCGGTGGTGGTCGGGCTCGGGGAGGTGGCGCTCGACGAGGGCGACGGTGACTCCGACGGGCCGCGGGTGGGGGTCGGGGTGACCGGCACCTGGTCGCCCTTGGCCGGGTCCCGGATGACGTGTCGCTCCAGGTTGACCTGGGACTGGCCGGTGCCGCCGACGGTGATCTCGTCGTAGGCCTGGAGCAGCTTCTGCTGGTCGAAGTAGAGCACCGTCATGGTCAGCGGGGTGGGCTTCTCGCCCTCCAGCCCGCGCAGCCCGGCCCCGCCGGTCGAGCCCTCCACCATCAGCGTGGTGGGCTGCTTGCCCGGCGCCTGCGGCAGCTTCGACACCTGCCGGGAGTGGGTGTGCCCGGACAGCACCAACGGCGCGAGGCCGGAGAGCGGCCCGGCCGAGGCCGGGTCGTGCACCAGCGCGACGTCCACCTTGCGTGGCGACTTCCCGACCGTGGTCGCGAGCTGCTCACCGGCGCCGATCACCTGGTCGGCGACGGCCGAGGTGAGGCCGCTGCCGGCCGGTGAGGTCTCCTTGTCCGGGGTGAACCGGGGGTCGCCGATCCCGGCGATGGTCAGCCCGCCGACCGTCGTGACGGAGTTGTTCAGCACGATCGCGTTCGGCTGCTGGGCCACGGCCGCGGCCGTGCGGGGCGAGTCGTGGTTGCCGCGGATGAACACGTACGGCTTTTTCAGCAGGCCGATCGAGCCGACGAAGGAGGCCTCCGGCTCGCTGCCCCAGTCGGTGATGTCGCCGGTGTCGATCACGACGTCGATGCCGAACTGCTCGACCACGGTGCGGATCAGCTGCCAGCCGGTCGGGTTCAGGTGCATGTCCGACACGTGCAGCACCCGGGTGGTGCCCGGGGACGGCTGCACCACCGGCAGCGCGGAGACCGTGGTGTAGAGCTTGCTGACGTTGCCGACCAGCCGCTGCAACTGCTCCGCGTACTTGGTGTAGTCGTTGGCGATCCGCCGTGCGTCACCGACGATCGCGGGCGCGTTGACCAGCAGGCCCTCGTACCGGGGCTCCTCGATCGCCTGCGGCCGCAGGGTGGCGGCGCCGAGGCCGAGGCTGCCGGCGGTGACCACCAGCGCCAGGCCGCCGGCCCAGGCGGTACGCCGGACGTCCCGGAACACGAGCGCGGCCAGGAGCAGGGTGGCCAGCACCGCCGAGGCGAGCGTCTTCAGCCCGAGTCGCATCACGCCGGCGCGGACGTCCTCCACCGCCGACTGGCTGGCCCGGCTGATGCTGGCCGGGTCGTCGATCAGCGCCTCGGTGCGGCCCTGGTCCAGCGCGCCCACCTCGACGGTCAGGTAGGCCGGCCCGTCGTGACTGTCCAGCAGCAACGCGCCCAGCGGCGGGATGTCGACGGTGGTGCCGCCGGTCAGCGACGGGCTGAGCTTCAGCTCGGCGCGGAACGGGCCGATGTCGGTGCCGACGTGGCCGCCCGCGTACGTGCCCACCACGATGCCGCCGAGGGTGACCGCGAGCAGCGCGAGCACCACGCCCACCCGGCGCAGCCGGTGGCCGGGTCGCCACGCCGTCCAGCGGCGGGCAGGCCCGGTCTCCGGGGGCGTCGTGTCCCCGGCGCGGTGCTGTTCGTTCTCGTGGTCGTCCATGCTGAGATTCTGACCTGCCCCTGTGGCGATCTTGGTGAACCCGGCCGAAGCCGGTCAGCTCCGCCCGGCCCCGCCGTCGGCGAAGACCAGGCGCAGGATCCGGTCGTCCTCCGCGGCGGGCCTGCCCCGGCCGTCCCGGTTGGAGGTGCTCACCCAGATCGAGCCGTCCGGCGCCACGGCGGCGGCCCGCAGCCGGCCGTACTTCCCGGTGAGCAGCTCACGCGGCTGGCCCAGCACGGTGCCGTTGCCGGCCAGCTCGACCAGCCACAGCCGTTGGCCGCGCAGGCAGGCGGTGACCAGCAGCCGCTCGACCGCGGCCAGCCCGGAGCAGGACGCGTCGGCGGTGCGCCACTGCACGATCGGATTCACGTAGCGCTTGTCGTCGCCACGCCCCTCGACCTGCGGCCAGCCGTAGTTGCCGCCCTGGTTGATCTGGTTGATCTCGTCCCAGGTGTTCTGGCCGAACTCCACCGCGTACATCCGCTTGTTCGGCGTCCAGGCGAAGCCCTGCACGTTGCGGTGCCCGGTCGACCAGACCGGGGATCCGGCGGTCGGGTTGCCGGGGGCCGGCTTGCCGTCCGGGGTGATCCGCAGGATCTTGCCGCCGAGGCTCTTCGGGTCCTGCGCGTTCTCGGTGCGCCCCGCGTCGCCGGTGCTCGCGTAGAGGTAGCCGTCCGGGCCGAAGCCCAACCCGCCGCCGTCGTGGTTGCCGGCCTTGGGGATGCCGGTGAGGATCGGGGTCGGCGGCTGGCCGAGCCGCAGCTTCGCGATCCGGTTGTCGTCCTGCGCGGTGTAGTAGACGAAGACGGTGCGGTCCCGCGCGTAGCCGGGGGAGACGGCGATGCCGAGCAGGCCGCCCTCGCCACCGGAGGCCACGCCCGGCACGGTCTGCACCGGCCGCACGGTGAGCCCGTCCGGCCCGGACTCCGGCCCGACCTGGAGGATCCGCCCGCTGTCCCGTTCGGTGACCAGGGCCGCGCCGTCGGGCAGGAACGCGATGGCCCACGGCACCTCCAGCCCCTTGGCCAGCACCGTGGCCACCACCTGCTGCCCGGCCCCACCGGGACTGGCCGTGGCCGACGGCGTCGGCAGGTTGGGCGGCTCGCCGGCCGGGTCCGGCTCGGGCTCGCCGAGGGCACAGCCGGCGGTGCCCAGCAGCAACGCCGCGCACGAGGCCGCCAGCGCCGTCCGGAGGCGGCGGATGCGGGGGTACGTCAGACGCGGGCTCACCCGGACCAGACTAGCCGGGCGGGGCGGGGAACCCGGCGTGTCGAGCGCGGACGCGACGGTGGCCGGTCAGCCGGCCCGCAGCGCGAGCAGGGCGACGTCGTCCTCGCGACGGTGCGCGGCGGCGAGCAGCCGGTCGCAGAGGAGATTGAGCGGCACCCCGGACCCGGCCGCGGCGAGGTGGGCCAGCAGTTCCGCCTGCCCCTCGTCGATCGGCTGGTCGCGGCGCTCGATCAGCCCGTCGGTGTGCAGCAGCAGGGTGTCGCCCGGCGCGAGGGTGAGAGCCCGCCCGGTGCGCCGGGGCGGACGGGCCAGACCGAGCAGCGGACCCCGTCCCTCGGCCACCGACACCGCGCCGTCGGCGCGGATCAGCAGTGGTGGCGGGTGGCCGGCGTTGCACCAGCAGACCCGCAGCCCGTCGCCGTGCGGGCGGACCCGGGCCAGCACCGCGGTGGCGACCGTGGGCACCCGCAGCCCGCCGATGGCCCGGTCGAGGTTGGCCACCAGCTCCTCCACCGGGTCGTCCCGCCCGTACGCGTTGCCCCGGACCAGGTTGCGCAGCTGGCCCATGGAGGCCGCCGCCTCGATGTCGTGCCCGGCGACGTCGCCGATCGCGGCCACCAGCTCGCCGTCGGGCTGGACGAACGCGTCGTACCAGTCGCCGCCGACCTCGACCCGGTCGGCGGCCGGCAGGTAGCGGGCGGCCAGCTCGATCCCCGGCACCGCCGGCAGCGCGGGCAGCATGCTGTGCTGGAGCACCTCGGCGACGTGCCGCTGCTCGCCGTAGAGCCGGCTGTTGCCGACGGCCTGGCCGGCCCGTACGCCGATGTCCTGGGCGGTGCGCAGGTCGCTCGCGTCGAAGCCGCGCCGACCGGGACGGTTGACGAGCGTGACCGCGCCGATCACCCGGTCACCGGCCGCGGTGATCGGCACGGTCAGGTGGGAGCTGATGCCGAGCCGATCGGCCAGCGTCACCAGCTCCGGGCGGGTGGTGCCGCGCGCCACGTCGTCGAGGCCGGCGACGCCGCGCATCACCGGCCGGCCGCTGCGCAGCACCGACCGGATCAGCGACTCCGGGCCGAGCCCGGTGGTCAGCAGCGCGGTGAAGCGGGCCAGGTCGGCGTCACGCTCCGGGTCGCGGTGCACCCCGGAGACGGTGCGCGGGCGCCCGGCCGGGTCGACCAGGGTGATCAGACACCAGTCGCCGAGCAGCGGCACCATGGCGTGCGCGAGCCGGTCGACGGCGGTGGACACGTCGAGGGTGCCGCCGAGCATCTCGCTCATCCCGGCCAGCATGGCGAGCCGGTCGTGTGCCTCCTCGGCGCGGCGGCGGGCCTCGTCGGCGCTGCGGACGGCGATCCGCAGCCGCAGCTCCGAGGAGCAGGCGGCGGCCAGGTCGCCGAGCGTCCGCAACTGCTCCTTGGTCCACGCCCGGGGCTTGCTGTCGATCGCGCAGAGCGAGCCGAGCACCCGCCCGTCCAGGTCGGTCAGCGGCATGCCCGCGTACGCCACCACGCCCAGGTCCTCGATGGCGAGGTTCAGCCGCACCCGGGGGTAGAGGCGGGCGTCGGGCAGCACCATCGGCACTTCGATGTCGACGACGTGCTGGCAGAACGAGTGGCTGAGCGGGGTCTCCCGGCGGGCCGCCCAGGGCTCGGGCAGCCCGGTCGCGCCCGGGAAGAACTGGCGCTCGGCGTCGACCAGGGAGACCAGCGCGACCGGGACGTCGAGCAGGTCACCGACCAGTCGGGCGAATCGGTCGAACGCCTCGTCCGGCACGGAGTCGAGGCGGGTCTCGTCGAGGGAACGCAGCCGGTCGGGGTCGGTCAGCGCCGGAATCGGCGCGGCCGTCCGTCCGGGGCCGTCCTCGCTCATCGTCACCCGCTCCCCTTACCCCGGGCACCGGCCGGCGTCCCGCCCTCGATTAAACCCTGTCGCACGTGTGTCCGACCCCCGGCGGGGTGTTCGTCACGGCCCGCGCCGCGCCGACCGGCGCGGACGGATATGGTCGGCGGTCGTGAAGGCATGGATTCCGCACCCCGACGGCCGCCGCCTGCTCGGCGAGATCCCGCCCGGCGTCACCGTGGAGGTGCTGGAGGACCCGTCCCGGCTTCCGTCCGCTCCGGCCGGCGTGCGGTTCTGGGTGCCGCCCTTCCTGTCCGGCCCGGACGCCGGCGCGCTCCTGACCGAGCTGCCCGACGTCGAGGTGGTGCAACTCCTCTCCGCCGGCGCGGACGCGTGGGTGGGCCGGGTGCCGGCGGGGGTGACGCTCTGCGACGCCCGCGGCGTGCACGACTCGGCCACCGCCGAGTGGGTGGTCACCGCGATCCTGGCCGCCCTGCGCGGGTTCGCGCCGCTGGCCCGCGCCCAGGCGCGGCGGGAGTGGGCGTACGACGAGGTGGCCCCGACCGACGAGCTGGCCGGCAAGCGGGTGCTGATCGTCGGCGCCGGCTCGATCGGCGCGGCGGTGCGCGCCCGACTCGCCCCGTTCGAGGTGACCTTCACGCTGGTCGCCCGTACGCCCCGCCCGGCCGACGGCGTGCACGGGGTGGCCGAGCTGCCCACCCTGCTGCCCGAGGCGGACGTGGTGGTGCTGCTGGTCCCGCTGACCGACCGGACCCAGGGCCTGGTCGACGAGCGCTTCCTCGCCGCGATGCCGGACGGCGCGCTGCTGGTGAACGCCGCGCGCGGTCCGGTCGCCCGCACCTCGGCGCTGGTCGCCGAGCTGTCGTCGGGGCGCCTGCGGGCCGCGCTGGACGTCACCGACCCGGAGCCGTTGCCCGCCGACCATCCCCTGTGGGAGCTGCCCAACGTGCTGCTCACCCCGCACGTGGCCGGTTCGGTGCGCGGCCTGCTGCCGCGGGCCTACCGGCTGGTGGGGGAGCAGTTGCGGCGCTTCGCGGGTGGGGAGGAACTGGCGAACCGGGTGGTCGACGGCTACTGACCCGGTGCGTCGTCGGGCATCTCCTGCCCGGTCGCGGTGATCAGCCGGGGCAGGTCGGTGGCGCGGACCGCGGGCAGCACCAGCACCTGCCCGTCGTCGAGCCGGGCGACCGCCCGCCCCCGGGGGTCACCGGCCAGCTCCGCCACCCGGGCCCAGGGCACCCGGCGCTGCCCGAGGAGCGCGCGCAGCCGCAGCTCCCGGGCGTCCGCGTCGGTGCCGGAGCGCCACGCCCAGACGCCGACCGCGAGCGGCACGAGCAGCACCCAGAGCAGCCACCAGCGGGCACCGGCCAGCGGCAGCGCGCCGATGAAGGCGACGATCGCGGCGGCCAGGATGGCCTGGTTGTGGCGGAAACGGACGGTGTCGGCGCGGCTCACCCCCCGATGATCCCATCCGGCCGGCCCACCCTCCCGATCGGGCGTCACGGCCGCCCGATCGAGCCCTCGCCGTTACGGGATCCTGGTACGGGAACGCCCCTCCGAGGGCGCTTCCGTACCAAGGTCTCTGCGGATTCCCCGTCGCCGCTGTGACGGACGTCACTGTCGCGTCACCGGTCGCGTCCGGGATCGTTCTTAGGCATGGCCGCAGCGGTCCCCGCCGATGCGGCCCCGCCCGCGCTCCTACCCCGCACGTCGCACCGCAACCGCAACGCCCCGTGCCCCCTCACGAAGGCGACCGCCGTGCCCGTCACCCCTCCCGCCGGTCCCCGCCGGCTCCCGCCCCTGCCCGACCTCGCCGCGTCGCTCGGCGGCGCGCTCTTCCTCCTGGCGGGCGCCGCCGGGCTCGTGCCCGGTCCCGCCGCCGTGGCGCTCGCCGTCGCCGGGGGCTCCGCCCTCGCCTGCGTGCGGCTCGCCTGGCTGGCCGGCGTCCCGCCGGCCCCGTCCCCGGGCGCCGCCCCGGCTCCGCGCCCGCCCGCGCCGGCGGCACGGGGCCACGCGGTCCCGAGTCCGGCTCCGGGGACGAGGCGCCCCGCGCCGGGGCCGGGCCGGGCCGGGACCGTCGATCGAGGACGGTCCGAGCCGACCGGGCGGCAGGCACGCCGGGTGGCGCTGTCCCGCCGGGTGGCCGTGATCCTCGACGCCGCCGTCCTGGTCGCCGGGCTCACCGTGGCGGTGCTGCCGCTCAGCGATCCGGCGCACCGGCTGCCGGTGGCGCTGGTCGGTCTCGGTCTCACCGCGCCGCTGCACGCCGCCGCGTTGCTGCGGCTGCCCGGCCGGTCCCGGCTGCCGGGGCGGGAGCGGCTGCGCCGTGGCGTCGACATGCTCGCCCTCGCCGTCAGCCTGGTCTTCGCCGGCTGGATGGTGCTGCCGGTCGGTCCGGTGCCGGTGGCCGCACGGGTCGCCAGCGTCGGCGGAGCGGTGGCGCTGGCCGTGCTCGCGGTGGCGGCGATGGCCGAGCGGCGTCGCCGGCCCGGCGCCGCGCGCTGCCACGCCGGTGCCGGTCTCACGCTGGCCGGGCTGTCGCTGCTGGTGGTGCTGTTGGCGTACGACGCCCCGGACCGGGCGATGTCGGCCGTCGGGCCGCCGCTGCTCGCCGGCGCGCTGCTGACCGCGGCCGGCGCCCGGCGTACGTCGGCGGGGGAGCGACCGCACCCCGGCGTGGCGCCGGCCGCGTGGCCCCGGCTCACCGCGCCGGCCGGCGTGGCGGCCCTGGCCGCCGGCGTGCACCTCGGCACGGCGGGGGAGTTCACGCCCGCCGCCATGGCGCTCGGGCTGGCGGTCATCCCACCGATCATGGTGGGCGAGCTGCTCGCCGCCGCCGACCACCGCCGTCGGGTCGAGCGGCTCGCGGCCAGCGAGGCGTCGCTGCGCCGGCTCGTCGGCGGGGAGCCCGACGCCGCCGACGCCGCGCCGTTGACCCGGGCCGACCTGGTCCGGGTGCTGCCCCGGCGCAGTGGCGGCGCGCTGCTCGTGGTGGACCTGCACGGTGAGCACGCGACGGCGCCGGACGCGATGGTGCTGGCCGAGGCGCGTCGGCGGCTCCGGACCGGCTGCGGCCCGCACGACCTGGTCGCCCGCGTCGGCGACACCGAGTACGCCGTCCTCACCGATCTCGGCCCGGTGCTCGCGTACGCGCTGGGCACCCGGCTGCTGGCGGCGCTCGTGGAGCCGTATCCCCGGGCCGGGGGTGTGGTCCGACTGGCGGTGAGCCTGGGATTGGCCGAGACCACCGGCGGCGAGCCGGAGGACGTGTTCCGTCAGGCCGGCCTGGCCCGGCGGCGGGCGGTGCAGATGGGTCGGGACCGGGTCGAGTGGTACGACGCCTACCTGGAGGAGCAGTTGGTCCGCCGGCTCGACCTGGAGCGGGAGCTGCCCGGCGCGGTGGCCCGGGGCGAGCTGGACCTGGTCTACCAGCCGGTGGTGGCGCTGGCCGACCGGACGCCGGTGGGCACCGAGGCGCTGCTGCGCTGGCGCAGCCCGGCGTTGGGCACCGTGCTGCCGGCGGAGCTGCTGCCGGTGGCGGCCGACCTCGACCTGCTCGGCGAGGTCGGACGGTGGGTGGTGGACCGGGCCTGCCGGCAGCTGGCCGCCTGGTCGGAGGGGGGCCGGGAGCTGTGGATGGCGGTGAACGTGACCCCGCGTGAGCTGGCCGCGCCGGACTTCGTGGCCCGCGTCGCGACCGCGCTGGCCGCGTACGACGTGCCGCCGGAACGGCTGGTGGTGGAGGTGGCGGAGCCGGCGGTGGGCGCGGAGCTGTCGACGGTGGTGGCCCGGCTGGCCGGTCTCCGGTCGCTCGGGGTGCGCACCGCGCTGGACGACTTCCGCGCCGAGCACGCCTCGCTGGCCCAGCTGCGCCGGCTGCCGATCGACCTGCTCAAGGTCGGACCGCACCTGGTCGCGCCCGGCGCGGACGGGCAGCGCCCGCTGATCGACGTGGTGGCCAACCTCGGCGACCGGCTCGGCGTGGAGGTGGTGGTGGAGGGGCTGGAGTCGGACGGTCAGGTGGCCGGCGCGCGCCGGGCCGGCTGCCGCTACGGGCAGGGCTTCGCGCTGGCCCGGCCGGCGACCGCGGAGCGGGTCGAGGCGTGGTTCGAGGAGTTTCCCTCGGCGTCCCGGTGAGCACCAGTGGGTCGACAGCTGAACCGGTTCAGCGGGCGCGCGGCGGCGCGGTGCTGCCGCGCGGGGTGAGGTGGGCGGTCTCGTCCTGGAGTCCGCTCACCGGCTCCCCGGCGATCACCGCGAGGAGCTGCCGGGCGGCGTGCGACCCGTACGCCGGGATGTCCCGGCCCAGCGCGGTCAGCGGCGGGTGCACCAGCTGGCAGAGCGGGGAGTCGTCCCACGCGACGATGGACAGGTCGCCGGGGACGGCGAGCCCCATCTCCTGCGCCACCGAGAGCCCGGCGATCGCCATCACGTCGTTGTCGTAGATCACCGCCGTCGGGCGGTTGGCGGAGCTGAGCAGGCGTCGGGTGGCCCGCGCTCCCTCCTCGCCGGTGTAGTCGGACCAGACCGTGCTCGCCTCGTCCAGCCCGAGCCGCCGGCACACGTCGGTGAACGCGTCGGTGCGGATCTCGGTGTGCAGCAGCGACGGGAGGCCGCCGACCCGGGCGATCCGCCGGTGGCCGAGCGCGACCAGGTACTCCACGGTCTCGACCAGGGCCGCCGCGTCGTCCGACCAGACGCTGGCCAGGCTGCCGGTGTGCCCCGGGCCGCCGATCACCACCGCGGGCAGTTGCAGCTCCTCCAGCGCCGGCACCCGACGGTCGTCGGTGCGCAGGTCGCAGACGAAGACGCCGTCCACCCGACGCTCGGCCCACCAGCGGCGGTAGACCGCGATCTCCGCCTCCTGGTCGGTCACCACCTGAAGGGTCAGCGCGTACGAGCGGGCGGACAGCTCGGCCTCGACGCCGCTGATCAGCTCCATGAAGAACGGCTCGATGCCGAGTATCCGGGCGGGCCGGCACAGCGCCAGCCCGACCGCCTTGGCGGTGGCGCCGGAGAGCGCCCGGGCGGCGCTGCTCGGGCTGAACCCGATCTCGGCCGCGATCGCCAGGATGCGCTGGCGGGTCGCCTCGGAGACGCCGGGCTGCCCGTTGAGCGCGTACGACACCGCGCCCTTGGAGACACCGGCCCGTCGGGCGACGTCGGCGATGGTCGGCCGCTTCACCGCAGCGTTCCTCCACTGTGTCCGGCCCTCGCGGGCGCTGTCGACCGCCGGGGTGGCCGGCGGGAAGTGACGCTACTGCACCGGGCCCGCCGGCCGGTCGGCGCGGCGGACCTCGACGACTGAACCGCACAGTTCGTCACTTGTGCGGTTCAGTGTACGGCCACCCCCACCCCTGTCCGCCACCCCTGCGCTCACGAAACTGCTCCGGAAAGCGCTCCACCACGCATGGTCGCGCTCCCAAACGGCTCCGAAGGTTACGGGACGGCCTCGCTGTTAACCGGCCGTTGACAGTGCCGGAGGTGAACCGTACGGTGGCCTCACTTATCCGGTTCAGTCAACGTCTCTCGATCTCGGGAGCGTTCCCATTCGGCGCGGAGGATGACATGAAACGGTCCTGGACGCACTGGGCGCGCACGGCCGCCGTCGGTGCCGTCAGCCTGGTCATGGTCGCCGCCTGCAGCGGCAGGAGCACCACCGGCGGCGCGGACGCGGCCGACGGTCAGGTCACGTTGAAGATCAATTTCTGGGGCGACTTCGGCCTGCAGGACCTCAAGACCAAGTACGAGGCCGAGCACCCGAACGTGAAGATCCAGCTCAACTCGGGCGAGTACAACGCCCAGCACGAGGACCTGCAGAAGAAGCTCGTCGCCGGCAACGGCGCGCCCGACATCGCGGCGATCGACGAGGGCTTCATGGTCCAGTTCCGCAGCCAGTCCGACAAGTTCGTCAACCTGCTGGACAAGGGCGCCGGCTCCTACGAGAGCAAGTACCTGCCCTGGAAGTGGAAGCAGTCGCTGTCCGCCGACGGCAAGACGCAGATCGGCCTCGGCACCGACGTCGGCGGCCTGGCCATGTGCTACCGCACCGACCTGTTCAAGGCCGCCGGCCTGCCCACCGAACGCGACCAGGTCTCCGCGCTCTGGCCCACCTGGGACAAGTTCCTGGAGGTCGGCCAGCAGTACACCGGCAAGACCAGGAAGAAGTTCATCGACGCCGGCACCAACCTGTTCAACCCGATCCTCGGCCAGCAGCAGGTCGGCTTCTACAACGACCAGGAGCAGCTCCAGATGGAGCAGGGCCCGAAGGTCGCGTTCGACTACACGGTCAAGGCCGTCGACTCCGGGCTCTCGGCCAACCTGGTCAGCTTCCAGGCCGACTGGGACAAGGGCTTCACCAGCGGCGCGTTCGCGGTGCTCGCCTGCCCGGCGTGGATGCTCGGCCACATCAAGGACACCGCGCCCGGCACCCAGGGCAAGTGGGACATCGCGGCGGTGCCCGGCGGCGGCGGCAACTGGGGCGGCTCGTTCCTGACCATCCCCAAGCAGGGCAAGCACGTCGACGAGGCGTACAAGCTGCTGGAGTGGTTGGTCGCGCCGGAGCAGCAGATCGAGATCTTCAAGAAGGTCGGCAACCTGCCGTCGCAGCCGGCGCTCTACGCCGACCCGGCGATCGCCGACTTCAAGAACCCGTTCTTCAACAACGCCCCGGTCGGCCAGATCTTCCCGAAGATGGCGCAGGGCCTCACCCCGCAGTACCTGGGCAAGAAGAACGGCCCGACCCGGGTCGCGGTGGAGAACGTCATCCGCCGGGTGGAGAACAAGTCGCTGAAGCCGGACGCCGCCTGGAACGAGGCGGTCAAGGAGGCCGACAAGGCCGCCAAGTCCTGACGCACCACCGGTGCCGGAGCGGAACCCGACCGCTCCGGCACCGCCGTACCCGTCCACCCTCCTCGGCTCTGGAGTGATCCGATGTCCAGCACCCGTGCCGCGCCCGCGCCGCCGAGCCGCCGACCCGCGCCGGAGCGCGGCCGTCCCGGGGCCGACGACCGGCGGCTGACCTGGCGCAACCGGCTGTACCTCTTCGACATGCGCTACATGCCGTACCTGATGATCGCGCCGTTCTTCCTGCTCTTCATCGTGTTCGGGCTGTTCCCGCTGCTGTTCAACGCGGTGGTCTCGCTGCGCAACTACCGGCTCGACGACCCGACGCTGCCCTACTGGGCGGGCGTCGAGAACTTCAGCCGGCTCGTCGCCGACGAGGACTTCTGGAACGCCCTCTACAACACCTTCGGCATCTTCCTGCTCTCCACCGTGCCGCAGCTGCTGCTCGCCCTGCTGGTCGCCTCGCTGCTCAACCGGCAGCTGCGGGCGCAGACCTGGTGGCGGGTCGGCGTGCTGCTGCCGTACGTGACACCGATCGTCGCCTCGACCATGGTGTTCAGCGTCTTCTTCTCCCGCGACTTCGGCATGGCCAACTGGGTCCTCGGCCTGCTGGGCATCGGCGGCGCCGACGACCCGATCGACTGGCGGGCCGACAAGCTGCACGCCTGGATCGCCATCGCCACCATGGTCAACTGGAAGTGGATCGGCTACAACGCGCTGCTCTACCTGGCCGCCATGCAGTCCATCCCGCGCGACGTCTACGAGGCCGCCGCGATCGACGGCGCCGGCCAGTGGAAGCAGCTCTGGCGGATCACCGTGCCGATGATCCAGCCGGTGGTCCTGTTCACCGTGATCCTGTCCACCATCGGCGGCCTCCAGCTCTTCACCGAGCCGATGCTCTTCGACCCGAACGCCCAGGCCGCCACCGGCGGGCCGAACGGTGAGTGGCAGACCATCGCCCAGCTCATCTACAAGGTCGGCTGGAAGGACCTCAACCTCGGCTACGCCGCGGCCATGTCCTGGGCCCTGTTCCTGATCATCCTGGTCGTCGCCGGGGTCAACTACCTGCTGACGAACCGACTCTCCGGAGGGCGCAAATGAGTGCCGTCGCCTCCCCGCCGGTCCGCCGCAAGCGGCGCGCCATGGCCCGGGCGCCGCAGGACACCCCGGCCGGGCTCTGGACCTACCTGCTCCTCGCGGTCAGCATGCTGTTCGCCGCGTTCCCGCTCTACTGGATGTTCGTCATCGCCACCAGCAACGACGAGGCGCTGGCCAAGCTCCCCCCGGCGATCGTCCCCGGTGACCGGTTCCTGACCAACGTCGACGAGGTCTTCTCCCTCCAGGACGTCTACTTCGCCGCCTCGCTGGTCAACAGCGTCATCGTCTCGACCGTGGTGACCGCCTCGGTGCTGTTCTTCTGCTCGCTCGCCGGGTTCGCCTTCGCCAAGCTGCGGTTCAAGGGCAGCAACGCGCTGATGCTCTTCGTGGTGCTCACGCTGACCGTGCCGAACCAGCTCGGCATCGTCGCGCTCTACATCGTGATGGGCAAGCTCGGCTGGAACGGGACCCTGCTCGCGGTCATCGCGCCCGGCCTGGTCACCGCGTTCGGCGTGTTCTACATGCGGCAGTTCATCGTCAACACCGTCCCGGACGAGCTGGTCGAGTCGGCCCGGGTCGACGGCGCCACGACCATGCGGGTGTACGGCACCATCGTGCTGCCCGCGATCCGTCCGGCCCTGGCGGTTCTCGGCCTGCTCACGTTCGTCGCCACCTGGAACGACTTCCAGTGGCCGCTGATCACGCTCAGCGGCACCGACTTCCCCACCTCGATGGTCGCGGTCTCCGACCTGGCCAGCGGCAACTACGTGATCTACCGGCGGGTGCTGGCCGGCGCGTTCATCGCGACCATCCCCCTGCTGCTCATGCTGTTCATCGGTGGACGCCAGATCGTCCGCGGAATCATGGAAGGCGCGGTGAAGTCGTGAGCCGTCCCACGCTGCTGCACGAGGGCTGGACGCTGCGGGCCCTGCCCGGCCCGCAGGTGCCGTCGGAGATCGCCGGGGTCGAGGTGCCGGCGACCGTGCCCGGCTGCGTGCACACCGACCTGCTCGCGGCCGGGCTCATCCCCGACCCGTACCTCGACGACAACGAGAACCGGCTCACCTGGATCGGGCGCACCGACTGGGTCTACCAGACCACGTTCCACCACGAGCCGGGCGGCGACGACCGGGTCGACCTGGCCTGCGCCGGCCTGGACACGGTCGCGACGGTCACGCTCAACGGCGTCGAGGTCGGGCACACCGAGAACCAGCACCGCTCCTACCGCTTCGACGTCCGGTCGCTGCTGCGTGCCGGCGACAACACCCTCGCCGTACGCTTCGACTCGCCGTACCGCTACGCCGAGGCTCACCGGGACCGGCTCGGCGACCGGCCGAACGCGTACCCGGAGCCGTTCCAGTTCATCCGCAAGACCGCCTGCAACTTCGGCTGGGACTGGGGACCGACGGTGGTCACCGCCGGCATCTGGCGGCGGATCGCCCTGCACGCCTGGTCCACCGCCCGGCTGGCGACCGTCCGGCCGCTGGTCACGGTCGACGGTGGCGTCGGCCGGGTGGAGCTGCACGTCGAGGTGGAACGGGCCCGCGACGAGCCGCTGACCGTGCACGCCACGGTCGCCGCCGTCGCCGCCGAGGTGACGGTGCCGGCGGGGGAGCGGGCCGCCGTGCTCACCCTCACCGTCGACGACCCCGCGCTGTGGTGGCCCGCCGGGTACGGCGAGCAGCCGCTGCACGACCTCGACGTGACCCTGCGCGCGGCCGACGGCCGGGACCTGGACACCGTGTCGCGCCGGATCGGCTTCCGCTCGGTGCGCCTGGACACCACACCCGACGCGCACGGCACCCCGTTCACGCTGCACGTCAACGACGTCCCGATCTTCGTCAAGGGGGTCAACTGGATCCCCGACGACGCATTCCCCAACCGGGTCACCCGGGCCCGGCTGGCGCAGCGGTTCGACCAGGCCCTCGGGGCCAACGTCAACCTGCTGCGGATCTGGGGCGGCGGCCGCTACGAGTCGGACGACTTCTACGAACTGGCCGACGAGGCGGGGCTGCTGGTGCAGCAGGACTTCCTGTTCGCCTGCGCGGCGTACCCGGAGGAGGAGCCGTTCCGCACCGAGGTCGAGGCGGAGGCGCGGGAACAGGTGACCCGGCTCGCCGGCCACCCGTCGCTGGTGCTCTGGACCGGCAACAACGAGAACATCTGGGGCTGGCACGACTGGGACTGGCAGGAGCCGCTCGCCGGGCGCACCTGGGGACGCGGCTACTACCTGGAGCTGTTGCCCACGATCGTCGGCGAGCTGGACCCGACCGTCCCGTACTGGCCGGGCAGCCCCTGGTCCGGCAGCGACGACATCCACCCCAACGACCCGGCGCACGGCACGATGCACATCTGGGACGTCTGGAACGACGACGACTACACCAAGTACCGCGAGTACGTGCCGCGCTTCGTGGCCGAGTTCGGCTACCAGGCCCCGCCCGCGTTCGCGACGCTGCGCCGGTCCATCTCGGACGAGCCGCTGGCGCACGACTCACCGGGCATGGCCCACCACCAGAAGGCGGCCGACGGGGACCGCAAGCTCCAGCGCGGGCTGGACGCCCACCTGCCGCCGCCCGCCGACTTCGACGACTGGCACTACCTCACCCAGCTCAACCAGGCCCGCGCCATCCAACTCGGCGTCGAGCACTTCCGGTCGCACCGGCCGGTCTGCACCGGCACGATCGTGTGGCAGCTCAACGACTGCTGGCCGGTCACGTCCTGGGCCGCCGTCGACGGCGACGGCCGCCGCAAACCCCTGTGGTACGCGCTGCGCCGCGCCTACGCCGACCGGCTGCTCACCGTGCAGCCGCGCGACGGTGGGCTGGCGCTGGTGGCGGTGAACGAGACCGGGCGGGCGTGGACCGCGCCGGCCACTATCACCCGGCTCACGCTGGCCGGGGAGCCGAGGGCGAAGACCTCGGTCGACCTCGACGTCCCGGCGTACTCCTCGGTGGTGCTGCCGCTGCCGGCGGAGCTGGCGCGGCCGGACGAGGCGCGCCGCGAGCTGCTGGTCGCGGAGGCCGGTGACACCGCGGAGCGGGCGCTGTGGTTCTTCGCCGAGGACCGCGACGTCGAGTGGCCGGCGGCGGACTGGGACGCGACGGTCGAGCCGGCGGACGGCGGCCGGCGGGTCCGGGTGACCGCCCGGACGGTGCTGCGCGACCTGACGCTGTTCCCCGACCGGCTGGACCCGTCCGCGCAGGTCGACCAGGCGCTGGTGACGCTGCTGCCGGGGGAGTCGGCGGTCTTCACGGTGCGGGCGGACGCGCCGCTGGACGCCGACGCGCTCACCCGCCGCCCGGTGCTGCGCTGCGTCAACGACCTGCTCTGAGGCGGTCACCCCCATCTCCGTCGACTTGAAGATTTCTGCAAGTGCTAAAGTCTTCAAAGTCGTCGGAGGGATCAGTCGTGTCGGTGCCGCTCTACCAGGCCAAGGCGGAGCTGTTCCGCACGCTCGGGCACCCGGTGCGCATCCGGGTGCTCGAGCTGCTCCAGGACGGGCCGAAGCCGGTCCGCGACCTGCTGGCCGCCGTCGACGTGGAGGCGTCCAACCTCTCCCAGCAGCTCGCCGTACTGCGCCGCGCCGGCATGGTCACCTCGTACCGGGACGGCCCGCTGGTGATGTACGCGCTCAGCACCCCCGACGTGGCCGACCTGCTCACCGCCGGGCGGCGCATCCTCGGCACGGTCCTCACCGACCGGGACGCCCTGCTGGACGAACTCCGGGCCTCGGGGACGGACCGGTGAGCACGGCGGCTGCCGTTCGCGCCGGTGACGTCGTCCGGCAGGCGGGCCGGCTGTTCGGCGGGCTGCTGCCCGGCCGGGCCGACTGGGCGGCCGTGCGCCGCTCGCCCCGGCGTGACCTGCTCGCCGGGCTCACTGTCGCCGTGGTGGCGCTGCCGCTGGCGCTGGCCTTCGGCGTCACCTCCGGGCTCGGCGCGCAGGCCGGTCTGGTCACCGCCGTCGTCGCCGGAGCGGTCGCGGCGGTCTTCGGCGGCTCGAACCTCCAGGTCTCCGGCCCCACCGGGGCGATGACCGTCGTGCTGGTGCCGGTGGTGCAGCAGTTCGGCGCCGGTGGCGTGCTGATGGTCGGCGCGCTGGCCGGGCTGATCCTGATCGCGCTCGCGCTGGCCCGCCTCGGCCGGTACGTGCGCTACCTGCCGGCCCCGGTGATCGAGGGCTTCACCGCCGGCATCGCCGTGGTGATCGCGCTGCAACAGGTGCCGGCCGCACTCGGCGTCACCGGCGCACACGGGGAGAAGGTGTGGGCGGTGGCCGCCGACGCGGTCGCCCGGTTCGCCGCGCATCCCCGCCCCGCCGCGATCGCCGTGGCGCTCGGCGTGGCGGCGCTGATGCTGCTCGGCGGCCGGTGGCGGCCCGCCGTGCCGTTCTCCCTGGTCGGGGTGGCCGCCGCGACGCTCCTCGCCGAGCTCGCCCCGATCGACCTGACCCGGATCGGCGAGCTGCCGCAGGGGCTGCCCGCGCCGTCACTGGACTTCGTTGACCTCGGGGCGCTGGGCGTCCTGCTGCCGAGTGCCCTGGCGGTGGCCGCGCTCGCCGCCCTGGAGAGCCTGCTCTCCGCCACGGTGGCGGACGGCATGACCGTCGGCGAGCGGCACGACCCGGACCGGGAACTGTTCGGCCAGGGCCTGGCCAACCTCGCCTCCCCGGTCTTCGGCGGCATCCCGGCGACCGCCGCCATCGCCCGTACGGCGGTGAACGTGCGCGCCGGTGCGTCCTCGAAGCTCGCCGCGCTCACCCACGCGGTCGCCCTCGCCGCGATCGTGCTCGCCGCCGCTCCGCTGGTCGGCCGCATCCCGCTGGCCGCGCTGGCCGGGGTGCTGCTCGCCACCACGGTCCGGATGGTGGAGGCGGCCTCCCTGCTGGCGCTGATGCGGGCCACCCGGGCCGACGCGGTGGTGCTGGTGCTGACGTTCGCCGTCACGGTGATCTGGGACCTGGTGACCGCCGTGGTCGTCGGGCTCGCCGTGGCGGTGGTCCTGGCGCTGCGCGCGGTGGCCCGCAGCGCCAGGCTGGAACAGGTGCCGCTGAACACCGGCGAGCACAGCGCCGAGGAGCACGCGCTGCTCGCCGAGCACATCGTCGCGTACCGGCTGGACGGGCCGCTGTTCTTCGCCGCCGCGCACACGTTCCTGCTGGAGCTGGCCGAGGTGTCCGACGTGCGGGTGGTGATCCTGCGGATGTCCCGCGTCTCCACCGTCGACGCGACCGGCGCCCAGGTGCTCGGCGACGCCGTCGCCCGGCTGCGCGCCCGGGGGATCACGGTGCTGCTCTCCGGCATCACCCCAGGCCACGACCAGGTGCTCAGCACCCTCGGCGTCGCCGACGAGCTGCGCCGCGAGGGCCTGGTGTTCGCGGACACCCCGGCCGCCATCCGGTACGCCCGGGGCGTCGCCCTCGCCGCGAGACCGGCCTGGGCTTCGGCCCCTTCGAGCGCCCGCCCGCGCCCGCCCGACCGGAGCACGCACCAGCCCATCGGCACCAGCCAGAGGCCGAAGAAGAGCCCGCCCAGGGTCGGACCTTGACGGACAGGCGCTGTCGCTCGACGGGCCGCGGGCGGGCGGGTTCGGGCGGCGCCGGGCGGGTACCAGCACGGCATGACTGATCCGGTTGAGCTGTCCGAACTGCACGCCGGAGGCGCCGACCCCGACGACGCCACCCCGCACGAGCCGCACGCGGACCTGGACGGAACCGACGAGAACTCACCGGCGGAGTTCGGCCTGCCGATAGACGCCACCGCCCCGGCCGAGGAGGACCCCACCCGGTCCTGACGCAGCCGTCGCGTGGGCTGGCGGTCGCTAATTGGGCAGGGCGGCCAGGCCGGCCAGCAGTTCCCACCGCTCGGCCTCGGTGAGCACCGCGTACGCCGGTTCGTCGCGGCGGTCGGTGTCCGCCTCGATCGCCGCGCGTTCCGGCCCGTCCGGCAGCGCGCGGATCTCGGCGGCGGTCAGCCCGGCGGCCCGCCACGCGGCCCGGTGCGCGTCCGCGCGGTGGTGGCGCAGCGAGCCCAGCCTCGTCACCAGCAGCAGCGCGGCAGAGGCGCCTTCCGGCTCGTACGGCGGGGACATGGCGTGGAACGCCGGCCCGCCGGTGGCCTGCGCGTGCGCCAGCACCCGGCCGACCAGTTCGGCGAGCCGGGGCACGACGACCAGGCCGGGCAGCACCCCGGGCAGCATGCCCCACTTCTCCTCGGCGGCCTCGCCGGTGGCCCGCTGCGCGAACAGCACCAGTTCCCGCCCCAGGTCGGTGAGGTGCCAGGCGCCCTCGTCGTCCCGGACGAAGATGCCCTGCTCCAGCTCCCGGCTCATGTCACCGTCGCCGTAGGCGAGGCCGTCGGCGAGCGCCTCGGCGGGCATCGGCCGGGCCAGCACGCCGGAGAAGAAGCTGTTCTCGGCGCCGAGGTCGCAGCCGCGCTCGGCGTAGAACGCCTCCATCCGGGGGCGGGCCGCCCAGCGGGCGCCCACGTAGACCCGGTCGATCGCCGGCCGGACCAGTCGCGCGTAACTCACCGTCGTCTCCACGCCGCCGGACCCTACCGGCGGCGTGGCGTTAACAGGGGGCCCCTCCTCTACCGGAGGCGTTAAGAGGGGGCCCTTCCTTACTCGGGGACGCGGCGGTAGGCGCCGTCGCTGGCCGAGGTCGCCATCGACGCGTACGCGCGCAGCGCCGCCGACACCGGGCGCTGCCGGTCGGTCGGGGTGTACGGGCGGTCCCGCTTCTCCTCCGCCACCCGCCGCGCGGTCAGCTCGTCGGCCGGCACGTTCAGTTCGATGGACCGGCCGGGGATGTCGATGACGATCTCGTCGCCGTCGCGAACCAGCGCGATCAGGCCACCGGAGGCCGCCTCCGGGGAGACGTGCCCGATGGACAGCCCGGACGTGCCGCCGGAGAAACGACCGTCGGTGAGCAGCGCGCAGGCACGGCCCAGCCCCCGGCCCTTGAGGAACGAGGTCGGGTAGAGCATCTCCTGCATGCCGGGGCCGCCCTTGGGGCCCTCGTACCGGATCACCACCACGTCCCCGGCGACGACCTCCTTGGCGAGGATGGCCGTCACCGCGTCGTCCTGCGACTCGTAGACCTTCGCCGGCCCGCGGAACGTCAGGCACTCCTCGGGCACCCCGGCGGTCTTCACCACGCAGCCGTCCGGCGCCAGGTTGCCGTGCAGGATGGCCAGCCCGCCGTCCGCGCTGTAGGCGTGCTCGCGGTCGCGGATGCAGCCGCCGGCCGCGTCGGTGTCCAGCGACGACCAGCGGTTGGTGGTGGAGAACGGCTCGGTGGTGCGCACCCCGCCGGGCGCGGCGTGGAACAGCTCGAGCGCCTCTCGCGTGGCCGATCCGCCGCGCACGTCCCAGTCGGCGAGCCACCGGTCGAGGTCGGGGGAGTGCACCGCGCGCACGTCGCGGTGCAGCAGGCCGGCGCGGTCCAGCTCGCCGAGGATGGCGGGGATGCCGCCGGCCCGGTGCACGTCCTCCATGTGGTAGTCCGGGGAGTTCGGCGCGACCTTGGCCAGGCACGGCACCCGCCGGGAGATGGCGTCGATGTCGGCCACCTGGAAGTCCAGCTCCGCCTCGCGGGCGGCGGCGAGCAGGTGCAGGATCGTGTTGGTGGAGCCGCCCATGGCCACGTCGAGCGCGACCGCGTTCTCGAACGCGGCCCGGCCGGCGATCGCGCGGGGCAGCACCGAGGCGTCGTCGTTCTCGTACCACCGCTTGGCGATCTCCACGGCGGTGCGGCCGGCCTCGACGAAGAGCGACCGGCGCGCGGCGTGGGTGGCCAGCGTCGACCCGTTGCCGGGCAGGGCCAGGCCGATCGCCTCGGTGAGGCAGTTCATCGAGTTGGCGGTGAACATGCCGGAGCAGGAGCCGCACGTCGGGCACGCGGAACGCTCGATCTCGCCGAGCTGGTCGTCGGTGACCGCCTCGTTGGAGGAGGCGATCATCGCGTCGATCAGGTCGATCTTGGAGTGCACCACGCCCTCGATCGCCACCGTCTTGCCGGCCTCCATCGGGCCGCCGGAGACGAAGACGGTCGGAATGTTCAGCCGCAGCGCGGCCAGGAGCATGCCGGGGGTGATCTTGTCGCAGTTGGAGATGCAGACCAGGGCGTCCGCGCAGTGCGCGTTGACCATGTATTCCACCGCGTCGGCGATCAGCTCCCGGCTGGGCAGCGAGTAGAGCATGCCGCCGTGGCCCATGGCGATGCCGTCGTCCACCGCGATGGTGTTGAACTCCCGGCCGACGCCGCCGGCCTCGGCCACCGCGTCGGCGACCAGGCCGCCGAGGTCCTTGAGGTGGACGTGACCGGGTACGAACTGGGTGAAACTGTTCGCGATGGCGACGATCGGCTTGCCGAAGTCGTCGTCGGTCATCCCGGTGGCCCGCCAGAGGGCCCGGGCGCCGGCCATCGTCCGACCGTGGGTGGATGTCCTCGACCGCAGCTCAGGCATGACTACCAGTCTGACACCGCCCGCGCGGCGACCCCCCGCCGTGCACCCTGTGTCCCAACAGTTGCACACCCGGTGCCCCACGGAGGGCGCGGATCCGGCAGAGTTGACGCGTGCAGTCGTCCCCGGGGATGGTCACCGTCGCGGTGCTGAGCGGCTCCGTCGCGACCGCCGCCGCCGCGCTGCTCGCCGTGTCCGCCCGCCGGCGCACCGGCCCCCGGCGGCAGGCCCACCTGCTGCTGGCCGTCGCCGCCGGCGCCGCACTGCTCAGCCTGCTCCTCGGCCTCGGTGGTCTGCTGGTCGCCGGGGACCACTGGGCGCACCGGCAGGGCCAGCGCACCGGGTGGGCGACGCTCGTCGCGGTGGGCACCACGGTCGCCGCGCTCGGCCTCGGCGCGGCCCTGCTCCGACTGCCCGGCGCGGCCGCGACGCGGGCCGCCACCGCCCGGCTGCTGCTCGACGGTCTGATCATGGCCGCCGCGCTCTGGTTCGTCGGCTGGGTGGCGGTCAGCGAGCCGACCCGGCTGCTCGGTGGCACCATCCCGGCCGCCTGCCTGCCCATCCCGCTGGCCACGGTCAGCGCGGCGCTCACCGCCGGGCTGACGCTGATCCTGGTGCTGCGCGTCGCCCCGCCGCGTGGCTGGCTGACCCTGCTCGGGGCCGGGGCGATCGCGGTGACGGTCGGCGGGCTCGGCGTCTCCGCCGGGCTCTGCCAGGGCGGGCCGGGCATGCTGGTGGCCGGTGCCACGACGACCGCCGCCGGCCTGCTGGCCACCGCCGTTGCCGGGCGCCGGGCCGACCTGACGCAGCTCGACGTCGATCTCATCCGCCGCGACGGCGAGTACGCCTTCGCGCCGATGTTCGCCATCGCCGCCTCCGCGATGTACCACCTGTTGCAGGGCGGCCGGTTCGACGGTTACGGGATCATGGCCGGCAGCGTCGAGGGGTTCGCGCTGGTGGCCCGGCAGTACCTGGCCCTCAACGACGTCCGCGGCTACGCCGTCCGGCTGGCCGAGCGGGAGGCGCACTTCCGCGAGCTGGCGCACACCGACCCGCTCACCGGCCTGGCCAACCGGCGCGGGCTGCTGCGCGCCCTGCACCGCTGCGCCGAGGCGGGCACGCCCTGCGTGCTGCTCGGGCTCGACCTGGACGGCTTCAAGAACGTCAACGACATGCGCGGGCACGACGTCGGCGACGCGGTGCTGGCCGAGGTGGGCCGGCGGCTGCGCGGCAACCTGCGCCCGGGTGATCTGGCCGCCCGGCTCGGCGGGGACGAGTTCGCGGTGCTGATGCACGGGTCGGCCGAGCCCGGGCCGGTGGCGGACCGCCTGCTCGGGGTGCTCGGCCGGCCGTACGAGGAGGCGGACGGGCCGGTCTTCCTGTCGGTCAGCATCGGTGTGGCCGGCAGTCGCGGCGACCACGACGTCGAGCTGCTGCTGCGCAACGCCGACCTGGCGCTGCGCTACGCCAAGCAGCGCGGCAAGAACCGGATCGAGCGCTACGACGCCACGTACGACCAGTTGCTGAGCCGGCGCACCCGGCTGGAGCACGAGTTGCGTGGCGCGATCGAGCGCGACGAGCTGCGGCTGGTCTTCCAGCCGGTGGCCTCGCTGCCCTCGGTGCGCCCGGTCGGCGCCGAGGCGCTGCTGCGCTGGCACCACCCGGAGCTGGGCAACGTGCGGCCGGACGAGTTCATCCCGCTCGCCGAGGAGTGCGGGATGATCGCCAAGCTCGGCGCCTGGGTGCTGCACCAGGCCTGCTACCAGCTCTCCCGGTGGCTGGCCGACGGGCACGACGTCTGGGTGTCGGTGAACGTCTCGCCGCGCGAGCTGCACGCCCCGGAATATGTCGTCCAGGTCGCCGACGCGCTGCGCGCGCACCACGTGCCGCCGCAGCGGCTGGTGCTGGAGGTGACCGAGCACGCGGTCGCCACCGACCTGGACGAGTTGATCCGGCGGCTGACCGCGCTGCGGCTGACCGGCGTACGGATCGCGTTGGACGACTTCGGCGCGGGCTACTCCTCGCTCGGGCAACTCCGCCGGCTGCCGATCGACATCCTCAAGATCGACCACAGTCTGGTCGCCGAGCACGAGCCGGTCCGGCCGATCGGCCGGGACGGGCCGGCGTTCGCCCCGATGGTCGACATCGTCATGCGCCTCGGCCACCAGCTCGGGTTGGAGGTGATCGCCGAGGGCGTCACCAACCCGACGGAGCTGGCCGCCGTGGTGGCCGCCGGCTGCCGGTTCGGCCAGGGCGCGCTCTTCGGCTGGGGCGTGCCCGCCGAGCACCTGGAGGCGATGCTGGAGGCGGCCACCGCGCCCGGCAACCGGCCCACCTCGGTCCCGCCCGCGCCGCCGCCCCCGCCGGTGCGGACCCCGTCGCCGTTGCTGCCCCGGCTGCGCAACAACCCGCCCGCCCCGCGTCCCTCGATGGAGGGATCACCGCAGGTGGCGAGCGGCGTGGAAGGGGTGCCGGCGGGCGACACGCCCACGTCCGTGAACCAGAATGTGGGATCAGTTGACTCATCGCGTGAGATGCGTCAGGCTTGACCGCATGTCGTCGAACCGGTCGCTGCGAGTACTTACCTGAGCGCACTCTCCCCCCGAGAGTGCGCTGGCCCCGTGCATCCTGCACGTGGGCTTTTTTGTTGCCGTCGGACCATCGCCGGGACGTCCGCGTCCCATCCTGACAACCGCGTCACCCACTCACAGCCGAAGGCCTGAACCGCCATGACGAGACCCACGCCAGAGACCCTCGCCCACTCCGCCCGACGAGCCCGCCCGGGCGCCGGCGCGGCCGGCGACCCCGACCACGCTCCCGCCCCGCGCGGTGCCGCCCCCGCCGGCAGCCGGGCCGTCCCGGCCGGCGCGGACACCCCCGCCGCGCCCGTACGGCAGCCCGCCACCGCGCAGGTCTCCGGCGCCGGCTCGCTGGTGCGGTCGCTGGAGGCGCTCGGCGTCGACGTGGTCTTCGGCATCCCCGGCGGCGCGATCCTGCCCGCGTACGACCCGCTCTACGACTCGACGGTCCGGCACATCCTGGTCCGCCACGAGCAGGGCGCCGGGCACGCGGCCACCGGCTACGCGCAGGCCACCGGCCGGGTCGGCGTCTGCATCGCCACCTCCGGTCCGGGCGCGACCAACCTGGTCACCCCGATCGCCGACGCCTACATGGACTCGGTGCCGATGGTGGCGATCACCGGTCAGGTGGCCCGGCCGTCGATCGGCACGGACGCCTTCCAGGAGGCCGACATCCAGGGCATCACGCTGCCGATCACCAAGCACAACTTCCTGGTGCAGACCCCGGACGAGATCCCCCGGGTGCTGGCCGAGGCGTTCCACCTGGCCTCGACCGGCCGGCCCGGCCCGGTGCTGGTCGACATCCCGAAGGACGTGCTCCAGGCGCCGGCCACCTTCGCCTGGCCGCCCACCCTGGACCTGCCCGGCTACCGGCCCACGCTGCACCCGCACGGCAAGCAGATCCGCGAGGCGGCCCGGCTGATGACCTCGGCCCGCCGCCCGGTGCTCTACGTCGGCGGCGGCGTGCTCAAGGCCGGCGCCACCGAGGGGCTGCGCCGGCTGGCCGAGCTGACCGGGATCCCGGTGGTCACCACGCTGATGGCGCTCGGCGCGTTCCCCGACTCGCACCGCCAGCACCTGGGCATGCCCGGCATGCACGGCACCGTCGCCGCGGTCTACGGCCTGCAGAAGGCGGACCTGATCGTGGCGCTGGGCGCGCGCTTCGACGACCGGGTGACCGGCAAGCTGGACTCGTTCGCGCCGGACGCCGCGGTGGTGCACGCCGACATCGACCCGGCCGAGATCGGCAAGAACCGGCACGCCGACGTCCCGATCGTGGGCGACGCGCGGCACGTCATCGACGAGCTGATCGCGGCCGTCACCGCCGAGCACGCCGCCCACCCGGCCGCCGACCTGGCGGACTGGTGGACCCAGCTCGACGACCTGCGCGAGCGCTACCCGCTCGGGTTCGAGGAGCCGGCCGACGGCACGCTCTCCCCGCAGTACGTGATCAAGCGGCTGGGGGAGATCGTCGGCCCGGACGCGGTCTACGTGGCCGGCGTCGGCCAGCACCAGATGTGGGCCAGCCAGTTCATCTCGTACGAGAAGCCGAACACCTGGCTCAACTCCGGCGGCCTGGGCACCATGGGCTACGCCGTCCCGGCGGCGATGGGGGCGAAGGTCGGCCGACCCGACACCACGGTGTGGGCGGTGGACGGTGACGGCTGCTTCCAGATGACCAACCAGGAGTTGGCGACCTGCGCGCTGGAGGGCATCCCAATCAAGATCGCCGTGATCAACAACGGCAACCTCGGCATGGTGCGGCAGTGGCAGACCCTGTTCTACGGGGAGCGCTACTCCAACACCGAGCTGGGCACCCACAAGCACCGCATCCCGGACTTCGTCAAGCTCGCCGAGGCGCTCGGCTGCGTCGGGCTGCGCTGCGAGAACGCCGCCGACGTGGACAAGACCATCGAGGCGGCCATGGCGATCACCGACGCGCCGGTGGTCGTCGACTTCGTGGTCGGCAAGGACGCGATGGTCTGGCCGATGGTGGCCGCCGGCACGAGCAACGACGAGATCATGTTCGCTCGGGGTGTTCGCCCCGCGTTCGACGAGGACGAACTCTGATGACGATGCACACCCTGTCCGTGCTGGTGGAGAACAAGCCGGGTGTCCTGGCGCGGGTCTCCGGGCTGTTCTCCCGGCGCGGCTTCAACATCGACAGCCTCGCCGTGGGCGAGACCGAGAACCCGGACGTCTCCCGCATCACCATCGTGGTCAACGCCGAGTCCTCGCCGCTGGAGCAGGTGACCAAGCAGCTCAACAAGCTGGTCAACGTCCTCAAGATCGTGGAGCTGGACCCGCAGGTCTCGGTGGCCCGGGAGCTGCTGCTGGTCAAGGTCCGCGCGGACCGCTCCGCCCGGGCCCAGGTGCTGGAGACGGTCGGCCTGTTCCGCGCCCGGGTGGTCGACGTCGCGCCGGACACGCTGACCATCGAGGCCACCGGCACGCCGGACAAGCTCGACGCGCTGCTGCGCGACCTGGAGCCGTTCGGCATCAAGGAGATGGTCCAGTCCGGCACCGTCGCGATCGGGCGCGGCTCCCGCTCCATCACCGCCGGCCCGGCGCTGCGCGCCGCCTGATCCGTACCCACCAGTTTTTCGACGGGCCGACGGGCACCGCCGTACGAAAGGGAAGTCAATGAGCGTTGAGGTGTTCTACGACGACGACGCCGACCTGGGCCTGATCCAGGGCCGCAAGGTCGCCGTGATCGGGTACGGCAGCCAGGGGCACGCGCACGCGCTGTCGCTGCGCGACTCCGGCGTCGACGTGGTGATCGGCCTGCCCGCCGGGTCGAAGAGCCGGCCCAAGGCCGAGGAGCAGGGCCTGCGGGTGCTCAGCCCGGCCGAGGCGGCGGCCGAGGCCGACGTGATCATGATCCTGGCGCCGGACACCGCCCAGCGTGGTCTCTACGCCGACGCCATCGCGCCGAACCTGGCGCCGGGCAAGGCGCTGTTCTTCGGCCACGGCTTCAACATCCGGTACGGCCTGATCACGCCGCCGGCCGACGTGGACGTGGCGATGGTCGCCCCGAAGGGCCCCGGCCACCTGGTCCGCCGCCAGTACGTCGACGGCAAGGGCGTGCCCTGCCTGGTCGCCGTCGAGCAGGACGCCAGCGGCAACGCCTTCGCCCTGGCGCTGGCGTACGCCAAGGCGATCGGCGGCACCCGGGCCGGCGCGATCCGGACCACGTTCACCGAGGAGACCGAGACCGACCTCTTCGGCGAGCAGGCGGTGCTCTGCGGCGGCGCGGCGGCGCTGGTGCAGACCGGTTTCGAGGTGCTCACCGAGGCCGGCTACGCGCCCGAGGTGGCCTACTTCGAGTGCCTGCACGAGCTGAAGCTCATCGTCGACCTGATGTACGAGGGCGGCATCGCCCGGATGCGCTACAGCATCTCCGACACCGCCGAGTACGGCGACCTGTCCCGCGGCCCGCGCGTCGTCGACTCCCGGGTCAAGGAGGAGATGCGCAAGATCCTCGGCGAGATCCAGTCCGGCGAGTTCGCCCGCGAGTGGGTGGCCGAGGACGAGGCCGGCCGGCCGAACTTCGCCAAGTGGCGGGCCGAGGGTGCGGCGCACCCGATCGAGGAGACCGGCCAGAAGCTGCGGGCCATGATGAGCTGGGTCGACCGGCCCATCACCGAGACCGCCTGAGCCAACTCTCCACGCGGCCCGCGACCCGACGCTCTCCCCGGCGTCGGGCCGCGGGCCGCAGCCGTTCACGTGCTGGGACGCGGTGAGCAACGCCTCGTCCCGTCCCGCCCCGGTGAACGGCGGATGTCGGGCGTGCGACGGGCCTGTGTGAGGGCGCTCACCCCGCGGTCCGGGACGCGGAGGGCGGGCCGCCCCCTACCATCCTTGGTGTGGTGCCCCGGCGCACCCGACGGCCATGGCACGGCTCGGCGCAGGGCGCAGCGCGGCGTCCCGACGCCCCCAGGCCGAACCGATACCGAGCGTCTACGAGGACCGATGAATCCTGTCGTACTGATCGCCGAAGAACTCGCACCCGCCGCCATCGAGGTGCTCGCGCACGACTTCGACGTGCGTCACGTGGACGGCACCGACCGACCGGCACTGCTCTCCGCCCTCTCCGAGGCCGACGCGGTGATCGTACGCAGCGCCACCCAGATCGACGCCGAGGCGATCGCCGCCGCGCCGCGCCTGAAGGTGGTCGCCCGGGCCGGCGTCGGCCTGGACAACGTCGAGGTGCCCGCCGCCACCGCGCGGGGCGTCATGGTGGTCAACGCTCCCACCTCCAACATCGTCTCCGCCGCCGAGCAGGCCGTCGCGCTGCTGCTCGCGGTCGCCCGCAACACCGCCAGCGCCAGCGCCGCGCTCAAGGCCGGCGAGTGGAAGCGGTCCAAGTACACCGGCGTGGAGATCCAGGGCAAGACCGTGGGCGTGGTCGGGCTCGGCCGCATCGGCGTCCTCTTCGCCCAGCGCATCGCCGCCTTCGGGACCCGGATGATCGCGTACGACCCGTACATCCAGCCGGCCCGCGCCGCGCAGCTCGGCGTCCGCCTGGTCGGGCTGGAGGAGCTGCTGCGCGAGAGCGACTTCATCTCGATCCACCTGCCGAAGACGCCGGAGACGGTCGGCCTGATCGGCGAGAAGGAGCTGGCGATCGTCAAGCCGGGCGTCCGGATCGTCAACGCGGCCCGCGGCGGTCTGGTCGACGAGCAGGCCCTGGCCGACGCGATCGCGGAGGGCCGGGTCGCCGGCGCCGGCGTCGACGTGTACGCGAAGGAGCCGTGCACCTCCTCGCCGCTGTTCGCCTTCGACAACGTGGTCGCCACCCCGCACCTGGGCGCCTCCACCAACGAGGCGCAGGACAAGGCCGGCCTGGCGGTGGCGAAGAGCGTCAAGCTGGCGCTCCAGGGCGAGTTCGTGCCGGACGCGGTCAACGTGCAGGCCGGCGGCGTGGTCGCCGAGGACGTCCGCCCGCTGCTGCCGCTGGCCGAGAAGCTGGGCCGGGCCTTCACCGCCCTGGCCGGCGGCGTGGCCGCCAGCGTCACCGTCGAGGTGCGCGGCGAGATCGCCACCCACGACGTGTCGGTGCTCAAGCTCGCCGCCACCAAGGGACTGTTCAGCTCCGTGGTGGAGGAGCAGGTCACCTACGTCAACGCGCCGCACCTGGCCGCCGAGCGGGGTGTCGAGGTCACGCTCGCCACGCCGGCCGAGACGATCGACCACCCGAACCTGGTGACCGTGCGCGGCGCGCTGCCGGACGGGCGGACCGTGCGGGTCTCCGGCACGGTGACCCACACCGGCGCCCGCGACGTGCTCAAGCTGACCGAGGTGGACGGCTTCGACGTCGAGATCGGCGCGGAGGGCATCCTGGTCTTCCTGCGCTATGTCGACCGGCCCGGCGTGGTCGGCACGGTCGGCACGCTGCTCGGCGAGGCCGGCGTCAACATCGCCGCCATGCAGGTGGCCCGGCGGGAGGCCGGCGGTGAGACGCTGATGACGCTCACCGTCGACCAGGCGCTCGGCGCCGACCTGCTCACCTCCGCGGCCGACTCGATCGGTGCGGTCGCGGCCAGCGCCGCCGACCTGCGCGACGAGTAGTCCGGACGCAGACGGAACGGGGCCCGGCCGAAACGGCCGGGCCCTTCGTCGTTCCCGGGATCAGGAGCGGACGCGGGCCGGGGGCGGGTAGACCGAGCCGTCCTGCGCGTCGAACAGCATCAGGTCGTGCTCACCGGCCAGCCGCTCGATGTCCAGCAGCACCTGATCCGGGCAGGTGGGGTACAGGTTCATCTCGACGTGGTCGGCGGCCGCGTGCAGCGGCGCGACCTCCCACGGCGTGCCCGGCCGGGCGGGACGGTCGGGATAGCTCGCCGTGATCGCCCGGTAGAAGCCGACCACCCGCGGGTCCGGGTGCTGCTCGCCGTGCCGGCCCTCGCGGCACCGCTGCACCGCCGCCCGCACCTGCTCCGGTGTCGCCCCGTTCGGCAGGGCCCACACGCTCAGATCGAAACTCACGGCGGACAGCGTGCCATCCCGGGCGGCCCACGTCACTTCTGCCCCGCCCCGCCGGTCCACCTGCTGATTGCCGACACGGTGACGGAGGGTCCGCTGTGGAGACTCTTGCGTCGAGTTGCGTCGATTCGCTAGCGTACCGGTGCGGTTTCCGGCTGAGTCGATTTCCGGCCCGTCTTCGGGTGGCGTGGTCGGGCGTCCGGCCTGTCGGCCCGCACCCCTCGAATGCGCGAGCCACGCGCACTCGTCGCTGACCGGCCCCCACGGTCGTTGCCGAGACCGTGGGGGCCGATCGCGGCCCGCACCCCGGATGCGAGAACGGGGCGCGGTGGCGCCTCAGCGCCGGTGGTGCGCGAAGAGCGGGCGGTAGTCCGATCCGGTGCGGAACCAGGCCAGGCCGGCCGGGCCGGCGGCGTACAGGGCGGTGGCGTAGGCGTCGGCGACGGCCAGGTCCGGGCCCACCACGGTGGCCGCCGCGAGGCGGTCGGTCGGCTCGCCGGTGTGCGGGTCGACGACGTGCCCGCGCCGGCCGGTGACCCCGGACGTGCCGACCGCGCCGGCGGTCATCTCCAGCACCAGCGGCGCCCGGCGGGTGTCCGTGGGGTGGTGCACCGCGACCCGCCACGGTCCGCCGTGCGCGGCGTGACCGCGTACCGTCAGGTCGGCGCCGCTGAGCACGGCGTAGTCGTGGATGCCGGCGGCGCGCAACCGCGCCGCGGCCCGCTCCACCGCCCAGCCGCCGAGCAGGCCGCCGGGATCGAAGCCGCCCGGCACCGCCCAGGCGTCGAACCAGCCGTCGGTCGCCGCCCGCATCGCGGCGCAGCGGTCCACCAGATCGGCCAACGGCGGGTACGAGTCGGGGCTGATCTCGTCCCGGCGCAGCCGCGAGACCAGGCTGTCCGGCTGGTTCGGACCGTAGGTGAGGTCGACGGCGCGCAGTTCCGCGACGGCGTCCCGGAGCGCCTCGCCGACGATCCGGTGGCCCAGCCAGTCGGGCGCGTTGAGCAGCAGGGTGTACTCGGCGGTGGAGGTGTGCACGGTGTGCCGGACGCTGATCCGGTCGTACGCGCCGCCGCCGGCCCGCTCCACCCGGTGGCGGCGCGCCCCCAGGCGCAGGTCCGGGCGGGGGTGGTGGAACGCGGTCTGGTCGACCCAGCGGGTCCGGGGTTGCTCGTCCGCCCAGTGGGCCCGCCGCTGGTCGATCCGCATGACACCCGCCCCCTCGCTGGCCGCCGCCGCGGTGCGGCGATGCCGGTCCCGGACCCCCGTCGACCCGGTCGACCTGACCATAGGTAGTGGAGATGACCGCACCATGAATGCCGGCTGGGAGCCTGCTGTGCATCGGCTCGTCCCGGATGGTGGAAGACTCGTACCGGGGGCCGGGACGCCGACGTACGGTTGCGCAGAACGTCGAGGTGAGGAGCGTCAGGTGGCACGCATCGCGGTGGTGGCCGGCGACGGCATCGGTCCCGAGGTGGTCGGGCAGGCCCGCAAGGTCCTCGACGCGGTGCTGCCCGGGATCGAGGCGACCGAGTACGACCTGGGCGCCGCCCGCTGGCACCGCACCGGCGAGGTGCTCCCCGACGCGGTCCTCGACGAGTTGGCCGGGCACGACGCCATCCTGCTCGGCGCGGTCGGCGACCCGACCGTGCCGCCGGGCGTGCTGGAGCGGGGGCTGCTGCTCAAGCTCCGCTTCGCCTTCGACCAGTACGTCAACCTCCGCCCGTCCCGGCTCTGGCCCGGCGTGACCGGCCCGCTGGCCGCGGTCAAGCCCGGCGAGGTCGACCTCGTGGTGGTCCGCGAGGGCACCGAGGGGCTGTACGCGGGCGCCGGCGGCACGCTGCACCGGGACACCCCCGCCGAGGTGGCCACCGAGGAGAGCCTGAACACCCGGCACGGCGTCGAGCGGGTGATCCGGGACGCGTTCGCCCGGGCCGGCCGTCGCGAGCGCCGCAAGGTCACCCTGGTGCACAAGACCAACGTGCTCACCCACGCCGGCTCGCTCTGGTCGCGGGCCTTCGCCCAGGTGGCCGCCGAGCACCCCGACGTGGCCACGGAGTACCAGCACGTCGACGCCGCCGCGATGTTCCTGGTGACCAACCCGTCCCGCTACGACGTGGTGGTGACCGACAACCTGTTCGGCGACATCCTCACCGACATCGCCGCCGCCGTGACCGGCGGCATCGGGCTGGCCGCCAGCGGCTGCATCAACCCGGAGGGGCGCTACCCGTCGATGTTCGAGCCGGTGCACGGCTCCGCGCCGGACATCGCCGGCAAGGGTGTCGCCGACCCGGTGGCCGCCGTGCTCTCCGCCGCGCTGCTGCTCGACCAGCTCGGCCACGCCGACGCCGCCGCGCGGGTCACCGCCGCCGTCGCCACCGAGCTGGCCGGGCGCACGCCCGGCGCGCCACTGCGCACCGAGGAGGTCGGCGACCGGCTCGCCGGGTACGCCGTAGCCTGACCGGGCCGTTCCCGTGGCGGCCCGGTTCCGGGCCGCCAGACCCGTTTCCGGGCCAGCTCCGGCCGATTGGCATCGTCGATGTGCCGGGGCGGAACTATCCGCTGAACGACCGTTCGGGGTAAGTTTCTGGCACCAGTGACGGCGGCGTGCGATCCCGTACGCCGTGGGACCCGCAGGGAGGTCAGCGCGATGAGCGGTGGTGACAAGCTCGATTTCGAGATCCGTCCGAATCCCGCGCCGGTATCCGCCGCCGACCGGGCCGCCCTGCTGGCGAACCCGGGCTTCGGCCGGGTGTTCACCGACCACATGGTGATCGTGCGCTACGCCGAGGGCAAGGGCTGGTACGACGCCCGCATCGAGGCGCGGGCGCCGATCCCCATGGACCCGGCCGCCGCGGTGCTGCACTACGCGCAGGAGATCTTCGAGGGCCTGAAGGCCTACCGGACCGGCGACGGCGCGGTGACGATGTTCCGTCCGGAGGCCAACGCGGCCCGGTTCGCCGCCTCCGCCCGCCGCCTCGCCATGCCGGAACTGCCGCCGGAGACGTTCGTCGAGTCGCTGCGCCGGCTGGTCGAGATCGACCAGGAGTGGATCCCGGAGCACGAGGACGCCAGCCTCTACCTGCGCCCGTTCATGTTCGCCAGCGAGGTCTTCCTCGGGGTGCGCCCGGCCAACGAATACCTCTACTGCGTCATCGCCTCGCCGGCCGGCGCCTACTTCGCCGGCGGGGTGAAGCCGGTGACGGTGTGGGTTTCCCCGGACTACACCCGGGCGGCGCCCGGTGGCACCGGCGCGGCCAAGTGCGGCGGCAACTACGCCGCCTCGCTGGCGGCCCAGGCCGAGGCGATCGAGGCCGGCTGCGACCAGGTGGTCTTCCTGGACGCGGTGGAGCGGCGGTTCGTCGACGAGCTGGGCGGCATGAACGTCTTCTTCGTCTACGACGACGGCACGCTGGTCACGCCGCCGCTGGGCGGCACGATCCTGCCGGGCATCACCCGCGACGCGGTCCTGACCCTGGCCGCCGAGGCCGGGCACGAGGTGCGGGAGCAGCCGGTCAGCTTCGCCGACTGGCAGGCGGACGCCGCCAGCGGCCGGCTGCGCGAGGTCTTCGCCTGCGGCACCGCCGCGGTGATCACCCCGATCGGTGGCGTGCGCTTCCCGGACGGCGAGTTCCTCATCGGCGGCGGTGAGCCGGGCCGGACCACCATGGCGCTGCGGCAGAAGCTTGTCGACATCCAGCGCGGCCGCGCCGAGGACCGCCACGGCTGGGTCACCCGGGTCCTCTGACCCACCCACCGCCCGACCCACCACCACGGCCGGCCCCGTCCCCCGACGGGTGCCGGCCGTTCCCCTTCCTACCGGGCGGGGAGGGTCACTCCAGGAGGTGGGTGCGGAGGGCGGCCAGTTGGGCCTCGGTGACGCCGGCGTGGGTCAGGTAGCCCTCGATCGAGCCGTAGCCGGCGCGCAGCTCGGCCAGGAACAGCTCCATCGCCTCGGCCGGGGAGGCCAGGAACGGCGGCGGGACCTCCTCCGCGTCCGGCAGGGTGGCCCGCACCCAGGCGCTGAACCGCTCGGACGCGGCGGTGCTCAACGCGTAGTCCGCGACGACGTCGTCGTCCGGCACGCCCAGCACGGCGAGCGTCAGCGCGCAGACGATGCCGGTGCGGTCCTTGCCGGCGACGCAGTGCACCACCACCGGCGCGTTGGCGCTGTCGGCGATCAGGCCGATCGCCTCGGCCAGCCCGGCGGTGCCGGTGCGGGCCAGGTCGGCGTAGCGGTCGGCCAGGTAGCGGGCCAGGCTGACGCCGGAGGACTCGAACTGCCGCGCGGCCCAGTCCTCGTGCTCGGGGTGGATGTGCCGGTAGGCGAGCCCGTCGTAGGCCGGCACCCGGCCGTCGCGTTCCACCTCCGTCGGGCGGCGCAGGTCGATCACCGTGCGGATGCCGAGCGCGGTGAACGCGGCCCGGTCGGTCTCGTCGATGCGGTGCAGCGAGTCGGAGCGGTAGAGCCGGCGGCGCCGGACGGTGCGACCGTCGCGGGCGCGGTAGCCGCCGACGTCGCGGAAGTTGAACAACGCGGGGAAGGGTGTCTCCGGGGCATCCACCCCTGACACGGTAACGGCCGGCGGGGCGTCTGGGAGCCCCCGCCGGCCGTGCACCGGATGTCAGATCCGGGCCGGGCCGTCCGGCGGCAGCGCGGAGTGGTTCTCGCCGTAGTAGCCGCCGAGCCTGTCCCGGTAGGCGGGGTCGGCGTGGTTGGTCTCGTCGTACTCCGGGGCGGCCTTGATCTGGTCCTTGTCCCGGTCGACGTGGACCTTCCGCTCGTCGTGGTCGACGTGGTTCACGGTGCCGGCCGGCAGCATGACCTTCTTGCCGAAGATCCACGGGCCGGTGTCGACCACCAGGTAGCTGTCGTCCACCTCGTGGCTGGCCTTGTCGATCTTGCCGATGCTGCCGTCGGTGGCCTCCACCTTGTAGCCGGTGAGGTCCGCGCTGGCCACCCCGGCCTCGTCGCGGTAGCGCCACGGGTCGAACGCGCCGGCGGGCGCGCCGCCGGCGTGGGCGCCCTGGCCGCCGTCGAGGACCGGGTCGGTGGCGCCGTGCGTGGTGTGCGGGTCGAGCCTGTCCATAGGGGTAACTCCTGTCCCGACTGTCCCAGTCGTCAAGGGAGTGAAAGTCACGGTGTCCCGCGAATTCCTACCCGTTGGCCGGCTTGCCAACCCTCCGGAACCGCCGAGGGCCGGCGCCGCGGCTCGCGGCACCGGCCCGCTCGCGGCGGTCGTACGGCCGGTCAGGCCAGCGCGGCCTCCGCGTCGAGGGTCACCGCGGCGGCGTGCACGACGGCGGCGATCCGCAGCCCCTCGTGCACCTGGTCGCGGCTGAAGCCGGCCGCGCGCAGCGTCTTCTCGTGCGACTCCAGGCAGACGCCGCAGCCGGTGATCGCGGAGACGGCCAGGCACCACAGCTCGAAGTCGGTCTTCTCCACGCCCGGGCGGGCGATGATCTGCATCCGCAGCCGGGCCGGCAGCGACGCGTACTGGTCGTCGCCGATCAGGTGCTTGGCCCGGTAGTAGACGTTGTTCATGGCCATGACCGCCGCCGCGCCCTTGGCGGCCTCGACCGCCTCGGGCGTGAGGTGACCGGCCGCCTCGGCGGCGATCTCCCGCAGCACCACCGGGTTGCGGGACGCCACCGCGCAGGCCAGGGCCGTGCCCCAGGCCTGTTCCGGCTTGAGCGTCGAGGTGGTGATGGTGGAGCTCAGGTTGAGCCGGATGTCCTTGGCGTAGTCGGGCAGGGCCGCCTTGACCGCGTCCAGACCCATCGTCAGGCCCCGGCGCCGGCGAGGAGCGCGTTGGCGTCCAGCGTCGCGCCGCCGGAGTTCCAGTTGCACGGGCACAGCTCGTCGGTCTGCAGCGCGTCGAGCACCCGCAGCACCTCGGAGACGTTGCGGCCGACCGAACCGGCGGTCACCATGGCGAACTGGATCTCGTTGTTCGGGTCCACGATGAAGGTGGCCCGCTGCGCGACGCCGTCGGCGCCGAGCACGCCGCAGGCCTCGGTCAGCTCGCGCTTGATGTCGCTCACCATCGGGAAGGGCAGCTCGCGCAGGTCCGGGTGGTCCTTGCGCCACGCGTAGTGGACGAACTCGTTGTCCACGGAGACGCCGAGCACCTGGGCGTCCCGGTCGGCGAACTCGCCGTTGAGGCGGCCGAACTCGGCGATCTCGGTCGGGCAGATGAAGGTGAAGTCCTTCGGCCAGAAGAAGACGACGCGCCACTGGCCCTCGTGGGACTTGTGGTGGATCGTCTCGAACGCCTTGTCGGCGTCGAGCGAGACGCAGGCGGTGAGTTCGTACTCGGGGAAGTGGTCACCGACAGTGAGCACGGGTCCTCCTTGACAGCGGCCGGGTACGGGTGGCCCGGCCAGTAACTGGATCAGTTCCAGATACTTCCGTAGCGCCGTTTCCGCTCGTGGGCGGTGGTCACCCGTGTGAAGACGATCACCAGCGACGCGGCCGTCCCGGGATGTGGATTTCGCCTCCCAAAAACCGGCGGAGGTGGCAGAGTGCTCGTCGTGACCAGCTCTGTCCTGATCATTGGCAGCTAGCGCGCCGGCCTTCCCCTCCGCCGAGCGCGCAGACCTCCCGCATCCGCGGGGGGTCTTTTTGTTGCTCCCCCAGGCACGAGAAGAGGACTCCGATGACCTTCCAGGTGTACGACACGACGCTGCGCGACGGCGCCCAGCGTGAAGGGCTCAGCTACTCGGTGGTCGACAAGCTGGCGGTGGCCCGCCTGCTCGACGACCTCGGGGTCGGCTTCATCGAGGGCGGCTGGCCGGGGGCGGTACCCAAGGACACCGAGTTCTTCCGCCGGGCCCGCACCGAGCTGGACCTGCGGCACGCGGTCCTGGTCGCCTTCGGCGCCACCCGCAAGGCCGGCCTGGCGGTCGAGGACGACCCGCAGGTGCGCGGGCTGCTCGACGCCCGGACCCCGGCCGTGGCGCTGGTCGCCAAGGCGGACCTGCGGCACGTCGAGCGGGCGCTGCGCACCACCGCCGAGGAGAACCTGGCGATGGTCCGCGACACCGTGGCGTACCTGGTGGCGCAGGGACGGCGCGTCTTCGTCGACGGGGAGCACACGTTCGACGGCTTCCGCCACGACCCCGGCTACACCGCCGCGGTGGTGCAGGCCGCGCTGGCCGCCGGCGCCGAGCGGTTCGTGCTGTGCGACACCAACGGCGGCATGCTGCCCTCCCAGGTCACCGCCGCGATCGAGGAGTTGGTCGCGCGCACCGGCGTCGCGCCCGAGCAGCTCGGCATGCACGCCCAGAACGACACCGCGTGCGCGGTGGCGAACACCATCGCGGCGGTCGAGGCCGGCGTCCGGCACGTGCAGGGCACCGCCAACGGTTACGGCGAGCGCCCCGGCAACGCGGACCTGTTCGCGATCGTCGCCAACCTCCAGCTCAAGCTCGGCATGCCCGTCCTACCCGAGGGCTGCCTGGAACAGATGGTGCGGGTCTCGCACGCCATCGCCGAGATCGCCAACATCGCCCCCGACACCCACCAGGCCTACGTCGGGGCCGCCGCCTTCGCCCACAAGGCGGGGCTGCACGCGAGCGCGATCAAGGTCGACCCGTTGCTCTACAACCACGTCGACCCGGCCGTGGTGGGCAACGACATGCGGATCCTGGTGACCGAGATGGCCGGCCGGGCCAGCATCGAGCTCAAGAGTCGCGAGCTCGGCCTGGACCTGGCCGGCCATCCGGACGCGCTGTCGTCGGTCACCGCCCGGGTCAAGGAACTGGAGGCGGGCGGCTGGTCGTTCGAAGCCGCCGACGCGTCGTTCGAGCTGCTGGTCCGCTCGGAGCTGCCGGACGCCGCGCCGGCCCGGCCGTTCGCGCTGGAGTCGTACCGGGTGCTGGTCGAGCACCGCGAGGACGGGGCGGTGGTCTCCGAGGCAACCGTCAAGATCCGGGTACGCGGTGAGCGCGTGATCGCCACCGCCGAGGGCAACGGCCCGGTCAACGCGCTGGACGAGGCGCTGCGGGTGGGGCTGGCCCGGCACTACCCGGAGCTGCGCGAGTTCGAGCTGGCCGACTACAAGGTCCGCATCCTGGAGGGCAGCCACGGCACCGGCGCGGTGACCCGGGTGCTGGTGGAGACCGCCGGCGCCGGCCGCGACTGGACCACCGTCGGCGTGCACCCCAACGTGGTCGAGGCCAGCTGGCACGCCCTGGTCGACGCGCTCACCTACGGCCTGGACCGGGCCCGGGCGCAGGACGGGGCACCCGCCTGAGACGGAGGGCTCACGCCGCCGGCAGGCGCAGCTCGGCCAGCAGCGCCCGGTGGTCGCTGCCGGGCACCGGCCAGGTGCCGGCGGCGCGGACCGCGATCCGCCGGTCGACCAGCACGTGGTCGATGGTGACCGGTGGGATCGGATCCCCGTCGTACGGGCCCCACGTGCCACCGAGGCCGGTGCCGGTCGCATCGGCCGCGTCGGTGTAGCCGGTCGCGATCAGGTCGCGCAGCGCCGCGTGGTCCAGGGTGGCGTTGAAGTCCCCGGCCAGCACGGTGAGCCCGCCGGTCGGCGTGGCCGGCGGCTGCGCCCGCTGGTCGGTCCACCAGTCCGGCACCACGTCGACCGCGTACGGCGCGGCCGGATGCGCCGACTCCACCCGCAGCGGCGGCGCGCCCGGCACCGCCACCGTCCCGTACGCCTGGGTGAAGAAGAAGCCCCGGTTGCGCCGGTGGCCGGTGTCGCTCAGCGGCTCGCGGGCGTACAGGCCGGATCCGGTGGCGCCCACCTCAGGGCTCAGCGACCGGTGCGGCAGCAGCGTGGCCAGGCCGAGCCGGTCCAGGTCGGCGGCGAGCCGCGGGGTCAGTTCCTGCACGGTGAGCACGTCCACCCGCCGGGCGCGGACCAGCTCCACCAGGCCCGCCGGGTCGGCGGAGCCTAGGCGCAGGTTGGCGGTGAGCAGCCGCAGCGTCGGGCCGGCGGCCGGGGGCCGGTCGTCGGGCAGCACGCGCGGGGCCACCGCGCCGAGCAGCGCCAGCGCGGCGAGCGCCGCCACCGCCGCGGGCGCCCGGCGCCGCAGCGCGAGCGCCGGCACCACCACGACCCAGGCCAGGGCCGCGACGTACGGCGTGAAGGCGGTGGTCAGCACCAGCGGACCCCGCTCCAGCCCGGCCAGGCGCAGCACCGCCCAGGCGGCCACCGGCGCGGCGGCCGACCAGCACGCCGCCGTCACCCATCGCCCGCCCCGGGCGTCACCGCGTGTCGGCGCTTCCGTCGTGATCACGACGGTCAGGCTACCGGCCGCCGTGCCGCATCCCGTGAAGCAATTTCGTGAATGGTCGAGCGCTACTCACTCACAATTTAGGCGGGTCGCGGACACGCAATGAGAACTATTGACCCGTCGCATTTTCCGGTGCTAGGTTCCAACCTGGTTGAGACGTCGCGACTCTCTGTAGTAAGGCCAGTTCAGCAGCGGTGCGCTCCCGACGCGGACACCCGATGGTCCGCAATTGTTCGCGCCCGATCGCCCGTGCTCGAAAGCATCCGTCCCGCGCGGCAATTCGCGGGTCGGCCGTATCACCACGGTCCACAAAAGGGAGATCTGTCATGGCCACATTCTTCAAGCGAAAGGCGACGGTGGTGGCACTCGCCGCCCTGTCCCTCACCGTGGCGGGCGGAGGCGTCGCGATCGCCGCCCAGCCGCAGGCGAAGGCCCCGCAGCCCGCCGTCCGGCACGCCACGCAGCAGCCGCCGGTGACCGCCGCCGAGCAGCGGGCCGCCAAGGCGGCCCTGCGGGCCACCCTGGCCCCGCCGGCGCCGGGCACGGTGGCCTGGGCGGTCGTCGCCCAGAACGGGACGCTGCTCCAGCACTCCGGCAACGTCGTCTCCTCGTCCAAGTTCGCGCCCGGGCCGGGTGTCTTCGCCGGCCAGTACCTGGTGCTGCTGGACTACAACGTGTCCGCGAAGTCGTACCACGTGTCCCTCGGCACGAACGACTCGGCGAACGTGCCCCCGGCCGGTGAGGTCGCGGCCGCGCCGCGGACGCTGACGCCCACCGGGGTCTTCGTGCAGACCCGCAGCTCCTCCGGCGGCTACTCGGACCGGCCGTTCCACATCGTGATCGCCAACTGACCCACCCGCCCGCGCGTCGACCCCCGCTCCGGCGGGGGTCGATGTCGTGTTCCGTGTCGATCCGGGCGTCCCACCGCCGGTTCGCGCCGTTGCCGCCCGATCGGGGAGGTCCTCCCGGTCCGGCCCGCCGACGGCCGGACAGGGGCCGATAATCCGACGTTTGTCGCGCGTCCGGCCCGGGAAGCAAGCACCGTGACGGACATCTCGGACACCCTGGCCAGCGTGCCCAGCCCGGTCGATGCCGATGCGAGCGGCGTCGAGCTGGAACAGACCCTCTTCGAGGTCAAACGCGTGATCGTCGGGCAGGATCGGCTCGTCGACCGCCTGCTCACCGCCCTGATCGCCGACGGTCACTGCCTGCTGGAGGGCGTGCCGGGGGTGGCCAAGACGCTGGCCGCGCAGACGCTGGCCACGGTGGTCGGCGGGACCTTCGCCCGGATCCAGTTCACGCCCGACCTGGTCCCGTCGGACATCGTCGGCACCCGGATCTACCGCGCCTCCACCGAGACGTTCGACGTGGAGCTGGGACCGATCATGTCGAACCTGGTCCTCGCCGACGAGATCAACCGGGCCCCGGCCAAGGTCCAGTCGGCCCTGCTGGAGGCGATGGCCGACCGGCAGGTCTCGATCGCCGGGCGGAGCTGGCCGGTGCCCGACCCGTTCCTGGTGCTGGCCACCCAGAACCCGATCGAGTCGGAGGGGGTCTACCAACTCCCCGAGGCGCAGCGCGACCGGTTCCTCATGAAGGTCGTGGTCGACTACCCCAGCGACGCCGACGAGCTGGCCATCCTCTACCGGATGAGCACCGAGCGGCCCACCCCGCGCCCGGTCCTCGACCCGGCCCGGCTGCGCGAACTCCAGCGCCGCGCGACCGACGTCTTCGTCCACCACGCGCTGGCCGAGTACGTGGTCCGGCTCATCCTCGCCACCCGCGACCCCGGGCGGTTCGGGCTGCCCGACGTCGCCCCGCTGCTGGCGTACGGCGCGAGTCCCCGGGCCACGCTCGGTCTGGTCGCGGCGGCCCGGGCACAGGCCCTGATCCACGGCCGGGACTACGTGCTGCCCGAGGACATCCGGGACCTGGCGGTGGACGTCCTGGCACACCGGCTGGTGCTCTCCTTCGACGCGGTCGCCGACGGCATCTCCGGCGAGGACGTGGTGCGCCGGCTGGTCGAGGCGGTGCCCCCGCCCCGGCTGGTGACCGGGCCCGCGGAGGCGGCGCCGGACCTGGCGGCGGCATGACCCGCCGGGCCGTCCCCGCCCCGCCCACGCCCGCCCGGCCCGATCTCGGCGCCGCCGCTCCCGGCCTCGCCGACCTCGCTCCCGACCAGCGGGTACGCCGACTGGAGCTGACCGTGACCCGGCGGCTGGACGGTCTGCTGCACGGCCGGTACCGGGGGCTGCTGCCCGGGCCCGGCAGTGAGGCGGCCGGCAGTCGCGAGTACCGCCCCGGCGAGGACGAGGTCCGGCGGATGGACTGGGCGGTCACCGCGCGCACCACCGTCCCGCACGTGCGTGAGGTCGACGCCGACCGGGAGCTGACCACCTGGATGGTCGTCGACGCCAGCGCCAGCATGGAGTACGGAACCGCCGCGCTGGACAAGCGGGAACTCGCGGTGGCGGCGGTGGCCTGCGTCGGCTTCCTCACCGCCGGGGTCGGCAACCGGCTCGGCGCCCAGGTGCTCGCCCCGGACGGGCTGCGCCGGTTCCCAGCCCGCAGCGGGCGTACCCATCTGCTCGGGCTGCTCCGCGCGCTGCTCGGCGCCCCGCGTACCGACGACGGGCCGGACCCGCGCGCGGCCGGTCCGGCCGGCGCCCGGGCGGACGCCGCGCCGGGCCTCGCCGACGGGCTGGACGGCCTGCACCGGGTCGCCACCGGCCGGGGCCTCGTGGTGGTCGTCTCCGACTTCCTCGACGAACTGCCCGAGGACCCGGACGGCCCGCCGCCGCCCTGGGCCGCCGCGCTGCGCCGGCTGGCGGTCCGGCACCAGGTGCTCGCCGTGGAGGTGACCGACCCGCGCGAGCTGGAGCTGCCCGACGTCGGGTTGATCACCCTGGTCGACCCGGAGAGCGGTCGCCACCGCGAGGTATGGACCGGCGACCCGGCCCTGCGCGAGCGGTTCGCGCGGGCCGCCGCCGAGCAGCGCGACCAGGTCCGCCGCACGCTGCGCCGGGCCGGCGCGACCCACCTGGAGCTGCGCACCGACCGGGACTGGTGCGCGGACGTCGTCCGGCACGTACACGAGCAGCGCCGGCTGGCGACGGCGCCGGCCGGCGCCCGGGGAGGTGCCGCATGACCTGGCAGTCGCCCGCCCGCCTGTGGCTGCTGCTCGCCGTCGCCGCGTTGGTCGCCGGCTATCTCGTGCTGCAACGCCGGCAGAGCCGCTACGCGGTCCGGTTCACCAACCTGCGCCTGCTGGACCGGGTGGCCCCGCGCCGGCCGGCCTGGCGACGACACGTCCCGGCCGGACTCTTCCTCGCCATGCTGGCGCTGCTGGTGGTCGGCTTCGCCCGGCCGGAGGCGGAGGTGCGGGTGCCCCGGGAGCGGGCCACCGTGATGGTCGCGGTGGACGTCTCCACCTCGATGCTCGCCTCCGACGTGGACCCGGACCGGCTGACCGCGGCCAAGGAGGCCGGCCGGAAGTTCGTCGACGGGCTGCCCGACGAGTTCAACGTCGGCCTGGTCGCGTTCGCCGGCAGCGCGGCGGTGCTGGTGCCCCCGAGCACCGACCGGGAGGCGCTGCACGAGGGGATCGAACGGCTCGCCGAGGGGATCACCGGCGTGCAGGGGACCGCGATCGGCGAGGCGATCAGCACGTCGCTGGGCGCGGTGAAGAGCCTGGACGCCACCGCCGCGAAGGACCCGCCGCCGGCCCGGATCATCATCCTCTCCGACGGCGCCAACACCTCCGGGATGGACCCGATGGAGGCCGCCGACCAGGCGGTCGCCGCGAAGGTGCCGGTGCACACCATCTCCTTCGGCACACCCGGCGGCTCGGTCGACCGGGGCGGCCGGGCGATCCAGGTGCCGGTGGACGGGCAGACGCTCAAGGCGGTGGCCGACCAGACCGGCGGCGGTTTCCACGAGGCGTCCACCAGCGCCGAGCTGAAGGACGTCTACGAGGACATCGGCACGTCGGTCGGCTACCGCACGGAACGGCAGGACGTCTCGGCCCGCTTCATCGGGCTCGGGCTGGTCCTGGCCATGGGCGCCGCCGCCGGGTCGCTGCGGTGGTTCTCCCGGCTGCCCTGATCCGCACACCACGACCGGACGACGGCACGACACGTGAGGAGCCAGGCATGGCAGTGCAGACCGGACTCGGCGAGCCGCGCGGTCCGTGGTTCGTCTCGCCGGAGCTGGACCCGGACGGGCGCGGGCGCCGGGACGGGGCCGGCCCCGACCAGGGGGCGGGGCGGCGGAGCTGGCAGAGCCGGCTGCTGGGCGCGGCGGCGGTGGTGGCGCTCTCCACCGTCTCCGGCGCGGCGGCCGGCACCTGGGCCGCCGACCGGGGCGCGCCCGGCCCGTCCGCGGCCTCGGCCGCGCCGGTGCCGGCGGAGCTGGTCACCGCCGCCGGGCGGACGGTGCCCGGGGTGGTGTCGGTGATGGTCGCCGGGAAGTCCGGCGCCGGGGCCTCCGGGTCCGGCTTCGCCATCGACAACGAACAGCACATCGTCACCAACGACCACATCCTCGCCCGGGGTGGCTCCGGGCCGGTGACGGTGGAGACCTCGGACGGGCGTCGGTTCCCCGCCGAGGTGGTGGGCCGGGAGCCGGGCAGCGACCTCGCGGTGCTCAAGGTGCCGGCGTCCGCCGGGCTGCCCCCGCTGCCGCTGGCGAAGGCGAACTCGACCCGGGTGGGGGAGCCGGTGCTCGCGGTCGGCTCGCCGCTCGGGCTGGCCGGCACCGTCACCGCCGGTATCGTCAGCGCGCTCAACCGGCAGGTGCGGATCGGCAACGGCCGGCACACGGCGGTGCAGACCGACGCCTCGATCAACCCGGGCAACTCCGGTGGGCCGCTGGTGAACGCGCGCGGCGAGGTGGTCGGGGTCAACACCGCCATCGCCACCATCGACGGGAACGGCTCGATCGGCATCGGCTTCGCCATCCCGATCGACCAGGTCCAGCAGACCGCCGACACCATCATCGGTCGGGGCGGCTGAGCTGCGCAGACGCCGCGGAACTGTCGGATATCCGGCGTGGGAGCATCGGACAATGGAAATATTACGCTGAGTATGGATACTGGCGGAGGTGGAGCAAGCTGTCATCGCGGCCCTCCTCGTGGTGGGCCTGGTCATCGGCGCCGGTGTCGGCGCGTCGTACGCCCGTGCCCAGCGCGGCTGGAAGGACTACCAGACGATCCGGACCAGCGTGCCCGGCGCCCGGCGCAACGCCTGGACCGCGATCCGTGGCGTGATCGTCAAGATCGCTGTGATCGCCCTGCTGACGGTCGGCGCGGCGGCGTACGCGGCGTCCGGCTCGGACGAGGAGCGGGCCAGTCCCACCCCGACCGGAACCCCCACCCCGAGCCACCGTCCGGGGCGCTAGCCTCGGGGGCGTGGACGACGGACTGCGGGTGACCGACCGGCTCGTGGTGCCCGCCGCCGAGCTGCGGGAGCGGTTCTCCCGGTCGTCCGGGCCGGGCGGGCAGGGGGTCAACACCACCGACTCGCGGGTCGAGCTGAGCTTCGACCTGGCCGGCTCGCCGAGCGTGCCCGAGTCGCTGCGGGAACGGGCCCTGACCCGGCTCGCCGGGCGGCTGGTCGACGGCGTGCTGACCGTCGCGGCCAGCGAGCACCGCGCGCAACTGGCCAACCGGGAGGCGGCCCGGGAGCGGATGGCCGCCCTGCTGCGCGAGGCGGTCGCCCCGCCGCCGAAGCCGCGCCGCCCGACCCGACCGTCACGGGGCGCCAAGGAGCGCCGGTTGGCCGAGAAGAAGCGGCAGTCGCAGCGCAAGCGCGACCGTCGGGTCGACGGTGACTGACCCGAAACCCGGTTGATCAGCCGGCCGGCCGGCCAGGAGAATTTCCCGCGTGCCGACCGGTTTCTCCGTCAAGCCCACGCTCACCGGCGAGCGTGTGCTGCTGCGCCCGTTCCACGACGACGACCTGCCCGCGCTGGCGGAGATCCTGGCCGACCCGGAGGTGGCCCGGCTGACCGGGAGCCCGCCCGGGGAGGACTTCCCCGACACCCGGCTGCGGGCCTGGTACGGCACCCGCAACAGCCAGACCGACCGGCTCGACCTGGCCGTGGTCGACCGCGCCAGTGGGCGCTGCGTCGGCGAGGTGGTGCTGAACGAGTGGGACCGCGCCAACGCGAGCTGCAACTTCCGCACCCTGATCGGGCCGGCCGGCCGGGACCGGGGCCTCGGCACCGAGGCGGTCCGGCTGATCGTCGGCTACGGCTTCGAGCAGCTCGGCCTGCACCGCGTCGGGCTGGAGGTGTTCGCGTTCAACCCGCGCGCCCGGCGGGCCTACGAGAAGGTCGGCTTCGTGGCCGAGGGGACGCTGCGGCAGGTGCTGCGCGACGGCGACGGCTGGGTGGACGCCACCGTCATGTCGATCCTCGCGCCGGAGTGGGCCCGACACCGGGGGCATCCGGAGGGTTGAGTCCGAGGCGTCGAAGCGCCGGCGCCGCCCCGACCCCGGCGGGTGCCGCCCGGTCCAGCGCGGCCAGCAGGCGGGACCGCAGCCCGGCGGCCCGCTCGGCGAAGCCGCGCTGGGCGGCGGCGTACTCGGACCGGCCCTCCGGGGTCTCCACCGGCACCGGCGGGTGGCCCAGGTCCGCCAGGTCGTACGGGCTGGCCCGCATGTCCAGCACGCGGATCTCCCGGGCCAGCGCGAACGCGTCCGCGACCAGCTCCGACGGCACCAGCGGCGAGAGCTTGTACGCCCACTTGTAGAGATCCATGTTGGCGTGCAGGCAGCCCGGCTGCTCCAGCGCGTGCTGACTCTCCCGGGTCGGTTGGAGCACGTTGAGCGGCCGGGCCGGGCCGGTGAAGAACCGGAACGCGTCGAAGTGGCTGCACCGCACGCCACGCTCCTCGACCACCGCCGCGGTCGCCTCCGGGCTCAGCCGCAACGGCCAGGCGTTGTGCCGCACCTGCTCCTGCGTCTGCCGGTAGACCATCGCCCACTCGTGCATGCCGAAGCAGCCCAGGTGCGCCGGGCGACCGGCGGTCGCCGCCAGCAGCGTACGGATCCAGTCGATCGACTCGGCGCGCCGCGCGCGTACCCGCTCGGTGTCGAGGGTGAGCCCGGCGGCGCCGGCGGTGTAGTCCGGGCCGAACCCGGCCGGGTCGGCGTCGCGCAGCGCCACGCCCGCACCCGGGTGCCAGCGGCGCAACTGCGCCGGGCGGTGCGAGTAGTAGGTGAACAGGAAGTCCTCCACCGGATGCTTCACCCCGGTGCGGCGGCGCGCCAGGTGCGGCGCCAGCCAGGCGTCGACCCGCTCCTCGTGGGCGCGCCGGCGGGCCTGCCAGTCGGCCGCGTCGAGCACGGCGGCGGGGGCGAGGGCGGCGGTCACGGACCCCAGGGTACGACCGCCGCCCGCACCCCGGTCAGTCCACGTCCACCCGCACGCCGGCGGAGAACACCCCGCTGCGCAGCTCCAACTGCTTCGGCGGCTCGCCGCCGTGCACGGTGAACACCAGCGGCAGCAGCACCCGCCGCCCGGCGGCCACCGGTTGGGCGAACACGTCCCGGCCGAGGTTCGCCACCCGCGTGGCGTTCTCGTCCGCGGCCACCCAGTTGCCGCCGGGCAGGTACGCGCGCTGCAACTGACCGTGCCACGTCTGCTGCTCGGACGTGAGGTTGCGCACGCCCACGGTGGCCAGGCACGGCCGCCCGCCGCCGGGCGCCGCCGGGAGCACCCCCGTGCCGCAGCTCATCCGGTAGACGGTGAACTCGAACGCGGTCTCCCGCAACGGCACCCCCAGCGCGCCGGTGACGCTGCTGCCCACCCAGGCGCCGCTGGTCGGCTGCTTGGTGGTGTCCATCGCGGCGACCCGCTGCGTGGCCGTCCACGCCGCCGCCCCGACCACGCCGGCCAGCACCGCGGCGGCCACGCCGACCACCAGCCAGACCGGCGGCCGGCGACGTCGGACGGCGGGCGTGGGCAGCGCCGGGCGCGGGTAGACGGTGCCCCGGTCCTCCGGGCCGCCCGCCCCGACCGGTTCGGCCGGTCGGGGCCCGGTCGTGCCCGACGCCCCGACCGTGCCCTCGCTCGTCGCGGCGGGCCGGCGGCGTCGCCGGGCCGCCACCCACCAGAGCAGGCCGCCGGTGAGCACCAGCAGCGCCGCGAACGCGGCGAGCAGCACCGGCGGACGACGCCAGGCCGGGGCCGCCGTCACCTGCGCCGCCGGCGCCGTGGCCGCGCCCACCCAGGTCGCCGTGGCGCAGTCGTACGGGCGGGTGCCGTCGGTGCCGTAGACGCAGGTGGGGGCCGTCACCGAACGGCCCGGACCGGTGACCGTGAGCGCGGTGTGCAGCGTGGTGGTGCTCCGCGCCGGCAGCCGCAGCCGCCAGGTGACCTCGCCGGCGGTCGCCCCGACCGGTCCGGTGGCCCGGCCCCCGCCGGTCACGGTGGTGGCGCGGGAGCCGGTCGGCAGCTCCTGCCGCACCAGCGTCTCGACCGGTGTCGTAGCGGCGTTGCGCACCTCGATCCGGTAACCCGGCGTCGGCGTGCCGGCCGCGCCCACCGCCACGCTCACCGGTGGCATCGACGCCGGGACCGGAGCCGGGCCGGTGGTCGGCACCGCGGGCGGCACCGCCGGGACGCCGGTCGGGATCGGGGTGGCCGCCGCGGCCGGGCGGGCCGGCGCCGCGACCGCGGCCGGCGGTGGGGCCGGTCGGGCGGGAGCGGCGGTCGCCCGGGGCGCCGCCGGGGGCAGCGCGGGCACGGCGGCGATGACGCCGAGGCAGTTCACCAGCACTGCCAGGGTCCTGTGGTGTCGTCTCGATGCAGGCATACCAACGAACCTCCGGACCCGAAGCTATGGTCCGGGGCCCGCCGGGCGGGTACGAAGCCGGCAATCCCGCCCCGGCCGGTGTGATCCGGCGTACCCTGGCCGGCCGCGCCGGGCCGGACCGGCCGCCACCCGCCGGTGTCGGGGATAGATTGGCCAGGTGCGTATCGCTCGTTTCGCTCATGCCAAGGGAATGTCGTTCGGAGTCGTCGAGGGCGAACCGGAGGCCGGGCCGCAGGGCCTGACCATCGCCGAGATCGAGGGCCACCCGTTCGGGCAGATCCAGTTCTCCGGCGCCCGCTGGGCGCTCTCCGACGTCCGGCTCCTGTCGCCGATCCTGCCCAGCAAGGTGGTCTGTGTCGGCCGTAACTACGCCGAGCACGCCGCCGAGCACGGCAGCGAGGTGCCCAAGGAGCCGCTGCTCTTCCTCAAGCCGTCCACCTCGGTGATCGGTCCGCGGGACGCCATCCGCCTGCCGATCTTCTCGAAGCAGGTGGAGCACGAGGCGGAGCTGGCCGTGGTGATCGGGGCGCCGGGCGCCCGCCGGGCCGACCGGGCCGCCGCCGAGCGGGCCATCTTCGGCTACACCTGCGCCAACGACGTCACCGCGCGGGACCTCCAGCGGTCCGACGGCCAGTGGACCCGGGCCAAGGGCTTCGACTCGTTCTGCCCCATCGGTCCGTGGATCACCACCGGGCTGGACGTGGCCGACCTGGAGATCCGGTGCGAGGTGGGCCGCAACCCGGAGGAGATGGAGGTACGCCAGCTCGGCCGGACCAAGGACATGGTCTTCGACGTGCCGGGCCTGGTGTCCTACATCTCGCACGTGATGACGCTGCTTCCCGGCGACGTGGTGCTCACCGGCACGCCGGCGGGGGTTAGCCCGCTCACCGACGGGGATACGGTCACCGTGCGGATCGAGGGGATCGGGGAACTCAGCAACCCCGTGGTCCCCGTCGCCTGATCCGTCCGACGCCCCGTTTCCGCAGGTCAAGGGTGGTTCGGGGGGTTGGATTTGGCCTGTCGGCACCGGGAGGGTAAAGTTCATTCCCGGCGCCGCAAGGGGCCAATGGGGTATGGGGTAATTGGCAGCCCGACTGATTCTGGTTCAGTTAGTCTAGGTTCGAGTCCTGGTACCCCAGCGCAGCCGCGGGTTCGCAAGAACCCCGGTCGCTGGATTCCGGCAGTTCACCACTGCCGGAGTGCAAGAAGGTTCTGGCCCCGTCGTCTAGCGGCCCAGGACGCCGCCCTCTCAAGGCGGTAGCGCCGGTTCGAATCCGGTCGGGGCTACAGCACCGTCAGCCCGTCCCACTTCCCGGGGGCGGGCTGTTCTGCTGTTCGGTGCGCAGCGCAGGGGGTGACCCCCCGCGGCGGTGCCGAACGCGGTGCGGCTAGACTACTGCCACACCGCCCGGCAGGGTGGTGAAGCAGGAAAAGTGCCTGGCCCCGTCGTCTAGCGGCCCAGGACGCCGCCCTCTCAAGGCGGTAGCGCCGGTTCGAATCCGGTCGGGGCTACGTCATCGAACGGCCCGTCTCGCTCCCGCGAGACGGGCCGTTCGCCATTCTGTCTACCCTCCGGCCCGGTCCCTCCTCGTTGATCAAGGAGTTTGCGTCACCCGGGCTGCCCCGATCCGAAGCAAACTCCTTGATCGACGGGCGGGACGGCTGCCGCCGCCGGGAACAGCGAAGATCTTGGTAGGAAACGGCCCCTCCAGGGGCCCTTTCGTGCCAAGATCTTGCAGCCGGGCAGCCGGGCAGCCGGGCAGCCGGGCAGCCGGGCAGCCGGGCAGCCGGGCAGCCGGGCAGCCGGGCAGCCGGGCAGCCGGGCAGCCGGGCAGCCGGGCAGCCGGGCAGCCGGGCAGCCGGGCAGCCGGGCAGCCGGGCAGCCGGGCAGCCGGGCAGCCGGGGGTCAGAGGCCGGAGAGGCGTTGGCCGGCGCGGACGACGGCCATGGCGTGGCGTTCGCCGGGGCGGCGGCCGAGGCGTTCGATCGGGCCGGAGATGCTGATCGCGGCGATCACCCGTCCGGTGCGGTCCCGGATCGGGGCGGAGACGCTCGCCACGCCGGCCTCCCGCTCCGCGACGCTCTGCGCCCAGCCGCGCCGGCGCACCTCGGCCAGCGTGCGGCCGGTGAACTTGGAGCGGGGGAGCAGCGGCATGACCGCTTCCGGTGGCTCCCAGGCGAGCAGGATCTGGGCCGCCGAGCCGGCGGTCATCGGCAGCACCGAGCCGACCGGGACGGTGTCCCGCAGGCCGCTGGCGCGCTCGGCGGCGGCCACGCAGATGCGCTCGTCGGCGCGGCGCAGGTAGAGCTGGGCGCTCTCGCCGGTGGCGTCGCGCAGCGCCGCGAGCAGCGGCTCGGCGGCGGTGAGCAGCACGTCCGGGGCCGCGTTGGCCAGCTCGCCCAGGCGCGGACCCGGGCGCCATCGGCCCTGGGTGTCCCGGACCAGCATCCGGTGGATCTCCAGCGCCTGTGCCAGCCGGTGCGCGGTGGCCCGGGGCAGCTTGGTGCGTTCAACGAGTTCGGCCAGGCTGGCGCCGTCGACACAGGCGGCCAGGATGACCACCGCCTTGTCGAGAACGCCGACACCGCTCATACTGTGTCCCACAAGCCGAAATTTACCTCCCAGAATTTAGGATGTCCAGATGGTGGGAGTCACTCAACCGAGGACCCTGGCCGAGAAGGTCTGGGACGCGCACGTGGTCCGCTCCGCCGCCGGCGAGCCGGACCTGCTCTTCATCGACCTGCACCTGCTGCACGAGGTGACCAGCCCGCAGGCGTTCGACGGGCTGCGCCTGGCCGGGCGCGGGGTGCGCCGGACCGATCTGACGATCGCGACCGAGGACCACAACACCCCGACCGGGTACGACGACCCGGCCTTCCGCTCCCGGCGCGGCGACCTGCTCACGATCGCGGACCCCACCTCCCGCACCCAGATCGAGACGCTGCGCCGCAACTGCGCCGAGTTCGGGGTGCGGCTGCACCCGCTGGGCGACGAGAACCAGGGCATCGTGCACGTCATCGGCCCGCAGCTGGGTCTCACCCAGCCCGGTATGACGATCGTCTGCGGCGACTCGCACACCGCCACCCACGGCGCGTTCGGCGCGCTCGCGTTCGGCATCGGCACCAGCGAGGTCGAGCACGTGCTCGCCACCCAGACGTTGCCGCAGGCCCGCCCGCGCACCATGGCGGTCAACGTGGTCGGCGAACTGGCGCCCGGCGTCACCGCCAAGGACCTGGTGCTCGCGCTGATCGCGCAGGTGGGCACCGGCGGCGGTCGCGGCCACATCGTCGAGTACCGGGGCGAGGCCATCCGCGACCTCTCGATGGAGGGGCGGATGACGATCGCCAACATGTCCATCGAGTGGGGCGCCAAGGCCGGCATGATCGCGCCGGACGAGACCACGTTCGCGTACCTGAAGGGGCGGCCGAACGCGCCCCAGGGGGCCGACTGGGACGCGGCGCTGGAATACTGGCGGACGTTGCCCACCGACGAGGGCGCGACGTTCGACACCGAGGTCACGCTGGACGCGAGCCGGATCACGCCGTTCGTCACCTGGGGCACCAACCCCGGTCAGGGCGTGCCGCTGGGCGCGACCGTGCCGGACCCGGAGGCGTTCGACACCGAGCCGGAGCGGGTCGCCGCCCGGCGGGCGTTGGAATACATGGACCTCACCCCCGGCACCCCGCTGCGCGACCTCGCCGTCGACGTGGTCTTCGTCGGCTCCTGCACCAACGGCCGGTTGGAGGACCTGCGGGCCGCCGCCGACGTGCTGCGCGGGCGGCGGGTCGCCGACGGCGTACGCATGCTCGTGGTCCCCGGCTCCGCCGCGGTCCGGGAGGCGGCCGAGATCGAGGGGCTGGACCAGGTCTTCACCGACGCGGGAGCCGAGTGGCGGTTCGCCGGCTGCTCCATGTGTCTGGGGATGAACCCCGACACGCTCAGGCCCGGGGAGCGCTCCGCCTCGACCTCCAACCGCAACTTCGAGGGCCGCCAGGGCCGGGGCGGGCGTACCCACCTGGTGTCCCCGCCGGTCGCCGCCGCCACCGCCGTGGTCGGCCGGCTGGCCGCCCCCGCCGACCTGTAGAAGGGCAGCCGAGAGATGGACAAGTTCACCACCCACACCGGCACCGTGGTGCCGCTGCGGCGGTCCAATGTGGACACCGACCAGATCATCCCCGCCGTGTACCTCAAGCGGGTGACCCGGACCGGTTTCGCCGACGGCCTGTTCAATGCGTGGCGGGAGGACCCGTCATTCGTTCTCAACGATCCCGCTTATTCGGGAGCGTCGATTCTTGTGGCCGGTCCGGAGTTCGGCACCGGATCGTCCCGGGAGCATGCCGTCTGGGCGCTGCGGGACTGGGGCTTCCGGGCCGTCGTGTCGCCCCGCTTCGGCGACATCTTCCGCGGCAACGCGCTGAAGGAAGGGCTCCTTCCGGTCGAGCTGGAATTGAGTGCCGTGGAGCAACTCTGGGCGCTCGCGGAATCCGATCCGACCACTCCGGTCACCGTTGATCTCGACGCCCGCGAGGTCCGCGCCGGGGATGCCACCTGGGCCTTCCCGCTGGACGACCACAGTCGGTGGCGGCTGATGGAGGGCTTGGACGACATTGGACTCACCCTCCGGCACGAGGCCGACATCGCCACGTACGAGGCCTCCCGGCCGGTGTTCCTGCCCTCGATCGCCTGACCCGTACCCCCTTTTCGCCCCCACCGGCCCGGCCGGTGGGGGCGAATCCGTTGCGACACAAGGGCTTTTTTCCACCGAATGTTTGTGTCCAGGCAGCACAGGGCATACCGTGCGCGCAGAATGGCTCGCGTCGAGTCAGTTGCACAATCGGGAGGAAGTCGTGAACAAGGCCGAGCTCATCGAGGCGCTCGCCGTTCGCCTGGGGGACCGGAAGACGGCGACGGCCGCGCTCGACGCGGTTCTCGCTGAGGTCCAGGCGGCGGTCACCAAGGGCGAGAAGGTGGCGATCACCGGTTTCGGAGCGTTCGAGAAGCGCGTCCGGGGAGCCCGAACAGCGCGCAACCCGCGGACCGGCGAGGCGGTGAAGGTCAAGAAGACCTCCGTCCCGACCTTCCGGGCGGGCGCGGGCTTCAAGGAGATGGTGGCCAGCGGCAAGGTGCCGAAGGACACCGCCGCCGCGAAGAAGACCACCGGGGCCGCCAAGACCACGGCGGCGGCGAAGAAGACCACGGCGGCGAAGACCACCGGGGCCGCGAAGAAGACCACGGCGGCGAAGGCCACCAAGACCACCGCCGCGAGCAAGAAGGCCGCACCGGCCAAGAAGGCCACCGCGACCAAGACCGCGGCGGCGAAGAAGACGACCGCGGCGAAGTCCGCCACGGCCAAGAAGACCACCGCGGCCAAGAAGACGACCGCGGCCAAGTCGGCCACGGCCAAGAAGACCGCGGCGGCGAAGAAGGCGCCCGCGAAGAAGGCGCCGGCCAAGAAGGCCGCCACCCGGCGCTGACCGGACCGTCCCACCGAGGGCGCCCACCGTTCGCGGTGGGCGCCCTCGTCCGTGGGTACGCGTTGACCGCCCGCCGCGCCGCCGCGCAGAATCGCCGTGCCGAAACCCCCGTCGGTCACGAGAAGAGGCGCCCGTGCGGCACCGTCACCTCTGCACCCTCGCGCTCGCCCTGGGCGTCACGGTCCTGCTGGACGTGCTTCGGGTCTGGCTCCCGTCGGTCATCACGCTCTTCGGCCGCGCCGCCGAGACGCCCGCCGAGCTGCTCGGCGCGTTCGCGCTCGGCTGGTTCGTGCTCGCGCTGGCCGCGCCCGGCCTGGTACGCCGGCTCGGCGTCCGCCCGGTCGGCCTCGCGGCGGCCGGCGTGCTGGCCGTCGTGCGCCTGCTCCTGACCGCCGGTCCCGGTGGCACGGCCCAGCTCTGGCTGGCGTGCGCCGGGCTGCTCGCCGGACTGGTCTGGCTCGCCGCGGCCGCCGCGCTCGTCGACCGGCCGGTCGCCGGGCTGGCGCTCGGCCTGGCCGGCAACGCGGTCGGGCACGCCCTGCTCGGCACCGAGGACCTGGTCTGGCGCGGCGGTGTGCTCGGGTGGAGCCTGAGCGTCCCGCTGGTGCTGGCGTTCCTCGCCGCGGCCGGGCTCGCCGCGGCACGACGGCCGGGGATGCCGTCCGCCGCGCCGACGCCCGGGCCGGTGTCGCCGGACCGGTTCGGGGCGGCATCGGAACCGGTGCGGGAGACGCCACCGGTGGCGGCCGGGCGGCGGGCCTGGTTGCTCTGCGGTCCGGCGCTGCTGCTGGCCAACCAGATCGCGCTCGCCCCGGCGGTCTGGAGCGCCGCCGCCGGCACCGGTTCCCCCGACTTCCCCGGCCTCGCCCGTCCCGCCGTCCCGGTGCTGGGCGGGTACGCGGTCCTGCTGTTCCTGGCGGGCGTGCTGCTCCGGATGCCGACCCGACTCGCCCGGGTGCTCTGGCCGGTCGCGCTGGTCGCCGGCGCGGTGCTGTTCGCGACCGGGCGGTTGGTCCCGGCGTACCTGCTCACCGCCGCCGGGCTCGGCGGTTGCCTGGCGCTGACCGACTCGGCGACCGACGACGCGGTGGCCGGCGCCGACCCGGACGGACGGGCGGCGGCGCGGCGCGGTCGGGCCGCCGTCGTCGGAATGCTGGTCTTCGCGGTGGCCACGGTGGCCTACTACGCCGCCTACGACCTCGGGTACCCCAACGGGTGGGTGCCGGTCGCCGCGGCCGTCCTGGTCGCTCTGGTGGCGTTCACCGGGCCACCGTGGTCCGCCCCGACCCTGCCCGATCCGGCGCGGACCTGGCTCCTCCTCGGCCTGACGGCGTCGGCCGGGCTCGGCACCCACCTGCACGTCCCGCCGTCGGACCCCCGGCCGGGCGGCCCGCCGGGGACGGTGCGGGTCACCGCCTACAACATCCGGATGGGCTTCGGCATCGACGGCCGGCTGGACCTCGACGCGGTCGCCCGACAGCTGCGCGGGGCGGACGTGGTGCTGCTCAGCGAGGTGGACCGGGGCTGGTGGCTCAACGGCGGGCACGACACGGTGGCGCTGCTGGCCGGTCGGCTGGGGATGCCGTACGTCTTCGCGCCCGCCGCCGACCCGGTGTGGGGCGACGCGGTGCTCACCCGATTCCCGGTGCGCACGGGCCGGACCCGGCCGTTGACCGCGCACGGCGCGCCGACCGGGGCGCAGGCGCTCGGCGTGACGCTCGACCTCGGTGGCCGCGAGCTGGCCGTGGTCGCCACCCACCTGCAACCGCCGCCCGGCCGGGATCCGGTGGAACAGGCCCGCGAGGTGGCCGCGTTCGCCAGCGAATACGCGGCCGGCCGGCCGCTGGTGCTCGGCGGCGACCTCAACACCGAGCCGGACGATCCGGCGTTCGCCGAGTTCACCCGGGCCGGTCTGGTGGACGCGCTGGCCGCCGCCCGGCCGCTGCGGACCAGCCCCGCCGACGACCCGCGCGCCCAGATCGACCACGTCCTCGTCTCGCCGGGGCTGACCGCCGCCGAGGTGCGCGCCCCCCGAACCGAGGCCAGCGACCACCTCCCGGTGACGCTCACCGTCACGCTGCCCTGAGCCGGGAGCCGACTCACAATCGGTCGGGGGCCACCAGGCGGTCGCCGGCGAACGGAAGGAGCCAGCCGCCGCCCTTGGCGGTGGTGAAGTCGTCGGCGCGACCGGTGAGCCGTTCCAGCGCGCCCGGGATCACCTTGCCCTGGCTGCACACCGCGACCGGCTCGCCGGCCCCGGCCAGCGCGGTCAGCCGCGCCGCGGCGGCCAACGCGCACTCCTCGGCCTGCTGCCCCGGCACCGGCTCGTCGAGGTCGCCGCAGATCTCGATCGGCAGGTCCAGCCGGGCCGCCGCCGGGTCCAGCGTCTGCACGCAGCGGCGGGCCGAGGCGGAGAGCAGGCGCACCGGGCGGACCAGGGACACCAGCGGGACCAGCGCCTGCGCCTGGGCCCACCCCTCGGCGTCCAGCGGGCGGCCGGTGTCCGGGCCGGTCCACGTGCCCCGCTTGCCGGCGTGCGCGTGCCGGACCAGCAGCAGCGTCGCGGTGACCGGCGGCAACGCCGCGAACGCGGCGATCACCTCGGCGTCGTGCGGATAGCTGACCCGGCGGGCGGCGTCGTCCACCGCGTACCAGGCCACCTCGTCGACCTCGGTGCCGGGCTGGAAGCCGCCGGCGCCGACGGCCCGCATCGACCACCAGTCGACCGCCTTGGCCCGGCCCTCGCTGCGGTAGCGGACCGTGGGCAGGCGGACCTGCGGCACGGCCCGCACGTCGGTCTCCTCGGCCACCTCCCGCACGGCGGCGACCAGCGGGTGCTCGCCGGCGTCCAGCTTGCCCTTGGGCAGTGACCAGTCGCCGTAGCGGGGGCGGTGCACCAGGCAGATCTCGACGCCGGTGGGACCCGGACGCCAGACGACGCCACCCGCCGCCCGGATCCGCACCGGTTCGTCGTCGCTCATCCGCTCACCGTATGCCCGCCCGTCGCCCGGCACGGCCCGCTCAGTCCGCCCGACCGCCGACCCGGCGCAACAGCAGGTCCTGCAGGTGGGTCAGCGGCGCGTCGTCGGTGCCGGTACGCCGGTGCCAGGTGCCGTCCGCGGCCAGCTCGAACGCGTCCACGTCGCTGTCGAACGCGGTGGCCAGGACGTGGTCCAGCTCGGCCCGGGCCACCGGGTCGCTCACCTGCACCAGCGCCTCCACCCGGCGGTCCAGGTTGCGGTGCATCAGGTCGGCCGAGCCCATCCAGAACTCCGCGTCGCCGTTGTTGCCGAACCGGAAGACGCGCGAGTGCTCCAGGAACCGGCCGAGGATCGAGCGGACCCGGATGTTCTCCGACAGCCCGGGCACGCCCGGGCGCAGCGTGCACATTCCCCGGATCAGCAGGTCGACGTGGACGCCGGCCCGCGACGCCCGGTAGAGCGCGTCGGTGATCTCCTCGTCGACGAGGGAGTTCACCTTGAACTGCACCAGCCCCGGCATGCCGAGCCGGACGTGCTCGATCTCCCGGTCGATCCGCTCGATCAGGCCGCTGCGGATGCCCTGCGGGGCGACCAGCAGCCGGCGGAACGCGGTCTGCCGGCTGTAGCCGGTGAGCACGTTGAACAGGTCGGTCAGGTCGGCGCCGATCTCGGGGTCGGCGGTGAGCATGCCGAAGTCCTCGTAGAGCCGGGCGGTCTTCGGGTGGTAGTTGCCGGTGCCGATGTGGCAGTAGCGCCGGATCTGGTTGCCCTCCTGGCGCACCACCAGCGCGGTCTTGCAGTGCGTCTTGAGCCCCACCAGGCCGTAGACCACGTGGCAGCCGGCCCGCTCCAGGGTGCGCGCCCAGCCGATGTTGGCCACCTCGTCGAAGCGCGCCTTCAGCTCCACCAGCACCACCACCTGCTTGCCGGCGGCGGCCGCGTCGACCAGCGCGTCGACGATCGGGGAGTCGCCGCTGGTGCGGTAGAGCGTCTGCTTGATGGCCAGCACGTTCGGGTCGGCCGCGGCCTGCTCCACGAAGCGCTGCACGCTGGTCGCGAACGAGTGGTAGGGGTGGTGCACCAGCACGTCGCCGTCGCGCAGCGTGGCGAACACGCTGCGCGGCACCTCGCCCTCGGCCAGGCGCGGGTGGGTGGCCGGCACGAACGGCGGGTCCTTGAGGTCGGGTCGGTCGGCCTCGCCGTAGACCTGCCACAGGGCGGACAGGTCGAGCAGACCGCGGACCCGCAGCACGTCGTGCCCGTCCATGTCCAGCTCGCGGACGAGCAGCTCCAGCATGTGGTCGGAGATGGAGGCGGCCACCTCCAGCCGCACCGGCGGGCCGAACCGGCGCCGGGCCAGCTCCCGTTCGAGGGCCTGGAGCAGGTCCTCGTCGCGGTCCTCGTCGACCTCCACCTCGGCGTTGCGGGTGACCCGGAACAGGTGGCACTCGACCACCTGCATGCCGGAGAAGAGCTGGCCGAGGTGGACGGAGATGAGGTCCTCCACCGGCAGGAAACGCACCCCGGGCCGGTCCTTCGCCACCCGGACGAACCGGGGGACGTTGTTCGGCACCTTGACCCGGGCGAACAGCTCCGAACCGCCGTCCGGGTCGCGGACCGAGACGGCCAGGTTCAGCGACCGGCCGGAGATGTAGGGGAACGGGTGCGCCGGGTCGACCGCGAGCGGCGTGAGCACCGGGAAGATGTGCTCGCGGAACCAGGTGCGCAGCCGCTCCCGCTCGGCGTCGTCCAGGTCGCTCCACCGCAGGACCCGGATGTCCTCCTCGGCGAGCCGGGGCAGCACGTCGTCGACGAAGCAGGCGGCGTGCCGGGCGACCAGGTCGGCGGTCTTCTCGGTGATCAGTTCGAGCTGGGTGCGCAGCGGCAGCCGGTCACCGCCGCGCACCGGCAGGCCGGCGGAGAGCCGGCGCTTGAGCCCGGCCACCCGGACCATGAAGAACTCGTCCAGGTTGCTGGCGAAGATCGCCAGGAACTTCGCGCGCTCCAGCAGCGGCGTGCGCGGGTCCTCGGCGAGCGCCAGCACCCGGGCGTTGAAGTCGAGCCAGGACAGCTCGCGGTTGAGGAAGCGGTCCTCGGGCAGCGGCTGCGCGGTCGGCGGGCCGGCGTCGGGGTCGGTCCCGTCGGCCGGGCCGGGCCCCTCCACCGGGTCGAGCGGCTCGTCCAGCCCGGTCGCGCCGGCCGCGTCCGGGTCGGCGCCGAGACGCTCCTCGGGCGGCCGGGTCTGCCGGAACCGCCCGTCGGGGCCGCGCGTGGGGCGGCCGTTGCGGGGCGTGCCGGGGTCGAGGAGGGGCGGCGGGTCGGAGTGCTCGCGAGGGGTGCTCACCACCTCATGATTCCCTGACGAGGGTGAACAGAAAATGAACTCCGGCCAGGTTGTTCACGCCATGGTCGGCAAGGTCACCCGGACCACCTCGCCGGCCGCGTCGCGTTCCACGCGCACCCGCTGGCCGAGCCGCAGCAGCCGCAGCCCGGACGCGTCGAACGCGCGGGCCGGGAAGGCCAGCTCGGTGCCGTCGTCGAGCAGCAGCACCCCGCTGCGGGTCGACGCGTCGTAGGTGGCCACCGTGCCCTGCATGCCAGCACCGTACCGGACCGGACCGGCGACCCGGGCCAGCAGCGCCCCGGTGCGGGGGCCCACGCCCAGGCCGGCGGCGGCGGCCAGGTCGGGCGGGGTGTCCACGTCCCGGCGCAGGCTGGGCCAGTCGCCGACCAGCGGCAGCGCGCCGCCGGCGGCGTGCGCGCCGGCCGAGCCGGGGCCGAAGCGGGGGGCCAGCGGCACCCCGGCCGGCACGGCGAGCAGCACCGTGCCCCCGCCCGGGGCGTCGGCCACGAACCCGCGTACCCCCTCGGTCGCGCGCAGGGCCGCGGCCAGCTCGGCCGGGCGCAGCGCCGGCAGGTCGGCGGTGAGGGCGGCCACCGCCTCCCCGGGCCCGGCGAGGGCCGCGCCGTGCCGGAAGGCCGCGTTCAGCCCGCCGCCCGGGTCGGCAACGACCCGGGCGCCCGCGGCGGTCGCCGCCGCGCCCACCCGGGGATCGTCGGTGACCACCAGCACCCGGGCGACCGCCGGGCACGCCCGCACCGCGCGCAGCGTGTCGGCCGCCAGGGCCAGCGCCAGCTCCTCGTGGGGTACGCCGGGCAGCGCGCCCCGCAACCGGCTCTTCGCGGCGCCGAGGCGCTTCACCGGCATCACCACGGTCCAGCTCGGCTCAGGCACGCCGACCATCCTGCCAGCGCCGGTGGCGGTACCCGCACTGGCCGGACCGGGGGCGAGCAGGCATGATTCTCTCCCGGGGCGCGTGGGGCGGAACGAGGAGGCACTGTGGCACCGCGGAGGCTGGGATTCTGGCAACGGTTCGCCGTGGTGCTGGTGAAGCCGGTGTTGACGGTGTGGACCAGGCGCACCTGGCGGGGGATGGAGCACCTGCGCCGCGACGGCGGGATCATCATCGTGCCCAACCACATCTCGCACGCCGACCCGCTGGTCTCCGCGCACTTCATCTACGACGCCGGGCGCTGGCCGCAGTTCCTGGGCAAGGCCAGCGTCTTCCGGGTCCCGGTGATCGGCTGGATCCTGCACCGGTGCAGGCAGATCCCGGTCGAGCGGGGCAGCGTCGAGGCGGTCAAGTCGCTGGACAAGCTGATCGCCGCGCTGGACGAGGGGGGCGCCGTGGTGATCTACCCGGAGGGCACCACGACCCGGGAGCCGCAGCTGTGGCCGATGAAGGGCAAGACCGGCGCGGCCCGGCTGGCGTTGGCCACCGGCGCCCCGGTGATCCCGGTGGCCATGGTCGGCCCGGAGCGGATGTTCGACCCCCGGACGGCGCGGATCGGGCTGCGCCCGCGTACCCCGGTGACGGTGGTGGCCGGGCCGCCGGT